>NZ_JBEOSA010000013.1:23837-147277 GCF_040302625.1 Kitasatospora sp. NPDC097643 | reverse complement strand
GCGCGCTCTTCTGTGTGGGGGGGGTTGCGCGGGGGGGGGGGGGGCGGGGCCGGGGGGGCGGGGCCGGGCTGGGGCGGGCGGCGCGGCGGCCGCCGGCCGGTTGCCGGCGGACGGAGCGGCCGGGGTGCTCGCGGGCGCCGCCGGGGGTGCCGCCGGGGGCGTGGTCGGGGCGGGCGCGCCGGGGCGGCTCGGGGCGTTGACGGCCCCGTTCGAGTTCCGGGTCGGCAGGGCCTGGGCGCCGTCCGAGGTGACCCGGGTCGCGCCGATGTACTCCCTGGTGTCGATCTTGTCGTAGCGGATCACCGCGTTGGTGTGCGGCGCGTTGATCATGTAGCCGCCGCCGACGTAGATCCCGACGTGGTGGATGCTCCGCGGATCGTTCAGGTCCGTCGCGAAGAACACCAGGTCCCCCGGGCGCAGCTGGTCGCGCGAGGGGTGCGGCCCGGCGTACCACTGGTCGTTGGCCACCCGGGGCAGCTCGATGCCCACGCTGAGGTAGGCGGCCTGGGTGAGACCCGAGCAGTCGAACTGCCCGTTCTGCGAGGGCAGCCCCTCCCCGCCCCACAGGTACGGGGTGCCGAGCTTGGTCTGCGCGAAGTAGATCGCCCCGGCCGACTGCGCCGACACCTCCACCGGCGCGGTCGGCGCGGTGAAACTGTGGGCCATCGCCTGGATGTTCTTCACGTAGCCCTGGGTCTCCTTGTACGGCGGCACCCCGTTGTACTTGGTCACCGCGTACGGACCGGCGTTGTAGGCGGCCAGCATGTTCGCCTGCCGGTCACCCGGCACGCTCGCGACGTCCCGGGCGAGCGCGCAGTCGAAGGTCGCCGCCGAGGCGATCGCGTCCAGCGGGTCCCAGACGTCCTTCTTGCCGTCCCCATTGCCGTCCGTGCCGTACGAGGCCCAGGTGCCCGGCATGAACTGCGCCATTCCCTGCGCCCCGACGCCCGATTGGGCGCGCGGGTCGAAACCGCTTTCCTGGTACAGCTGCGCCGCGAGCATCGGCGGTGAGATCTCCGGACAGAGCGCGCCCCATTGCTGGATCGGCGCCTGGTAGGCGGCCGGGACCGTGCCCGGGGAGAGCGCGGAGCGATTCGCCGACTGGCCCGGCGTCCCACTCGCCGCATACGTCCCCATCGTCACCAGACCGAGGAACCCGAACGCGACAACTCCCGCCGCAGCGGCGGCCGTACCGGCCTTCCGGAGTACCATCAGCACCATCCCGACGAATCGTCAGTCGAAGTGTTCCGGAAGGCGTTGCTCACCGCAATCATCAGAGATACAAAGAGTGAGCGCTATCCTTCGTACGGTGGACATCCTCGCGTACGTGTCCGATGCCTCACGACCAATCCGCGAGAAGTAGCCAAGTCGACATCAGATCTGGCCAAGAATAGGTACCGACCCTTCGCGCGGGCGGGGTCCGGGCCCTTGAATTTGCCTGATCGGGCGGTGAGATGGAAATGAACCTGAGCAGCGTGCACATCAACGCGATCGGCCACCTGGCCGAGGACCCTCCTAAGAAGCCGAATATCGACACCATCATCGGCGGGATCGCCCCGGACTGGGGCCCGTTCGCGAGCCTCGGCTCGGAGGCCCGGGTGATGGTCGAGGTCATCATGGCCGTCGCCATCCTCTGTTGCCTGGGCATCGCCGTCTGGGGTGCGGCCAAGCAGCGGATCGGTGCGACCGCCATGCGGGACAGCTTCGGCGCCGAACAGGGCAAGGGGCTGATCGTCGCGGGCCTGACCGGCGTGTTCATCATTGGATCACTCGGCACTCTGTTCACCATTGTCTACGGCATGGCGATCTGACGATCGGACAGCAGTAGGGCAGTCGTCCGGCCCGCCCGCGGACAGGTCCCCGTCCGGACCGTCCCGGTACGCCCGCCAGCAGTCCACCACCGTTCCCACCCTCCGTCCGCGCCCGCCCACGGGCGGAGGGCCCCCGGAGCCGCCCCCCGGCTCCCCGCACCAGGAGGGCCGCCGTGCCGTTGTCCGACGACCAGCCGCACACCCGCACGCGGCTGCCGGTCGGCGAACAGCCCTCCTCCCAGCCCACCACCCGTCAGGCCCGGCCGCTCCGCACGCTGCTGACCGTCCTCGTCGTGGTCACCCTGCTCGTCGTGGCCATCTCCATCGCCAACCACGGCAACCCCGACCCCGGCACCGCCACCCGGTCCTCCGACCACGCCACCCCCGCCGCCCCCGGCGGCGCCGGCGGCGCCGGACCGGCTCCCAGCGGCGACCAGCCCGTCAGCACCACCACCAACGGCATCGCCGCCGGCTTCCCGCACACCGACCAGGGCGCCCAGTCCGCCGCCGCCAACTACGCGGTGGCGATCGGCTCCGCGGACATGTTCCGCACCGACAGCCGCCACACCATCGTCGCCACCATCGCCGACCCGACCGCCGCCCAGGCCCTCCAGACCCGCCTGGACCAGGGCTTCTCGCCGGAGACGGCGGCCAGGTTCGGAGTCGATGCGCAGGGGAGGCCTCCCAAGGGCCTGACGTTCGTCAGCCGGACCATCCCGGTCGGTACCAGGAGCAATGGGTACACCCCGGACAGCGTCAAGGTCGACGTCTGGTGCACCGGCCTGTTCGGCCTTGCCGGTGAGCGCTCGATCAGGCCGGTGTCCGAGGAATGGTTCACGCTCAGCCTCAGCCTGCGCTGGACCGGAACAGACTGGAAGCTCACCGACTTCAGCCGAGCGGGGGGCCCGGCGCCTGTCCCGCCGGACCAGCAGGCCGCGACCGCCGAGGAGATCACAGGTGCCGTCGAGCAGTTCGGAGGCTTCCGTTATGCCCGCTGACGGTAATTCGGGAGTCGTTTGGTCAAGCATGCGACGCCTGGCCGGCGGGGCGTTGTTCGCCGCCCTCTCGGTCCCGTTGATGGCCCACCGCGCCATGGCGGAGCCTTCGCCCACCCCAAGCCCTGGAGTGACCAACACGAGTTGCCCAGGCGTTCCGCTGCCTGGGAACGACGTTTACTGCGCCCCGGGCGGAAGCGGCTCGCTGCCCGGCAGTGGGACTGTCGGGAATGTGGCGGATCCGTTGGGGTCGTTGGCCAAGGGGTGTGCGCAGGCGGCGGCTTGGGTGGTGCGGAAGCTGTCGGGGGCGATCGACGGGACGACGAAGGTGGACTTCACCAATGCGTCGTTCCTGCAGCAGTACGCTGTGGTGTTCGCGGTGTCGACGGTCATCACCCTGGTGCTGTGGCTGCTCGCGGTGACGAAGCGGGCGGTGCGGGGGGCGCCGTTGACGACGGCGTTCTCGGAGGCGATCGGCTTCCTGTGGCTGACCGTGGTGGCGTCGGCGTTCACGCCGTTGATCCTGTACACCGTGGTGAGCGTGACGGACGGGCTGACCAAGGCGATCGCGGTGGGGACGAAGTCGGACACCGGGACGTACCTGGGCGGGTTCGCGGACACCCTGGAGAAGGGCGACGTGGGCGGTGGGCCGCTGATCCTGGTGATCGTGTCGCTGGTGGCGGTGCTGGCGGCGGCGGTGCTCTGGATCGAGCTGCTGATCCGGGCGGCGATGCTGTACGTGGGCGCGCTGCTGGGTACGGCGGTGTACGCGGGGCTGGTGGACAAGCAGCTGTGGAAGCACGTGCGCCGGTGGGCGGGGGTGATGGTGGCGGTGGACCTGGCGAAGCCGATCATCGTGATCATCCTGGGCCTGGCGGGCGCGGTGGCGACCGGGGCCGGGGCCAACGACGACTTCGCCCGGGTGCTGTCGGGGCTGGCGATCCTGTTCCTGTCGATCTTCGCGAGCGCCGCGGTGTACCGCTTCGTGCCGGGCTTCGGCGACGAGATCATGAACATGCGTCATGCCCGCGCGAGCGCGGTGTCGGCGGGTTCGGCGATGATCAACGGGACCGCGAACCTGATGAAGCAGGGCATCACCACCCACGGCGACCGCGGTCCGGTCGGTGCGGGAGGCGGCGGTGGTGCGGGCGGCGGCTCGGTCGCGCCCGGCATCGCCGCGCACGCCGGCCGCACCCCGGCCCCGCCGGCGCAGGCCGGGCCGCCGCAGAACCCGGTTCCGATCCGTGACAGCAATCCAGCGAAGGGAGGGTGACGGGTAAGTGAGCAGCGAACCGCTCGGCCAGTACGGGGCCCAGTACGCCCAGCCGTACGTGCACCAGCGCCGCACCTACCTGATCGGCAAGGCCCGCCCGAACGCGCCGATCGGCCGCAACCGCGAGTCCGGCGAGATCATGCTGATCATCTTCGGGGCCTTCCTCGGCATGCTCTGGGGCCTGCTGATGCCGGTCCTGCCGCTGCGGATCGCCGGTCTGGTCGGCCTGCCCGTGCTGGCGATCGCGGCGGTGTACGTGCCGTACCGCAAGCGCACGTTCTACAAGTGGGTGGAGATCAACCGCACCTACCGGCGGACGGTGCGCAGTGGGCGGGCGGTGTGGCGTTCGGACGTGATGGACGCCGGCACCCGGATGGACGGCCGGGAGGTGGAGGTCGGTCCGCCGCCCGGGGTGGGGCGGCTGCGCTGGCTGACGGCGCCGTTCGGCCCGGACGAGGTCGGGGTGCTGATGCACCTGGAGCGCCGGACGGTGACGGCCGCGATCGAGATCGAGGGCCCCGGCGTCGGGCTGCGCGACTCGGAGGACCAGGAGGCGCTGGTCGACCGGTTCGGCACGCTGCTGAAGCACGTCGCCAACGGGGACGGCTTCGTGACCCGGCTGCAGATCCTGGCCCGGACGCTGCCGGCCGACCCGGACGCGCACGCGAAGGACGTCGAGCGGCGCGGTGACCACGGGGCGCCGCGCTGGCTGAAGGACTCGTACGACCAGTTGCAGTCGATGGTGTCGACCTCCTCGGAGCAGCACCGGGCGTACCTGGTGGCCTGCATGCACTACACCCGCGACTTGGCGGCCGAGGCGCACGCCATGGGCCGGACGGCGACCGGCGGCCGGGCCCGGGACGACGAGGGGCTGGCGGCCGTGATGGCGCGCGAGCTGACCGACATCTGCGCCCGGCTGGCGGAGGCGGACATCCGGGTGCGTCAGCCGCTCGGTCAGGCCCGGCTCTCCTCGCTGCTGCACTCGATGTACGACCCGGACCACCCGATCGACCACATCCAGGCGATGTCCCGGCGCAACGCCTGGCCGGCCGAGCTGGACGCGACCCACCCGCAGTACCTCCAGGCGAAGACCCGCGAGTCGGCGACCCGGGCGCCGTGGTGCCACGCCACCGCGTGGATCAAGGAGTGGCCGCTGACCCCGGTGGGGGTCAACTTCCTGGCGCCGCTGCTGGTGCACACCCCGGACGTGATCCGGACGGTCGCGGTGACGATGGACCTGGAGCCGACCGACGTCGCGATCGAGCGGATGCTGACCGAGAAGACCAACGACGAGGCGGAGGCCAGTCGCGCGGCGAAGATGAACCGGACGGTCGACCCGCGCGACCTGGCGCACACCGGCCGGGTGGACCAGCGCGGTGACGACCTGGCGTCCGGCGCGGCCGGCGTCAACCTGGTCGGCTACATCACGGTGTCCTCGCGCAACCCGGACGCGCTGGCACGCGACAAGCGGACCATCCGGGCCTCGGCCGGCAAGAGCTACCTCAAGCTGGAGTGGTGCGACCGCGAGCACCACCGGGCCTTCGTCAACACCCTGCCGTTCGCCACCGGCATCCGCCGCTGACGTCCGCCGGCACGTTCCCCGATCCAGACCAGGAGGCCGCACATGGCGCTCGGCAACCTCACCGAGGCTTTCACCAGCCTGATGTTCGGCAAGGTGGAGACCACTCGGCTGCCGGTGCGCACCTCCACCGGCCAGGCGCAGGCCGTCTACCTGCCCACCGCGGCGCCGGGGCTGGGCGACTCGGGGGTGATCATCGGCCGCGAGGTGTACAGCGGCAAGGGGTACGTGTACGACCCCTTCCAGCTGTACGGGCAGCAGCTGCCGGCCCCGCACTGGCTGGTGCTGGGGGAGTCCGGCAACGGCAAGTCGGCGCTGGAGAAGACGTACGTGCTGCGGCAGTTGAGGTTCCGTGACCGGCAGGTCGTGGTGCTGGACGCGCAGGGCGAGGACGGCGTCGGCGAGTGGAACCTGATCGCCGACGCGCTGGGCATAAAGTCGATCCGGCTGGACCCGATGGCGGCCCGGGACGGCGGGGTGAAGCTCAACCCGCTGGACCCGGCGATCACCCAGACCGGCCAGCTGTCGCTGCTGCGCACCATCATCGAGGTGGCGATGGGCCGGGGCCTGGAGGAGCGGGCCGGGTTCGCGCTGAAGGCCGCGCACGCCCATGTGGTGGCCTCGGTGACCGAGCGCCAGCCGGTGCTGGACGACATCATCGACACGTTGCGCAACCCCGACCTGTCCTCGGTGGAGTCGCTGGGCGTGGCGGTGGACGAGGTGCAGTCCTGGGGCCTGGACGTGGCGCTGGTGCTGGACCGGCTGGTCGACGGCGACCTGCGGGGGATGTTCGACGGGCCGACCACCGACGGCATCGACCTGGACGCGCCGCTGATCGTCTTCGACCTCTCGCACATCGACCGGAACTCGATCGCGATGCCGATCCTGATGGCGATCGTCGGCGTGTGGCTGGAGCACACCTGGATCCGGCCGGACCGGAAGAAGCGCATCTTCCTGGTCGAGGAGGCCTGGCACATCATCAACAGCCCGTTCGTGGCGCAGCTGTTCCAGCGGCTGCTGAAGTTCGGTCGCCGGCTGGGGCTCTCCTTCGTGGCGGTGGTGCACCACCTGTCGGACGTGGTGGACGGCGCGGCGGCCAAGGAGGCCTCGGCGATCCTGAAGATGGCCTCCACCCGGACGATCTACATGCAGAAGGCCGAGGAGGCGCGGGCCACCGGCCGGGTGCTGGGGCTGCCGCGCTGGGCGGTGGAGATCATTCCCACACTTTCGCCGGGCATCGCGGTCTGGGACGTGAACGGGAACGTCCAGGTGGTCAAGCACATCATCACCGAGACCGAGCGGCCGCTGGTGTACACCGACCGCGCGATGACCGAGGATGCGGTGGCCGAACGGGCGCGCGCCGAGCGGCAGTTGGCGGCCGAGCCGGGGATGTGAGGGGTCGTTCCGGGCGGGGGAGCCCCGGCCGGACGACGATGATTCGTCAGTAGGTAATCCTCTCGTTACGTTCAACGTCCTGACAGCTACGCGCGTTGACCCTAGGCTGCACTGGCGCAACACATCGCCCAGCGCCCGGTCCTGTCCACAGCCGGGCGTTCATCCAAGGTGCAGGGGACCCTCATGCTCACCGTCAGATCCCGACGCGCGGCGCTCGCCGTCGTCGCCGCGGCAGGTCTGGTCGGCACGGTGGCCGTGCCGACGGCCGCGCAGGCCGCCGACGCCAACGCCAAGCGTCACAAGACCGTCAACCTCCAGTTGCTGGCGATCAACGACTTCCACGGCAACCTGGAGCCCCCGGCCGGCTCGTCGGGCACCGTCAAGGAGATCGACCCGAAGACCGGTCAGGTCGTCTCCACCCCGGCCGGTGGCATCGAGTACCTGGCCACCGCGCTGCGGCAGGCCCGCATCCCGGCCGACGACTCGATCACCGTCGCGGCTGGCGACATCGTCGGCGCCAGCCCGCTGACCTCGGCGCTGTTCCACGACGAGCCGACCATCGAGGCGATGGACAAGCTCGGCCTGGACGTCACCGCGGTCGGCAACCACGAGTTCGACGAGGGTGCCCAGGAGCTCCTGCGGATGCAGGAGGGCGGCTGCCACCCGGTCGACGGCTGCTACGAGGAGGGGCGCACGTTCAAGGGCGCCAACTTCAACTACCTCGCGGCCAACGTCACCGACGAGAAGACCGGCAAGCCGTTGCTGGCCCCGTACTGGGTGACCAAGTCGCAGGGCGTGAAGGTCGGCTTCATCGGCGTCACCCTGGAGGGCACGCCGAACATCGTGACCGCCGAGGGCGTCAAGGGCCTGAAGTTCGGCAACGAGGTCGCCACGATCAACAAGTACGCCGCCGAGCTCAAGGCGCAGGGCGTCAACTCGATCGTCGCGCTGATCCACGAGGGCGGCTACCCGGCCAGCAGCGTCTACAACTACGACTGCGGCCCGGCCGGCCAGGGCATCTCCGGCCCGATCGTCGACATCTCCAGGAAGCTCGACCCGGCGATCGGCGCCATCGTCACCGGCCACACCCACAACGCGTACGCGTGCACCATCCCCGACCCGAACGGCGTGCCCCGCTCGGTGACCAGCGCCGCCTCCTTCGGCCGGCTCTACACCGAGATCGACCTGAAGCTCGACAAGACCACCGGCGCGATCGTCCGCCCGTCGGTCAAGGCCGAGAACCACATCGTGCGGCGCACGGTCGAGAAGGCGCCCGACATGACCGCGCTGATCGACCACTACGCCAAGCTGGCCGCCCCGATCGCCAACCGCCCGGTCGGCTACATCGGCGCGGACATCAACGGCCGTGGCAGCGGCGACCTGGAGAAGCCGCTCGGTGACCTGATCGCCGACGCGCAGCTGGAGGGGCTGTCCCCGGCCGACAAGGGTGCGGCGCAGGTCGCCTTCATGAACCCGGGCGGCATCCGCTCCGACCTGGTCTTCAAGGCCTCGGGCGGCGAGGGCGACGGCGTGGTGACCTACGGCGAGGCGTTCACCGTCCAGCCGTTCACCAACATGATGCAGGTCAAGACGCTGACCGGCGCTCAGCTGATCCAGCTGCTCCAGCAGCAGGTGAGCGGGCCCAACGAGGCCGCGCCGAAGATCCTTCAGCCGTCCAAGAGCCTCCACTACACCCTGGACATGCGCAAGGCCGGTGCCGAGCGGGTGCTCGTCGACTCGATCCGCCTCAACGGCGCGCCGATCGACCCGGCCGCCAAGTACCGCGTCGCGGCCAACGAGTTCCTGGCCGGTGGCGGCGACGGCTTCCCGGCCTTCGCGGCCGGCACCGACAAGCTCGTCGGTGCCTCCGACCTGGACGTCTTCGCGGCCTTCCTCGGTGCCCACAGCTCGGCGTCCGCGCCGCTGGCGGCCCCGGCGCAGGACCGGATCAAGGTCCTCGGCCCGGGCAGCGACATCGACTGACCGAGAGCCGACACAGGACGGGCGGGGCGCTGTCGGGGCGCCCCGCCCGTCCTGCTTTTGCGTTCGGTCACTCGGGGTGGGGACCACCCGGCAGCCGGACGGTCGCCAGCGCGCCCGGGCCGCCGTCCCCCGCCGGGCCCAGCGACACCTCGCCGCCGGCCTCCCGGACGCTCTGCGCGACGATCGACAGCCCGAGGCCCGAGCCCGGCAGCTGACGCGAGGACGGCGAGCGCCAGAACCGGTCGAAGACGTACTGCAGTTCGTCCGGCGGGATGCCGGGGCCGTGGTCGCGGACGGTCAGCACGCCCTGCTGGAGCCGGACTTCGATGGTGCCGCCGGGCGGGCTGTACTTCACCGCGTTGTCCAGCAGGTTGATCACCGCCCGTTCGAGCGCGGCGGCGTCGCCGTGCACGTACCAGGGCTCGGTGGTGGTCTCGAAGACCAGCCCCGGGCCGCGGAGCTCGGCGCGTTCGACGGCCCGTCCGGCGATCTCGTGCAGGGCGACGACGGCGAGGTTGCGGACCGGCTTCGGGGAGTCCGGCCGGGACAGCTGGAGCAGGTCGCCGATCAGCACCGTGAGTTCCTGCATCTGGGCCTTCATGTTGCCCAGCAGCTTGGTCTTGGTCGCGGGCGGGAGCGGGCGGCCGGTCTGGTCGCTGCGGATCAGCAGGTCGACGTTGGTGCGGAGGGAGGTCAGCGGCGTCCGCAGCTCGTGCCCGGCGTCGGCGATCAGACGGGTCTGCCGCTCGCGGGAGTTGGCGAGGGCGGTGCTCATGGAGTTGAAGGAGGTGGAGAGCCGGGCGATCTCGTCGTCGCCGTGGACGGGGATGGTCGTGCCGACCTCCTCGGTGCGGGCGATGTGCTCGACGGCGTCGGTGAGTTGGTCGACGGGCTTGAGGGCGGACCGGGCGACCAGGCGGCCGGCGATGGCGGCGAGGGCGATGCCGCCGAGGGAGACGGCGCCGAGGATGATGGCGAGCTTCTCCAGGGAGTCCTCGACCGGCTGGAGCGGGGCGGCGACCATGACCAGGACGGGCGGAAGGCTGGAATTGGCATTCCGGTACCACGCCACCCGGACCATGGCGGGGGAGCCGTCGGTGTACTGCCCGCCGCGGATGACGGGCTGTCCCTGCCGGAGGGCGAACACCTTGCTGTCGTCCTGCTGGATCATGATCGCCCGCTTCGAGCCGGGTGGCAGGCAGACGACGGACAGGTCGGCGGAGACGTTCTGGGTGTCCCGCAGGGGAGGTCCCAGGTCGCCGGTGGGGCGGTTGTTGCGCGGGTTGGCCAGCGCGACGTCGAGCGCGCCCTGGGGGGTGCTCCCGCAAGGCACGTTGGGGATGCGGGGCAGCGGCTCCGGCTCCGCACTGCGCAGGTCCGTGCGGACCTGGTCGTAGAGCTGCTTCTCCACGATGAACCAGCAGGCCAGCGCCGACAGTGCGATGGCCACCGCCACCGCGGCCGCGCTCAGGAGGGTGAGGCGGCTGCGGAGGGAGCGGGAGCGGAACCAGTGGGGGAGGCGCCGGCCGCGGGAGGTGCGGGGCGGGACCAGGGGTGGGGGCGGAACGGCGGTCACGCGCTGGTGCCGGCGGCCGGGCGCAGGGCGTAGCCGACGCCGCGGACGGTCTGGATGAGGCGTGGCATGCCGCCCTGCTCGGTCTTGCGGCGCAGGTACATCACGTACACGTCGAGGGAGTTGGAGGAGGGTTCGAAGTCGAAGCCCCAGACCGCCTTGAGGATCTGTTCGCGGGTGAGCACCTGGCGGGGGTGGGAGAGGAACATCTCCAGCAGCATGAACTCGGTGCGGGTGAGTTCGACCGGCCGGCCGGCGCGGGTGACCTCGCGGGTGGCGGTGTTCATCTTGAGGTCGGCGAAGGCCAGCACCTCGCTCTCGTCCTCGGCGGCGGCGCGGGCAGCGGCCTCGGTGGCGAGGGCGTTGCGGCGGAGCAGGGCGCGGACGCGGGCGAGGAGTTCGTCGAGTTCGAAGGGCTTGGCGAGGTAGTCGTCGGCGCCGACGTCGAGGCCGGTGACGCGGTCGCCGACGGCGTCGCGGGCGGTGAGCATGAGCACCGGGACGGTGTCGCCGCGCGAGCGCATCCGGCGGACGGCGGTGAGGCCGTCCATCCGGGGCATCATGATGTCCAGCAGGACGAGGTCGGGCTTGTCGCGTTCGACGCATTCCAGGGCCTCGTAGCCGTCGGTGGCGGTGGCGACCTCGTAGCCCTCGAAGGCGAGGCTGCTCTCCAGGGCGTCCCGGAGGGCGGGTTCGTCGTCGACCACGAGGAGGCGGGCCGTGGGCTGGCCGGGCTCGCCGGGGGTGCGGTCGTCGGCGGACGGGGTCATGGGCTACTGCCCTTTCTCGTCGGGTGGAGGGCCTGCTCGGAAGCTGCTGGGGACCTGCTCGGAGTAATTGTCCGTCTTACACGTTCTGGCCGGCCTGTAGCTTCGGCAGGACCTGCTTGATGTCGTTGATCGGGATGGCGAAGCCGAGGCCGACGCTGCCCGCGCTGCTGCTGCCGCCCGCGGTGGAGCTGGAGCCGGTGGGCGAGTACATCGCCGAGTTGATGCCGATGACCTGTCCGTTGGCGTTGATCAGCGGGCCGCCGGAGTTGCCGGGGTTGAGGGCGGCGTCGGTCTGGAACGCCTTGTACGTGGTGGTGGTGCCGCCGTTCTGCTGCGGGGTGCTGCCGCGCAGGCCGGGCAGGTTGGGGAAGCCGAAGCCGCCGTTGCCGCTGGTGCTGCCCTCGTCGAGCTGGACGGTGACCTCGCGGTTCTCGGCGCTGATGATGCCGGAGGTGACGGTGCCGGTGAGGCCGTCGGGGTTGCCGATGGCGACGACGGGGTCGCCGACGGCCACGGTGGAGGAGTCGCCGAGGGTGGCCGGGCTGAGGTTCTTGGCGCCGCTCGCGGTGATCACGGCGGCGTCGAGGGACTTGTCGGTGCCGGTCACGGTGGCCTGGGCGGTGGAGCCGTCCTTGAAGGTGACGGTGATCCGGCCGCCGTTCAGCGCGCCGTCGACGACGTGGTAGTTGGTGAGGATCTGGCCGTTCTTGTCGAGGACGACGCCGGTGCCGGTGGCGGTGCCGCTGCCGGTCTTGACGGTGATCTGGACGACGCTGGGGGAGACGGCCGCGGCGATGGCGGGCACGTCGGCGCTGCCGTCGGAGCGGGCCGAGACAGGGCTGGCGATGGTGCCGGTGCGGGTGGCGGTGGAGTGCTGGGCGGCGACCACCCCGCCGGTCACGCCGCCGAGGACGGCGGCGACCGCGGCGACGGCGGTGACCAGGGCGAGCCGTCCGCGCAGCAGGCCGCGCCGGGCCCGGCCGCCGTGGCCAGGGGTGCCGCCGTGGCCGTCGTGGCCGAAGGGCTCACCGGGGGTGGGCGGCCCGGGAGGCATGGGCGGGGGAGGGGGCGGTCCGTCGAAGCCTCCGGCGGAGTGGTCCTCGCGGTAGCCGTAGCCGTAGTCGCTCGTTCCGGTGCTGCTGCCGAGCACGGTGCCCTCGACCACGCGGGGCTGGTAGGGGCCGTACTGCTCGTTGCGCTGCTGCGGTTCGCTCATGTCGACCAACGTCCGCCCGGCGGATGAGGATCCGATGAGAGCGGGCTCAGAAGGGTCCGAGAAGCCCGTTCGGTTCTCATAAAGCCTGGTCAGGTGCCCTGCGGCGACGGACGGAGCGGAGTCGGCTACTCCGCTTCGACGGCGGCCCGCGGCTGCGTCCCGTTGCAACCGCAGGAACGGCGGATGACCAGGCGGGACGGGAACTTCCGGACCCGCTCGGTGTCCGAGCCGGGCACCATCAGCGAGTCGTCGAGCACCAGGTCGACGGCGGCCCGGGCCATCGCGTCGCGGTCGGAGGCGACGGTGGTCAGCGGCGGGTCGGCGAGCGCGGCCTCGGGTACGTCGTCGAAGCCGGCCACCGCGAGGTCCTCCGGGACCTTCAGGCCGACCTCGCGGGCGGCCCGCAGCACGCCGATCGCCTGGTCGTCGGTGGAGCAGAAGATCGCCCGCGGCCGGTCCGGCGAGCGCAGCACGCCCAGCGCGACCTCGTACGCGCCGTACCGGTGGAAGGGCGCGTCGATCAGGTACGGCTCGGTGGGCAGGCCGTGCGCGTCCATGGCGCGCTGCCAGCCCTCGACGTGGTCGATGACCGGGTCGCCGGGGGCCGGGGAGTCGACCGGGCCGCCGAAGCAGGCCACGTACGGGTGCCCGTGCACCTCCAGCAGGTGGCGCACGACGGCCTCGGCACCGCCCACGTCGTCGGTGACCACCGCGACGTCGTCGATCGCCTCGGGGCGGCGGTGCAGCAGGACGACCTTCGCGCCCTCCATCGCGGCGAACTCCTCGGCGGCCCGCTGCGAGGGGCCCTGGCTGACCAGGATCAGGCCGGAGACCCGCATGCCGAGGAAGGCCCGGACGTAGTGGACCTCGCGGTCGTCCACGTAGTCGGAGTTGCCGATCAGCACGAGCTTGCCGCGCTCGGAGGCGGCACGTTCCACGGCGTGCGCCATCTCGGCGAAGAACGGCTGGCGGGCGTCCGGGACGACCATGCCGATCAGGTTGGTCCGGCGCGAGGCCATCGCCTGGGCGACGCTGTTCGGCCGGTAGCCGAGCTGCTCGATCGCCGCGAGGACCTTCTCCCGGGTCGCGGGCGCGACCGGGCGCGGCCCGTTGTTGATGACGTAGCTGACGACCGCGGTCGAGGTACCAGCCAGTCGGGCTACATCGTCGCGCGTCACTTTGGCCACGGGTGGAGTCTACGCGTGTGGCGTTCGCACCGGCAGTGGGACCTGGGGCCACCGGGGGATGGCCGGGGGGTGTCGAGGGGACGAACCGGACAAGCCGGGCGGGGAGCGCCCGCCCGGCGCGCCGGTCAGGCCTCCAGCGGCTCCGACGGGCGCTGGGCGAGCTCGGGCCGCTCGCCCTTCTCCGGCTTCTCCGGGACGACGAAGCGGTAGCCGACGTTGCGCACGGTGCCGATCAGCTGCTCGTGCTCGACGCCGAGCTTCGCCCGCAGCCGCCGGACGTGCACGTCCACCGTCCGGGTGCCGCCGAAGTAGTCGTAGCCCCAGACCTCCTGCAACAGCTGCGCCCGGGTGAAGACCCGGCCGGGGTGCTGGGCGAGGTACTTGAGCAGCTCGAACTCCTTGAAGGTGAGGTCGAGCGCGCGGCCCTTCAGCTTGGCGGAGTAGGTGGCCTCGTCGACCGAGAGGTCGCCGTTGCGGATCTCCATCGGGCTGTCGTCGGTGGCCACCTGGAGCCGGCCGAGCGCGAGCCGCAGCCGGGCCTCGACCTCGGCCGGGCCGGCGGTGTCCAGCAGGACGTCGTCGATGCCCCAGTCGGCGGTGACGGCGGCCAGGCCGCCCTCGGTGACGACCAGGATCAGCGGACAGCCGATGCCGGTGGAGCGCAGCAGCTGGCAGAGGCTGCGGATCTGCGGCAGGTCACGCCGGCCGTCGACCAGGATGACGTCCGCACTGGGGGTGTCGACCAGGGCCGACCCCTCGGCCGGGGCCACCCGGACGTTGTGCAGCAGCAGGCCGAGAGCCGGCAGCACCTCCGCGGAGGGCTGCAGTGCGTTGGTGAGGAGGAGGAGAGAACTCATACCCGGTAGTCCCCTTTCCGGGTCGTCGCGGTCGCGTGACGGCTGCCGCCACAGCCGAATGGCGCACGTGCTGAGCTGAGGGGGAGAGGAACGGGCGTACGGGGCGCATCGGAGGATCGGGGGGCGCGCAGGGCGCGACGGCGCGCGTGCCCGAGGTCCCGCAACCTCTGGCGCACCGTTTCTGCCCTGCTCATCCCGCGAACCCTCCGGTCTGGTCCGGCCCCGGGCGGCGGCCCGGCACCGGGTGACGACACCCCGGCCGGCCGGGGCACGTCGTTGTGCCGCGAGAGGCGGGGCGGTTCCTGCTCCGCGCCGGGGGTGGGCCGACGATTCGCAAGAACGTCCGTACTGGCGTCCTGAAAGCACAAAAGGACCCGGGGGCGACTCTGCCCGGATCCCTCTTGGAGGACGAGGATAGCCGACCTCCTTCCCCACCGGGAGGGCTCGAATCCGGCGGGTGGGGGATTTCGGGCGTGCGCCGGGTGAGCCTGGACACAGCTTCGAGTGGTCCTCGGTGCCCGCCCGGCCAGGGCGATTGCCGGTCGCGACGACGGACACGCCATCATGGGACGCACATCGGCGGCGGCGCGCGGGTCCACCTTTCGGGTGGTCGGGCGGCCGCGGCGGTGTCGAACCGGACCGGGTCACCGGGGCCGGGCGAGGACGACGAGAAGGGGTGGCCCCATGGGTGCGACCACCGAGCCCGCGAGCGGCGCCCGGGTGCGCGGGACGATCCGCTACTGGGCGGCCGCGAAGTCCGAGGCCGGGCTGGCCGAGGAGCCGTACGAGGCGGCGACCCTGGCGGAGGCGCTGGCGGCGGCCAGGGCGCGGCACGCCGACCGCCCGAAGCTCGTCCAGCTGCTGGGACACTGCTCCTACCTGGTCGACGGCGCCCAGGTCGGCGGCCGGGACCACGCGACCGTCGCCCTCACCGAGGGCGGGACGGTCGAGGTGCTGCCGCCGTTCGCGGGAGGCTGAGCGGCGTGACGGACATGAACAACGCGAACCAGCCCGGCTACGGCGGCTGGCCGCAGCAGCCGCAGGAGCCCCTGCCGCCGCAGCAGTACCAGCAGCAGTACCAGCAGGGGCAGCCGCAGCAGTACCAGCAGTTCCCGCAGGAGCCCGTGCAGGGGCAGCCGCCGTACGGCTACCCGGGATACGGGCAGCCGCCGGTGGACGACGCGGCCGCCACCACGCTGCTGCCGCCCGTTCCGGCGCTGGACGATGCGGCGGCGACCACGCTGCTGCCGCCGGTGGTGGTCTCCGGCGCGATGCCGGTCGCTCCGTCGGTTCCGGGCCCGACGCCGGCCCCGATGCCGGCCGCGGCTCCCGTGCCGCAGCCGCAGCCGGCCGCGCCCGCCTTCGACCCGCCGACCATGACGCTCAAGCGCCCGGTCGCCCCCGGCCCGGTGCCCGGTGCTCCCGTCGGCCCGCCGTACCCGGGCGTGCCGTCCCAGCCTGCGCCGCAGCCCGCTCCGCAGGCCGGCCCGCGCGGCCGGACCGGCTCGCCGATCATCGACCCGGGCCTACAGCCCGCGCTGATCACCGCCGGTGCCGCGGCCCTGCTGGCCGGCGGCGCCGCGCTCGGACAGGTGGCGCTGGCCCTGGTGGTCGCGCTGCTCCAGGTGCTGACGGCGGCCGGCTGGTTCCGGCTGAACGGCATGTGGCCGGCCCGCCAGGGCATCGCGCTCGCCGCGCTGGCCGGGTTCACCGCGGACGCGGCCGTGCTGCTCGCGGACACCGACAACGGCGTCGCGGCCGTGGTGGGCACCCTCGGCGGGTTCTTCCTGCTGGTCCTGGTGCTGCAGACGTTCCGCCCGTCGGACCCGAAGGAACGGTTCTACGCGCTGACCGTGCTCGGCTCGGCCACCGTGGTGACCGCGCTCTGCACCGCGCTGCTGCTGGCCGCGTGGGTCCCGGCGGGGGTGGGCGCGGTGGCGCTGGCCACCGTGCTGGCCGCGGCGCCGCTGCCCGGGCCGAAGCAGCTGGGCCCGGTGCTGGGCCTGGCGGCGGCCGTGCTGCTGGGCCTGCTGGTCGGCGCGCCGCTCGCGCTGGGGGCGCTCGCCGGGCTGGGGGCGCTGGTCGGCCGCCGGGTCGCGGCGTACGACTTCCCGTCCCGCTTCGTGCACATGACGGCCGGCGTGGCGCTGCCGCTGGCGGTGGCCGCGCCGCTGATCTGGATCGCCACCGACCTGCTCGCGGGCTGACCCCCCGCCGGTCCCGGCCAGTCCTGCCCGAGTCCCGCCCCGGAACCATGCTCCGGGGCGGGACGTCGTACGGTCGTGCGGGCGCGGCCGCGACGGAGCGGCCGCCACGGAACGGCGAACGACAGCGACCGGCGACGACGGGGGACAGCGATGCGCGGATGGCTGAAGGCGACGATCGGCCTGGTGGTGCTCTCCGGACTGCTGGTGGGGGCGGACCGGATAGCCGTCGGGGTGGCCGAGGACGAGGCCGCCGACCAACTGGTGAGCAGCGGCCGGATGAGCCAGCGCCCGGACGTGTCGATCGAGGGCTTCCCGTTCCTCACCCAGGCGGTGTCGATGAAGCTGGACGACGTCCGGATCTCCTCCGACGGCCTGACCGTCGGTGACGGCAGCCGCCAGGTGGCGCTGCACTCCTTCAAGGCCAGACTCTCCGGGGTCGCGGTGAGCGACAGCATGAAGAGCGCCACGGTGGACAGCGGTACCGGCACCGGTCTGATCACCTACGCGGACCTCGCGCAGTTGCTGCCGCCGGCCTCGCAGCTGCTGAAGGGCTCGTCCGCGCTGCCGGTGCCCGCCAACGCCCGGCTGACCCTGTCGTACGGCGGGCCGGGCAAGATCAAGGCCTCGCTGGGACCGCTCCAGGGCGAGGGTTCGGTGCACAACGACGGGAACACCGTCACGGCGGACGGCTTCCGCCTGAACGGGCTGGCCGGGATGCTCGCCGGGGCCACCAACCAGCGGTTCGAGCCGATGAGCTTCACCCTGGACCAGCTCCCGGCCGGGCTGAAGCTGGCCGGGGCGGACGGGGCGACGCCGCAGCCGGACGGCCTCCAGCTGACCTTCGAGGGCAAGGACGTCAGGCTGCTGGGCTGATCGCCGCTCTGCCGATCCGCTTCGCTCCGTTCCACTCCCTCCGTTCAGCTCCCCTCCGTTCCGCTCCGCGAGACGCGCCCGTCCAGGGCCGACCGCGGAGCGGTGCCGTTTCCGCCCGTTGTGTGCCGCCCGGGCGGCGCCGGACCGCCCGCGGCCGGTGGCCGCAGGCCATGACGGGGTCAAATCTCAGCATTCGATTCATCTGGTCTCGATATTCGATACGCTGATGACAGCGAGCCTTCGGTGTCCCTAGCATCGTCGACATGAAGCGACAGACGGATCTCACGAAGCGGCGGGCGGTCGACCTGTGCCGCGTGGCCGCCTGTCTGTGTCGAATGCGCTAACTCGGCATTGTGGCAGGGCAGTTGACGCCCGCCGCCGATCTCCCCGGTGACGTAGTCCGGCCGTCTCGGCCGAACGCCCCGGCCGCACCCCGCAATCTCCCGCCCGGTCGCCCCGGACACCCGCTCCCGTCTCGCTATTCGGACGGATATTCGGACCGTGGCCGCTCGGGCACCCCCGCTGAGCAGCACCTTCCGCCAACCGCCCTCGGATGGAGAACACCACCATGAGCCGCAGCGACGTCCTGGTCGACGCCGACTGGGTCCAGGCCCACCTGGACGACCCCAAGGTCGTCATCGTCGAGGTCGACGAGGACACCTCCGCGTACGACAAGAACCACATCCGCAACGCCGTCCGGATCGACTGGAAGAAGGACCTCCAGGACCCGGTCCGCCGCGACTTCATCGACCAGGCCGGCTTCGAGGCGCTGCTCAGCGCCAAGGGCATCGCCAACGACGACACCGTCGTCCTGTACGGCGGCAACAACAACTGGTTCGCCTCCTACGCCTACTGGTACTTCAAGCTGTACGGCCACGGCGACGTCCGCCTGCTGGACGGCGGCCGCAAGAAGTGGGAGCTGGACTCCCGCGACCTGGTCTCCGAGGTGCCGGCCCGCGAGGCCACCGAGTACCGGGCGCAGGCCGCCGACTCCTCGATCCGCGCCTTCCGCGACGACGTGCTCGCCGCCATCGGCAGCCTCAACCTGGTCGACGTCCGCTCGCCCGACGAGTTCTCCGGCAAGCTGCTCGCCCCGGCCCACCTCCCGCAGGAGCAGTCGCAGCGCCCCGGCCACGTGCCGAGCGCTCGCAACATCCCGTGGGCGAAGAACGCCAACGACGACGGCACCTTCAAGAGCGACGACGAGCTCAAGGCCCTCTACGAGGCCGAGGGCATCGACCTGGCGAAGGACACCATCGCCTACTGCCGCATCGGCGAGCGCTCCGCGCTGACCTGGTTCGTCCTGCACGAGCTGCTCGGCCAGGAGAACGTGAAGAACTACGACGGTTCGTGGACCGAGTACGGCAGCCTGGTCGGCGTGCCGATCGAGCTCGGCAGCAACTGAGCCTCCGGCTCGACCGTAAGTCAGAAGGGAAGACAGACATGTGCGGTGCGAAGGCCGGCGGCCCGGACCTGGCAGGAGTTGACGTGGCGAACGAGACGATCATCCAGGGTTCGGTGACCCGCGACGGTGAGCCGGTCAACGGCTACGTCCGGCTGCTGGACGAGGGCGGCGAGTTCACGGCCGAGGTGCCCACCTCGGCGACCGGGCAGTTCCGGTTCTTCGCCCGCCCGGGCAAGTGGACCCTGCGCGCGCTGGTCCCGGGCCAGACCGTGGACCGTCAGGTGGTGGCCTCCCAGGGCACCGCCGTCGAGGTCGCGATCGCGGTCTGACCGACGCGACGAAGCACTGAAGGCCCCTGCTCCGGCAGGGGCCTTCGGTCGTACCGTGGAGACGTGCAGGCAAGGCGGAGGCGTCGCTACTACTACGTCATGATGGGTGTGTGCCTGGGCTTGTTCGTCCTGGCCTGGGGAGTGGTGCGGTTCTTCTCCGTGCCCGCCGCGATCGGCCTGTGCCTGGTCGCGATGGTCATCCCGCCGGCCGCCGCGGTGTTCGCCAACAAGCGGGACCCGGATGACGACTGGTGGAACGACCCGCGCTGGGACGACCCGAAGTGGGACGAGCCAGGACACGACCGGGACCGCCCCGACCACGAGCAGCGTCCGTAGCCGCCGCAGCCGCCCGTGGGCGTCAGTACACGAGCGCCTGGACGCCGTCGGCCATGATCTCGCTGACGAAGACCTGCGCGCCCGCGATCCGGACGCCCTCGACGGTGTCCTTCTGCTCGATCCCGCGCCGCGCCGCGCACTGGGTGCACAGGGTCACCGAGCCGGCTGCGAGGATCGAGTCCAGCAGGTCCGGCAGCGGGGCCGCGTGCGGCAGTTCGAACTCCGCCGCCCGCCCCGGCAGGGCGAACCAGGAGGACTCCCCGGTCAGCCAGAGCGAGACCTCGATCCCGCTGGCGACGGCCACCGCCGCGACCGTGAACGCCTGCGAGCACCGCTCCGGCGCGTCCGCCCCTGCAGTGACCTTGATGACGAGTTTCTTCGACATGGCGCCACCTTAGAGGGCCCGCAACGTCCGGTCGGCGTAATCGCCGGATCACCGGGGCAAACCTTCGGCGGCGGGGGAGTGATCGCCGGACCGCGGACGTGGTGGGGCTCACCGCGAACCGCCGGTGCCCGGCGGATAGAGTGAGCGCCAGCAAAATCCACCACACTGTCGCCGCCTGGGAGCCCCCCGTGTCCGGTCTGGAAATGTTCTTCGACGGTCTGCTGGCCCTCATGGCCGTGCTGATCACCTGGTTCGCCATCTTCTCGGTGATGAAGCTCTACCAGGGCCAGCGCTGAGCCTGCCGTACGGTTGAGGCAGCCCCACACCGACGACAGCGACCAGGAACATGATCGAGATCCCCTCTGACCTCCACAAGGACGTCGTCCCGCTCGCCTTCCTCCTCGGTACCTGGGAGGGCGCGGGCGTTTACGACTTCCCGGGCACGGAGAAGTGCAACTTCGGCCAGGAGATCGTGATCCGGCACGACGGCCGCCCCTTCCTGGAGTTCCGCTCCCGTACCTGGGTGCTGGACGCCGAGGGCGAGAAGGTCCGTCCGCTGGAGAACGAGCACGCCTTCTGGCGCATCACCAGCAACGCCCACGGCACCAGCGGCGCCCGGGGGATCGAGATCTCCTCCGTCCGGGACGACGGCACCGTCGAGATCTGGTACGGCGAGCTGGCCGACGGCAAGCCGCAGATCGACGTCTCCACCGACGCGGTGGCGCGGATCGAGGGCTCGCCGGAGTACTCGGGTGGCAAGCGGCTGTACGGCTTCGTCAACGAGGAGCTGCTCTGGGTCGGCGAGAAGGCCGCCCCGAACGTGCCGCTGCGCCCGTACATGTCGGCCCAGCTGAAGAAGGTGCTCAGCCCGGCGCAGCTGATCAAGGACATCAACGACCTGCCGGACGACGGCATCGCGTTCTTCCGTTGAGCACGAGCGCTTGACCGTGAGGTAGGGACCGGCCCCGGGGCCGGTCCCTACACTTGCCTCAGGACCCCCGACTTGGCAGGGACAGTACCGTGGCGGAAACCGGCACCACCGACTGGCAGCTCTCCGGCGACTGGAAGGCCGACCTGCGCGAACGCGGCTACCGGCTGACCCCGCAGCGGCAGCTCGTGCTGGAGGCCGTCGACGTCCTCGACCACGCCACCCCGGACGACATCCTCTGCCACGTCCGGCAGACCGCCAGCGGGATCAACATCTCCACCGTCTACCGGACCCTGGAGCTGCTGGAGGAGCTGGGCCTGGTCTCGCACGCCCACCTCGGTCACGGCGCCCCGACCTACCACCTGGCCGGCCGCCACCACCACCTGCACCTGGTCTGCCGGGACTGCGACAAGGTCACCGAGACCGGCACCGAGATCGCCGAGCCGCTCATCCGGAGCCTGCGCGAGCAGCACGGTTTCGACACCGATCTCAAGCATTTCGCCATCTTCGGCCGCTGCGCCGACTGCACCGCCGAGCGCGCGGAGGGCCGGTCGTAAGCTGGCCGGTATGAAGAGCCCGCTGCTTGCCCTGCCCGGAGCCGTCCCCGCCGAGGGAGTCGACGAGGGCGTCGCCGCCCACTACGGCGACATCTTCCGGGAGCAACGGAACCTCTCCCAGGGCACCGGCTTCGTGGACCTCTCGCACCGCGGCGTGGTCACCGTCACCGGCGAGGACCGGCTGGTCTGGCTGCACCTGCTGCTCACCCAGCACGTCCTGGAGCTGCCGCCGCAGCAGGCCGTCGAGGCGCTGGTGCTCTCCGCGCACGGGCACGTCGAGCACGCGCTCTACCTGGTCGACGACGGCACCACCACCTGGGTGCACGTCGAGCCGGGCACCCAGGGCGAGCTGGTGGCCTACCTGGAGCGGATGAAGTTCCTCTACCGGGCCGAGATCGCCGACGCGACCGCCGAGTACGCGGTGGTGCACCTGCCGGCCGGCTCCCCGGTCTCCGCCGAGGGTGCCGTCGCCGTCCGCGAACTCCCGTACGGGCGGGATCTCTTCGTGCCGCGCGCCGAGCTGGCGGAGCTGACCGCCGGGTACGGCCCGGCGGCCGGGATCTGGGCGTACGAGGCCCTGCGGATCGAGGACCACCGGCCGCGGCTCGGCTTCGAGACCGACCACCGCACCATCCCGCACGAGGTGGACTGGCTGCGCACCGCGGTGCACCTGCAGAAGGGCTGCTACCGCGGGCAGGAGACGGTCGCCCGGGTGCACAACCTGGGCCGCCCGCCGCGCCGGCTGGTCTTCCTGCACCTGGACGGCACCGAGGAGTCGCTGCCCCCGCACGGCACCGAGGTGCGGCTGGCGGCCGACCCGGACGGGCGGGTGCTGGGCTTCGTGACCTCCTCGGCGCGCCACCACGAGCTGGGGCCGATCGCGCTGGCGATCGTCAAGCGGAACGTTCCGGTGGACGCGGTGCTGCTGGCCGGCACGGTGCTGGGCAACCAGGACGTGATCGTCCCGCAGTAGGCCGTCCGCGGGCCGTCAGCCGGCCGTCGGCGGGCCCGCTCAGGGCCCGCCCGGCGGTCAGACCTCCACGAGGACGGTGAACGGGCCGTCGTTCACCAGCGCCACCTGCATGTCCGCGCCGAACCGGCCGGTCTCCACCTTGGCGCCGAGCGCGCGCAGGTGGGTGACCACCTCGTCCACCAGCGGCTCGGCGACCGGGCCGGGGGCGGCGGCGTTCCAGGTGGGGCGGCGGCCCTTGCGGGCGTCGCCGTAGAGGGTGAACTGGCTGATCACCAGGAGGGGCGCGCCGAGGTCCGAGCAGCTCTGCTCGACGCCCTCGTCGTTCTCCGGCAGCAGCCGCAGCGTCCAGAGCTTGCGGGCCAGCTGGGCGGCCTTGGCGGGGGTGTCGTCGTGGGTGACGCCGACCAGGACGCAGAGCCCGGGCCCCTCGATCGCGCCGACGGTCTCCCCGGCCACCGTCACCCTGGCCTCGGTCACTCGCTGCACCACTGCTCGCATGCGGCCATTGTGCCCGACCTCCTGTGCGGGCCTGCCCGGCCCGGGGCACATCGGTGGGGCGCGCGCGTGGGGCCGTGCGCCGGGGGGTGTGCGCCTGCGCGGGAGTGGGCGCCGCTCTTCCAGGCGAAAGGCCTCGTCATATCAGCCACCCCCGTTCGCCAGGGGGCCGTTCGGGTGCACGGGCGGTGCGCGCGCGCCGGGTGGGGTGGCACGCTGGGGGACCGTACGGAGGGTCCGGGGCGCCACGAGGTCCGCCGCGCCGGGCCGGGTTCGGCCGGGCGGTCGAGCCGGTAGGACAGGTGTTCCGGCGGTGTCGTCCGGGTGGGTGGTTCCGACCGGGAACCGGAACCTTTCGGGGGTGCCCGGGCGTGCCACCGGACGGGCGCGCGAGCCCGTCGGGGACGGGCCGGACCGGCGGCAGGGACGGGGCGCCGCGAGCGGGCGGGATCGGACGACGGCAGGTGGTTGGGTGATGGACGCGAGCAGCACGGCGCGGTACCGGTCCGGACCGGCGGCGCGGGCCGCCGGGGACACCGGGGGCCCGGAGCCGGCGGTGGGCCCCGCCCTCCCGGCGGCGGGCCCCGGGGCGGAGCCCGACCTGGAGCGGCTGGGCCTGGACCAGCTGCGCACCCTGCGCCGGGAGACCCTGGAGCAGGAGGAGGACCTCTCGTACCTGCGGCGGCTGCTGCACGGGCGGATGGACATCCTGCGCGCCGAGCTCGACCGCCGGCCGGGCGGCGGCCCGCTGCGGCCCGCCGGGCCGGGCGGCGACGGGCCCGCCGGCGACCTGCTGGACCGGCTGCCCGCGATCCTCACCGACGCGCCCTCCACCGTGCGCCGCTCGGCCCGGCACGTCACGCTCGGGCCGCCGCGCGGGTACGAGTCGCAGCTGGAGGCCGACGCGTTGATGGGCGACGTGCAGCTGGCCGACCTGGCCGCACACCCGGCCGAGGAGCTGTTGGCCGCGCTGGAGCGGCTGCGCGCGCACGAGCGCGAGGTGTCCGGGCGGCGGCAGCTGCTGCTGCGCACCGCCGACGGTTGCAATGCCGAGATCACCCGCAGGTACCGTGATGGGGAGGCACGGGTCGACGACCTGCTCACGGGTGGCCCGCTCTGACCGGGTGAGGCGCCGCGGGCGGGCGGGGGCCCGGTTCGCCCCCGGTTCACCCTCACCCCGGAAGGCCACCCGCCATGTCCCAGTCCGCCACCCCGGCCGTGCTCGCCGAGGTCATACGTTCCGGCTTCACCGAGGGCCGGCACCACGGCTCGCTGGTGCTGCTCGCCGCCGACGGCTCGGTCGAGTTCGCGCTCGGCGACCCCGACGCGCCGGTCTTCCCCCGGTCGACCGCCAAGCCGTTCCAGGCGGTGGCCACCCTGCGGGCCGGGCTGGCGATCGAGGGCGCGCTGCTGGCCCTGGCGGCCTCCAGCCACTCCGCGGAATCGTTTCACCTCGCCGGCGTGCGGACCATCCTGGGCTCTGCCGGGCTCGACGAATCCGCCCTGCGCACCCCCGCCGACCTGCCGCTGGACGAGACCGAGGCGGAACTCCTGCTCGGCTCCGGCGGCGGCCGCGCCCCGATCCTGATGGACTGCTCCGGCAAGCACGCCGGCTGGCTGGCCGCCTGTGTCGCCAACGGCTGGGACACCGAGGGCTACCTCGACCCCGCCCACCCCATCCAGGAGCTCGCCCGCGAGGCCCTGGAGGAGGGCACCGGCGAGACCGCGGCGCACGCCGGCGTGGACGGCTGCGGCGCACCGCTGCTGGCCGTCAGCCTGACCGGCCTGGCGCGCGGCTACCGGAGCCTGCTGCTGGCCGCCGAGGACAGCGCGCCGCGCCGGGTGGCCGACGCGATGCGCACCCACCCCGAGTACGTGGCCGGCACCCGCCGGGCCGACACCTGGCTGATGCGGGCCGTCCCGGGCGCGCTGTCCAAGATGGGCGCCGAGGCGGTCCAGGTGGTGGCGCTGCCGGACGGTCGGGCGCTCGCCTTCAAGATCGACGACGGCGGGGAGCGGGCCCGCGGCCCGGTCCTGGCGGCCGCGCTGCGCCGGCTCGGGGTGACCGCGCCGGACGACACCGTGGAGCGGATCGGCGCGGCCCCGCTGCTGGGCGGCGGCGTCCCGGTGGGCGGGGTCCGGGCGGCGTTCTAGCGCGTCCTGCGCTCCTTCGCCCCTGTCGGCGTGCGGGCCGACCGGTGGCGGTGCACGGTGGACCGGGGGCCGTCGCACAGCTGAGGGAGTCCGTCATGACTGACCACGTGTACCGGGTGACCGAGATCGTCGGGTCCTCGACCGAGAGCGTCGAGGCCGCGATCCGCAACGGGGTCGAGCGGGCCTCCCGGACGCTGCGCAACCTCGACTGGTTCGAGGTGACGCAGGTCCGGGGCCATCTGGAGGACGGCCGGATCAAGCACTACCAGGTCGGCCTGAAGATCGGCTTCCGGCTGGAGGACTGACGCCCGCCGGGTGTCCCCCAGGGGACATCCGGACACATCCGGGAACGGCAGAGGCCGGGGCCTGCGGACGAATCCGCGGACCCCGGCCTCCGGCTGCCCCGACCTGCCTCGAACCGTCGTGATCGAACGAGATCGGAACGACGGCTCAGTGGCCGCCCTGCTCCGCAAGACGCTTGATCGAAGCGGTGACCTCGGCCTCGGCCTCGGCACGGCCGACCCAGTTGGCGCCCTCGACGGACTTGCCGGGCTCCAGGTCCTTGTAGACCTCGAAGAAGTGCTGGATCTCCAGGCGGTCGAACTCCGACACGTGGTGGATGTCCCGCAGGTGCTCCCAGCGCGGGTCGGTCGCCGGGACGCACAGCAGCTTGTCGTCGCCGCCGGCCTCGTCGGTCATCTGGAACATGCCGATCGCGCGGCACTTGATGAGGCAGCCCGGGAAGGTCGGCTCGTCCAGGATGACCAGGGCGTCCAGCGGGTCGCCGTCCTCGCCGAGCGTGCCCTCGACGTAGCCGTAGTCGGCCGGGTAGCGGGTCGAGGTGAAGAGCATCCGGTCGAGCCGCAGACGGCCGGTCTCGTGGTCGACCTCGTACTTGTTACGAGAGCCCTTCGGGATTTCGATAAGGACGTCGAACTCCAACGGTTCCTCCAAGGTAGGGACTGACAGAATCCAAGTGTCTCCTACGGGAGTGAGTGCTCAGGAAAGGGGCCGGTCGGTGGGAGCAGGGGTCGGGGCGGCGCGCCGCCGCAGGGGGACGACGGCCGGGCTGTTCGGGGTGGTGTTGCTCGTCGCCACGACGGTCCTGACCTCGGGTGGAGCGCACGCGCAGCCGTCGCCCAGCCCGAGCGGTCGCACCGCCGGACAGGGCGAGGACGAGGACCGGGACGGCAAGAAGGGCGACCACGGCAAGGGCACCGGCAAGCCCAAGCCCGGCGAGACCGGAACCACCCGCCCGGGCGAACCGTCCGCCACCACCGGCCCCACCACCGGCACCGCTGCCACCGCCCCCGGGCGGACCCCGAGCGGCAGCGGCTCGCCGGCCGCCCGCCCGGTCCCCACCGTGGGGACCGTCCTCGCCTCCGCCGAGGCCGGGTCGGCCGCCGCGGTTCCCACCGGGACGGGCCTCCAGCAGGCTCTCGCCGCCGCCCTCGGGGACAAGAACCTCGGCACCGTCACGGTCGCCGTCGCGGACGCCGCGAGCGGCCAACTGCTGTACGGCTCCGGGGAGAACACCCCGGCCACGCCCGCCTCCACCACCAAGCTGGCCACCTCGGTCGCGGCCCTGTCGCTGCTCCCCGCCGACACCCGGCTGACCACCCGGGTGGTCAAGGGCGCGGGCCCCGGCGAGATCACCCTCGTCGGCGGCGGTGACCCGACGCTCACCGCGCTGCCCGCCGACCAGGTCCAGATCGGCGGCCAGCCCGTCGACGCCGACACCGCCCCCGCCTCGCTCGACGCGCTCGCCAAGCAGACCGCCGCCGCCCTCAAGGCCGACGGCACCACCACCGTCAAGCTGGACTACGACCTGTCGCTGTACAACGGCGACCCGAAGCACAAGAACCACGACGCGCAGAACATCGCCCTGGTCGTCCCGCTGATGGTCGACGAGGGCAAGGCCGACCCCAAGAGCCGGGAGGAGGCGCCGAACCGGGTGGCCGACCCGGCCGATCAGGCCGCCGAGAGCTTCGCCGCCCTGCTCAAGGCCCAGGGCATCACCGTCGAGGGCAAGGCCAAGCCCGCCACCGCCCCGGCCGCTGCCACCGCCGCAGTGCTCGGCCGGGTCGACTCGCCGACCATCGCCAGGCTGGTCGAACGCCTGCTGACCAACTCCGACAACCAGCTCGCCGAGGCGATCGCCCGTCAGGTGGCCATCGCCGCCCACCAGCCGGCCAGCTTCGAGGGCGCCGCGGCCGCCGTCGTGAAGGAGCTCACCAAGCTCGGCGTGCCGATGTCCGGAGTGTCCCTCAACGACGGCAGCGGCCTGCACCCCGGCAACGCGATCCCGCCGGTCGTCCTGGTCCACCTGCTCTCCCTCGCCGCCTCCGAGCAGCACCCCACCCTGCGCCCGGTCATCACCGGCCTGCCGATCGCCGGCTTCACCGGCACTCTCGGCAAGCGCTTCGGCTCCGGCTCCGGGGCGGCCGACGCGGCCGGCCTGATCCGCGCCAAGACCGGCACCCTCAGCGGCGTCAACACCCTGGCCGGCACCGTCGTCGACGCCGAAGGCCGCCTCCTCGCCTTCGCCGTGATGACCCGCACCGCCGCCCCCGCCGACACCGCCCGCGCCGCCATGGACCGCATCGTCGCCCGCCTCACCACCTGCGGCTGCCACTGACCCGGCTCGCTGGCCCCCGACGCCGCCCCGCCCGCCGTACGGCAGGCGGGGCGGCGTCGGTCGGTCCGCCTCTCCGGTAGTGGGCCGCTGCGCCGAGTGGTGTGTGCGCCGCGGGGCCGGGGGTTCGTCAGGCGGGTCCGGGCGGTGACTCGTGGGCGGGTGTGAGGTGTTGGGGGTTTGCCGGGTGGGGCGCGGATTGGGGTGGGGTGCGGGCAGGTGGCTCCCCCAGGTGGGCCCGAGCACGTACCGTGAGGGCATGACGAGCGCGAGCGGCGGTGCTGACATGGTCGACTGGAATCTCGCGGTCGCAACCGCGACCAGGCTGGTTCGGCCGGGGCCGGAGGTGAGCCGGGCGGAGGCGGCGGCGGTGGTCGCCGAGCTGCGCCGGCACGCCCTGGAGGCGGAGGAGCACGTCCGGGCGTTCACCGGGATGCGGTCCAGCAGTCTGGCGGCGGCCGCCGCGACGCCGGTGCTGGTGGTGGACCGGCCGGGCTGGGTGCGGGCGAACGTGGCGGGGTTCCGGACGGTCGTGCAGCCGCTGGTGGAGAAGTTGCAGGCGCGACGGGCCAACAGTTCGACGGCGAGCGTCTTCGGCGCGGTGGGGGAGAAGGCGACCGGGCTCGAGGTCGGCGCGCTGCTGGCCTTCCTGGCCACCAAGGTGCTGGGGCAGTACGAGACCTTCGCCCCGGCGGAGCCCTCGCTGGAGGCGCCGGACAGCCCGGCCGCGCTGTTCGACAAGCCGCGGCTGGGGCCGGACGGCCCGGGCCCGGGCCGGCTGCTGCTGGTGGCGCCGAACATCGTGCACGTCGAGCGGGAGCTGGACGTCGACCCGTCCGACTTCCGGCTCTGGGTCTGTCTGCACGAGGAGACCCACCGCACCCAGTTCACCGCGGTGCCGTGGCTGCGCGACCACATCCAGTCCGAGGTGCAGTCCTTCCTCGCGGAGACGGACGTCGATCCGGGCGCCCTGCTGGAGCGGCTGCGGGAGGCGGCGGGTTCGCTCGGTGGCGGTGGTGGCGGGCTGCCGGGCGGCGCCGGGGGCCGGGAGGGTACGGCCTCGGCCGGGCTGCTGGAGATCGTCCAGTCGCCGGCGCAGCGCGAGATCCTGGGCCGACTGACGGCGGTGATGTCGCTGCTGGAGGGCCACGCGGACGTGGTGATGGACGGGGTCGGCCCGGCGGTGGTGCCGTCGGTGGCGGAGATCCGGGAGAAGTTCCAGCAGCGCCGGGACCGCGGCGCGAACCGGCTCGACCTGGTGCTGCGCCGGCTGCTCGGGATGGACGCCAAGCTCCGCCAGTACCAGGACGGCGCGGTGTTCGTGCGCGGGGTGGTGGAGCGGGTCGGCATCGAGGGCTTCAACCGGGTGTGGACGTCCCCGAACACGCTGCCGACCAAGGAGGAGATCCACGACCCGGCCGCCTGGGTGGCCCGCGTCGCCCGGCCCTAGGCGCGCACCGGCCCCAGGCACGCACCGGCCCGGGACCGCCGCCGCGTGGTCGGCGGCGGTCAAACCCGTTCGTACGAGTGGTCCAATCGGGCAGACGGGGGGTGAAGATACGTTTCTCCATTCACCCGAACGTGGGACGGTGGTCGTACCGGTGGCGCGGGTGGCGTAGCGGGTCGCTCCTTTCTGCCACCATCTGTGAGCGCCCGGTAACACGGCGCTCACGCAGGTGCGCGGTCCCGCCGCGCCCGCCGCCGTCCTGTCCCCCTCCGCCGAGGAGTCGTCCGCCGTGGGCCCTCACCCCGCCGTCGCCGCGATACGCCTGGCCGTTCGCCGCACGCTCACCGAGCTCGCCGCCGAGACCGGTACCACCTTCACCGCGCCCGTGCGCGATCCCCGCGAACGCCCGGCCGGGGCGCCGCTGGTCGGCGCCGCGGTCGGCACCACGCTGATCGGCAACGCCCCGCGCCACCCGTCCGGGCTGCCCCGCACCCCGGCCGCCCCCGGCTCGCCGCTGGTCCTGGTCGCCGTGAGCGGCGGCGCGGACTCGATGGCGCTGGCCATCGCCGCCGCCTTCGAGGCCCCCAAGATCGGCCTGCGGGTCGGCGCCGTCACCGTCGACCACGGTCTCCAGCCGGGCTCCACCGAGCGCGCCGCGCAGGTGGCCGAGCGGCTGCGCTCGCTCGGCCTGGACCCGGTCGAGGCGATCCCGGTCCGGGTCGGCCGCGCCGGCGGGCCGGAGGCCGCCGCCCGGGACGCCCGCTACGCGGCGCTGGACGAGGCCGCCGAGCGCCTGGGCGCGGTCGCGGTGCTGCTCGGCCACACCCGGGACGACCAGGCCGAAACGGTGCTGCTGGGGCTGGCCCGCGGCTCGGGCGCCCGGTCGCTGGCCGGGATGCCGGCGCAGAAGGGCCGCTACCGCCGCCCACTGCTGGAGCTGGACCGCGCGGCCACCCGGCAGGCCTGCTCCGCGCAGGCGATCCCGGTCTGGGACGACCCGCACAACTGCGACCCCGCCTACACCCGCTCCCGGGTCCGGCACGAGGTGCTGCCGGTGCTGGAGAAGCACCTCGGCGGCGGCGTGGTGGAGGCGCTGGCCCGGACCGCCCGGCTGTTCCGCGACGACGCGGACGCGCTGGACCAGTGGGCCTCGCTGGCCGAACGCGACCTCCGGACGGGCGAAGGCGCCCTGGACGCCGTGAAGCTCGCCGAACTGCCGCCCGCCGTGCGTCGCCGGGTGCTGCGCCGGGCGGCGCTGCGGGCGGGCTGTCCGGCCGGCGACCTGTTCGCGCGGCACCTGGAGACGATCGACCTGCTGGTCACCGGATGGCGCGGTCAGGGCCCGCTGCACCTACCCGGGGGCGTCGAGGCCACCCGCAGGTGTGGCACGCTGGTCTTTCGGCGACAGGGCGACTGACGGGCTGGCATGCCCCGGGGGAGCCGACCGCCGGTCACACAGACCCCGAACGTTTGAGGACGTATCCCCGGTGGACCAGAACGACATGGGCGCTGACCTCGCGAAGGTGCTCATCAGCAAGGACGAGATCGACGCCAAGCTCGCGGAGCTGGCCGAGCGCATCGACCGGGACTACGCAGGCAAGGACCTGCTGATCGTCGGCGTCCTCAAGGGGGCCGTGATGGTCATGGCCGATCTGGCCCGGGCCCTGCACTCGCAGGTCACCATGGACTGGATGGCGGTCTCCTCGTACGGCATGGGGACCAAGTCCTCCGGCGTGGTGCGCATCCTCAAGGACCTCGACACCGACATCGCCGGCCGGGACGTCCTGATCGTCGAGGACATCATCGACTCCGGTCTGACGCTGTCCTGGCTGCTGGGCAACCTGGGCTCGCGCGGCCCGGCCTCGCTGGAGGTCTGCACCCTGCTGCGCAAGCCGGACGCGGCCAAGGTCGAGATCGACGTGAAGTACGTCGGCTTCGACATCCCGAACGAGTTCGTGGTCGGTTACGGACTGGACTACGCCGAGAAGCTGCGTAACCTCCCCTTCATCGGGACCCTCGCCCCGCACGTCTACGGCGGCTGAGAGCCCCGTTCGGGCGATGGGCGGGAACAGGAGCCTGTTCCCGCCCGTTGGACCGGGGGGAAAAGAACGAAGGCCGTCTCGCTGCGCTCCCGTCACTGACGGGGCGTCCTGCGGTACGGTCCAATAAAACCGCTCTTCACATGAGCACCGACCGGATGCGCCGCGGCCCACAGCCCCACGGCGCCGTTGAGTGGCAGGAGGGACGGGGCGGCAACGCCCCGCATGGATGGACGTCAAGCGATACTTCCGTGCGCCGATCATGTGGATCGTGCTGGCCGTCCTCGCCGTCATCGTGCTGATGCAGGTCGTTTCGGACTCGAACGGCTACAAGACGGTGGACACCGGTCAGGTGGTCGCCGCGATCGACGCGAAGCAGGTCAAGTCGGCGCAGATCACCACTGGTGACTCGAACACGATCAAGATCCAGCTCAAGGACGGCGCCACGCTGTCCAACGCCGGTACGGGCAAGACCCCGTCCGGCAGCAAGTTCCAGGCCTCGTACATCGGCGACCAGGGTGTCGCGATCGCCGACAAGCTCCAGGCCCAGATCAACGACAACGACCAGAGCACGCTCTCCGAGGGCTACACCATCAGCCCCGAGAAGCAGAGCACCTTCGTCAGCCTGCTGCTGTCGATGCTCCCGATCGTGATCATCGTCCTGGTCTTCCTGTTCCTGATGAACCAGATGCAGGGCGGCGGCTCCCGGGTCATGCAGTTCGGCAAGTCCAAGGCCAAGCTGCTCACCAAGGACACCCCGAAGACCACCTTCGCGGACGTCGCGGGTGCCGACGAGGCGGTCGAGGAACTCCACGAGATCAAGGAGTTCCTGCAGGAGCCGGCCAAGTTCCAGGCCGTCGGCGCCAAGATCCCCAAGGGCGTGCTGCTCTACGGCCCGCCCGGTACCGGCAAGACCCTGCTGGCGCGTGCCGTCGCGGGCGAGGCCGGGGTGCCGTTCTACTCCATCTCCGGCTCGGACTTCGTCGAGATGTTCGTCGGTGTCGGTGCCAGCCGCGTGCGCGACCTGTTCGAGCAGGCCAAGGCCAACGCCCCGGCGATCGTCTTCGTCGACGAGATCGACGCCGTCGGCCGGCACCGCGGTGCGGGCCTCGGCGGTGGCCACGACGAGCGCGAGCAGACCCTCAACCAGCTGCTGGTCGAGATGGACGGCTTCGACGTCAAGGGCGGCGTGATCCTGATCGCCGCGACCAACCGCCCCGACATCCTGGACCCGGCGCTGCTGCGCCCGGGCCGCTTCGACCGCCAGATCGCGGTGGAGCGCCCCGACCTCCAGGGCCGGCTGGACATCCTCAAGGTGCACCAGAAGGGCAAGCCGATCGCGCCCGACGTCGACCTGTCGGCCGTCGCCAAGCGCACCCCCGGCTTCACCGGCGCGGACCTGTCGAACGTCCTCAACGAGGCTGCTCTGCTGACCGCCCGCTCGGACAAGAAGCTGATCGACAACGGCATCCTGGACGAGGCGATCGACCGCGTCGTGGCCGGTCCGCAGAAGCGCACGCGGATCATGTCCGACAAGGAGAAGAAGATCACCGCGTACCACGAGGGCGGTCACGCCCTGGTCGCGGCGGCCTGCCAGTACAGCGACCCGGTGCACAAGATCACCATCCTGTCCCGCGGCCGGGCCCTCGGCTACACCATGGTGCTGCCGGACGAGGACAAGTACTCCACCACCCGCAACGAGATGCTCGACCAGCTGGCCTACATGCTGGGCGGCCGCGCGGCGGAGGAGCTGGTCTTCCACGACCCGACCACCGGTGCCTCGAACGACATCGAGAAGGCCACCGCGACGGCCCGGGCCATGGTCACCCAGTACGGCATGACCGAGCGCCTCGGTGCGATCAAGTTCGGCAGCGACAACTCGGAGCCGTTCCTGGGCCGTGAGATGGGCCACCAGCGCGACTACTCGGAAGAGGTCGCCGGGCTGGTCGACGAAGAGGTCAAGAAGCTCATCGAGGCCGCGCACAACGAGGCCTGGGAGATCCTGGTCGAGAACCGCGACGTGCTCGACAACCTGGTCCTGGAGCTCCTGGAGAAGGAGACCCTGAACAAGGAGCAGATCGCCGAGATCTTCGCCCCGGTGGTCAAGCGCCCGACCCGGCCGGCCTGGACGGGCTCCAGCCGTCGGACGCCGTCCACCCGGCCCCCGGTGCAGTCGCCGAAGGAGCTGGCGCTCACCAACGGCGCCGCCGCCACCGAGACCGCTCCGGTCGACGTGGTGAAGCTCCCGCCGCTTCCGGCAACCGAGCCGCCGACCGAGGGCTGAGGCCCCGCGCGGAACGGAATGGATGCCGCGTCACCAGGGTTTGTACCCTGGAGGCGCGGCATTCGTGCTGCTCAGCAAAATCTGTCTTCCCAGTAAGCGAGGCTCGCATGATCGACCCGGTGACGCTCGACGGTCCGCCCGCCGTCGGGACCTTCGACCAGAAGCGGGCCGAGAACGCCATCCGCGAGCTGCTGCTCGCCGTGGGGGAGGACCCGGACCGCGAGGGCCTGCTGGAGACTCCGGCCCGGGTCGCCCGGGCGTACAAGGAGATATTCGCGGGCCTCTGGCAGGAGCCCGAGGAGGTCCTCACCACCACCTTCGACCTCGGTCACGACGAGATGGTGCTGGTGAAGGACATCGAGCTGACGTCCGTCTGCGAGCACCACCTGGTGCCGTTCCGGGGCGTGGCGCACGTCGGGTACATCCCGTCCACCAGCGGCAAGATCACCGGCCTGTCCAAGCTGGCCCGGCTGGTCGACGTCTACGCCCGCCGCCCGCAGGTGCAGGAGCGGCTGACCAGCCAGGTGGCCGACGCGCTGATGCGGATCCTCGAACCGCGCGGTGCGATCGTCGTGGTCGAGTGCGAGCACATGTGCATGTCGATGCGCGGCATCCGCAAGCCGGGCGCCAAGACCATCACGTCCTGCGTGCGCGGCCAGCTGCGCGACCCGGCCACCCGGGCCGAGGCGATGAGCCTGATCATCGGTCGCTGAGCTCCCGCGAGGGCTGCTGAAGGCCGGGCTCAGAGCACCTCGTGCTCGGCGTGCGGCGGGGCCGGGGTGCCCAGGGCGTTGCGGCGCTCGGGCATCCGCAGCGTCACCATCCGCCGCCAGCCGAATGCGCGGTCGTACAGGTAGAGCGCGTGCACCCCGAGGCTCACCACGGCCAGCTGCCAGCGCGGCCAGCGCAGGATCCTGGCCATCCGGGCGGTGACCGCGAGGCCGACGTCCCGGTGGGTGCGGATCTCGCCGCGGGCGCTGGTCTCCAGGGTGTGCCGGATGTACGGGCCGTGGCCCTCGGCCAGCAGCCGCAGCAGCTCCTCGTGGCAGTACGCCAGGTGGTTGTCCTCGTCCGCGGAGATCATCCGCATCGCCCGGCCGAGGTCGGGGTTGTCCCCGTACACCTTGACCAGCTGGCGCATCTGCTCGGCGGCGCGCTGCTCGGTGACCCGGCTGTGCGCCAGGTAGGTGATGATCTCGCGGTCGGTGAGCGGGACGTCGCTGTTCAGCCGCTCGTGGGAGAGGCCGATGCCCTGGCGCTCCAGGAGCATGCAGTAGTCGGCGTCCTCCGGGACGGGCACCTTGGGCAGGCCGCGCTTGTTCAGCAGCTGGGTGAAGATCCGGCCGTGCTTGCGCTCGTCGGCGCCGTGCCGGGCGACCTTGGGGGCGAGCACCGGGTCCCGGGTGAGCGCGGTGATCCGCTCGTTCTCCCAGCCGCCCTGGTCCTCGCCGCCGGCCGCGATGCTGCAGAACAGCTGGTAGGCCTGGTCGTTCCGGTAGATCTCGTTGAAGAGCGATCTGGTGCTCAGCACGGTGCCTCCTGCACGGATCCGGGGCGGCACCCGCCCGGGGCCGGGCGGGCGGTCGCGATACGTTCCCCCCGGGGTTCCGGCCGGGTGGGGCGACCGGCCGGTAATCACCCGGATGCGTCAGCCGAGGTGGGCGCCGGCCCACTCCAGGGAGGCGGGCAGTTCCCGGATCCAGCTGTCGAAGTTGTGGCCGCCGTCGTCCAGGTACATCGACTCGACGGTGAACTGCGGGTTGGCCTGCGCGACCTGCTGGGCCTGCTCGACGAACTGGACGGTCTGCTGGTAGTCCGCCTCCTTGCGGGTGGAGACGACCAGCATCGCGAGCGGCGGCGCCGGCAGGTTCTGCAGCCGCCAGACCAGGTCGCTCTGCTGGGCCAGCGCCTTGTCGCCGCCGAACAGGCTGCCGCCGGTGAACTGGTCCTCGTGCACGCTGAAGTCGCCGTGCTGGCCCACCGTGACGCCGTAGACGCCCGGGAAGCGCATCGCCAGCCGCATCGCGCAGCTGCCGCCGGTGGAGTAGCCGAAGATCCCCCAGGAGCTGGCCGAGCGGCCGATCCGGTAGGTGGTGCGCAGCGCCTCGGGGACGTCCTTGACGAACCAGGACTCGGCGCGCGGGCCGCCGGGGACGTCCACGCACTCGGTGTCGCGCGGCGGGGCGACGGTCGGCCGGGCCATCACGACGATGGTGGGCGGCATCTTGCCGGACTTCTGGAGCTCCGCGGCGGTGCGGACGACCGGCAGCTCCTTCATCAGGTTGAGCGTGGTGCCGGGGTAGCCGGAGAGGATCAGCAGGACGGGGAAGCGGACCAGGGCGAACTTCGGGTCGAAGTACTCGGGCGGCTGGTAGACGAACATCTGGTCGGACAGCCCGGTCTCCTTGCCGGTCACCCGGACCGACTCGACCTTGCCGACCTCCTCGGGCGGGCCCTTGGGCAGGTCGGTGACGGTCTCCAGGCCGCCCTCGTTGGTCGGCTGGACCAGCGCGTCGGAGACCGGGGTGCCGCCCTTGTGGTTCTCGTTGCTGGTCAGGGCGAGCTTGGCGCCGCCGGGGCTCAGCAGGTCGTCCCAGGACGTGTAGAACCCGAAGGAGTTGTTCACCGACAGCGCCAGCACCGCCAGCACCGAGACCTGCGTGACCGTCAGCAGGCCGATCCGGCCGAGGACCGGGAGGGGGCGCTGCCTCGCCAGCCGGGGCCAGATCCACAGGGTGGTGACGAGAGCCGCGGCGCCGAGCGCGAGCAGCGAGTTCACCAGCGCGTCGCTGGTCAGTTCCATGCCGTCGGCCTTCCGGTGGGACACTGTCGATGCATGCTTCATCGTCTGGCGGTCCGTCAGGTCGGGCCACCGCGGCTAGGCTGTCCGGACGCCCGCGCAGGTCGGGAGGGCGGGGGAGGCGGCAGGCAACCGGCGCCCTAGAATGCGGCGTCCACCGTACGTAAAGCGTCCCGGAGGGTCCTGCCGCGCCACGCGGCGTGCGGCCCCCGGCTCCCGCCCCCGGCTCAACCGCAGCGCGTCCGAGGCCCCGGTTTACCGACCGTTTCCGGGTCCTTGGTGTGCGCATTGCCTGATGAAGGAAAAGGCATGAAGGTCCATCACGCGTCCTCCTCCGAAGTGACCGGACGGCGCCCCGCAGCCTCTACGCTGAGCTTCCATGAGTGTTCCCGTGTCCGTTGAGCCGAGCCCCGAGCAGCCGCGCCGCCGCCGTGGTCTGCAGACGCTTCGCACCCAGGCGGCCGCCGTTCCGCGGGCCTGGCTGCCCGGTGTGGTCGGGTACGCCTGTCTGCTGATCGGACTGGTGGACATCGCCAGCGCGGTGTTCCCCAAGCTGCGGCACACCAAGATGCACAGCTTCGCCGGGCAGCTGCCGGGCGGCACCACCACGCTGGCCGCGGTCGGCACCCTGATGGTCGGCCTGCTGCTGGTGCTGCTCGCGCACGCGCTGCGCCGGCGCAAGCGCCGGGCCTGGCGGGCCGTGTGCGTGCTGCTGCCGGTCGGGGCGGCGCTGCACATCGTGCGGTGGCACCAGGTCGGCCCGGCGATCGTCTCGCTGGTGCTCTTCGTGGTCATGCTGGTGCACCAGCGCGAGTTCTACGCCAAGGCCGACCCGCGCACCCGCTGGCGGGCGCTGGTCAACCTGATCGCGATGGGCACCGTCAGCGTGCTGCTCGGCCTGCTGATCGTGAGCACCCGGACCAAGTACGAGATCGGCCACCCCGGCCTGTACGAGCGGTTGCAGCACGTCGGGTACGGGCTGTTCGGGTTCGAAGGACCGATCCGGTACACCAACATCCGGATGTCCGACCTGGTCGCCTACCTGCTCGGCGGGCTCGGCCTGATGACCGCCTTCACCACCGCCTACCTGGCGCTGCGCCCGGAGAAGCCCAAGCCGGAGCTCACTCCGGAGGACGAGGAGAAGGTCCGCGAGCTGCTCAAGCGGCACGGCGAGCGCGACTCGCTGGGCTACTTCGCGCTGCGCCGCGACAAGAGCGTGCTGTTCTCGCCCACCGGCAAGGCAGCCATCTCCTACCGGGTGATCTCCGGCGTGATGATGGCCTCCGGCGACCCGATCGGCGACGTGGAGGCCTGGCCGGGCGCGATCAAGGTCTTCATGGCCGAGGCCCGTGAGCACGCCTGGGTGCCCGCCGTGACGGGCTGCAGCGAGCTCGGCGGCGAGGTCTGGACCCGCGAGGCGGGCCTGGACGCGCTGGAGCTGGGCGACGAGGCGATCGTCGACGCCACCACCTTCTCGCTCTCCGGCCGGGCCATGCGCAACGTCCGCCAGATGGTCAAGCGGATCGAGCGCAACGGCTACTCCTGCCAGGTGCGGCGGGTCCGCGACCTCACCCTGGCCGAGAAGCACCGGATCGCCGACGCGGCCGTCCGCTGGCGCGGCACCGACACCGAGCGCGGCTTCTCGATGGCCCTGGGCCGCTTCGGCGACCCGCTGGACGACGACTGCGTGGTGGTCACCGCCCACAAGGCACCGGAGGAGGGCGAGAGCGGCGACGACCTGAAGGCCGTGCTGCACTTCGTGCCCTGGGGGGCGGACGGCATCTCGCTGGAGCTGATGCGCCGCGACCGCGCCGCCGACCCGGGCCTGAACGAGCTGCTGATCGTCGCCGCCCTTCAGGCCGTGCCCGCCATGGGCGTGCGCCGGGTGTCGCTCAACTTCGCGATGTTCCGTTCGGCGCTGGCCCGCGGCGAGCGGATCGGCGCCGGACCGGTGCTGCGGGCCTGGCGCGGGCTGCTGGTCTTCCTCTCGCGCTGGTTCCAGATCGAGTCGCTGTACAAGTTCAACGCCAAGTTCCAGCCCGAGTGGGAGCCGCGCTTCCTGGTGTACCCGAACACCCGGGACCTGCCGCGGATCGGCTTCGCGGCGATGCAGGCCGAGGCCTTCATCACCCTCGGCATGCCGCGCTTCGGCCGTCGGCGCCAGCGCGAGGGCCTGATGCCCGCGCCGGCCGCCCAGGAGGTCACCGAGGCCGCCTGAGGCCGCCTGCGGCCCCCTGAGGTCGCTCGAGGTCGTTCGAGCTCGGGGCACGGGGCCCCCGCCGGGAACCACCGGCGGGGGCCCCGTCCGATAATGAGGGCATGAGCAATTCGCCCGCCTCCGCCCTGCCGGCCGGTCTGCCGCGGCTGGACCGCTGTGCCGTGATGGGTGTGGTCAACGTCACGCCCGACTCCTTCTCGGACGGCGGGCTCTGGCACGACCCCGCCAAGGCGATCGCGCACGGGCTCGCGCTGCGGGCCCGCGGCGCCGACCTGGTCGACGTCGGGGGCGAGTCCACCCGGCCCGGCTCGCAGCGGGTGCCCGAGGAGGAGGAGCTGCGCCGGGTGCTGCCGGTGGTGCGCGAGCTGGCCGCCGCCGGGGTGGTGGTCTCCGTCGACACCATGCGCGCCTCCGTCGCCGAACAGGCCGTCGCGGCCGGCGCCCGGCTCGTCAACGACGTCTCCGGCGGCCTCGCCGACCCGGCGATGGCCCGGGTGGTGGCCGAGACCGGCGCGCCGTTCGTGGTGATGCACTGGCGCGGGCAGTCCGCCGACATGGACCGGCTGGCGGTCTACCAGGACGTGGTCGCGGACGTGGTCGGCGAGCTGACCGACCGGGTGGACGCGCTGCTGGCGGCCGGGGTCAAGGAGGACCAGTTGATCCTCGACCCGGGGCTCGGCTTCGCCAAGACCCCCGAACACAACTGGGCGCTGCTCGGCCGGCTGGACGCGCTCACCGCGCTCGGTCGTCCCGTCCTGGTCGCCGCATCGCGCAAGCGGTTCCTGGGTACGCTGCTGGCCGACCCGCAAACCGGGGAGCTCCGCCCGGCCCGGGAGCGCGACGACGCGACCGCTGCGGTGTCGGTGCTGTCGGCCCGGGCCGGCGCCTGGGCGGTGCGGGTGCACGACGTGTCCGGCACGGCGGACGCCGTCCGGGTGGTCGCGGCCTGGCAGCGCGCGGCCCGGCAAGGGTGAATTCGGGAGGGTCTGTGACGGGTGACGGCAGGTTGAGCGGCGGGACGGCCGGACGGGCCCGCGAGGCGGACCTGGAGGCGGTGCTCGCGGCCAACCGGGCGCTCTACGAGGCGCTGGAGCGCGGGGACCTGGAGGCGGTCGAGGACGTCTGGCTGGGGGCCGCCGACGCGGACGACAAGGGCGGCGTGGTGTGCGTGCACCCCGGGTGGCCGGTGCTGCGCGGGCGGGCCCAGGTGACCCGCTCGTACATGCTGATCATGATGAACACGGAGTACATCCAGTTCTTCCTGACCGATGTCGAGGCCGAGGTGCACGGCGATGTGGCCCTTGTCACGTGCACCGAGAACATCCTCTCCGGGGGCGAGGCGGAGGAGGAGGGGGAACTCGGACCGCTGGTCGGCGGAAAGGTCGTCGCGACCAATCTGTTCCGTCGTACCCCGGCCGGGTGGAAGCTCTGGTCGCACCACGGTTCACCCGTTCTGACCAGCGGCGACGAGGACGACGAGGACTGATCCGGACTGGGCCGGGAAATCGCCCCCCGGAGGTCGCCGGGGAATTTCCGAGTGGTCACCGAACGTTCACGTCAATCGCCATTCCGGTGTGCGTGGCGACGGTTCGTGCCGGGTAGGACGGTCGGGTGTTGTCCGCGCTCGCGGGTAGATTCGAAACGGAGTGGCGGGCCTGGAGCCCGCCTTCGCCCTGCCCGTCCACGCCTTTTCTCCGGGTGGGGCCCGTCCGACTGGGAGCAGTGATTCGTTTGCTGGACCGCGTCACCCTGCGGGGTCTGCGTGCCCGGGGCCACCACGGCGTCTTCGAGCGCGAGCGCGTCGAGGGCCAGACCTTCGTGGTCGACCTCGTGCTGTACCTGGACACCCGCCCCGCCGCGTCCGGCGACGACCTCACCCGCACGGCGCACTACGGCATCGTGGCCGAGGAGGTCACCGCGATCATCGCCGGCGAGCCGGTCGACCTGATCGAGACCCTCGCCCAGCGCATCGCCGACCAGTGCCTGAAGCACGAGGCGGTCGAGGAGGTCGAGGTGACCGTGCACAAGCCGGACGCCCCGATCACCGTGCCGTTCGACGACGTGACCGTGACCATTCACCGGGGCCGCGCGTGACCGCGGTGGACCCGGTTTGAGTAGAGGAATCCCGATGAGCACCAGCGACCCGACCGCCTCGCCGACCACGTTCGACCTGGAGAGCCGGGTGGACTCCGCCGACACCACGCTGCACAGCCAGCGCTGCGCCGTGATCGCGCTCGGCAGCAACCTGGGCAACCGCCTGGACACCCTCCAGGGTGCCGTCGACGCCCTGGCCGACACCCCCGGGCTCAAGGTCAAGGCCGTCTCCGCGGTCTACGAGACCGAGGCCGTCGGCGGCCCGGAGGAACAGCCCACCTACTACAACGCGGTCGTGGTGCTGCGCACCACGCTGCCGCCGCACGACCTGCTGGAGCGCGGCAACGCGATCGAGGACGCCTTCGGCCGGGTCCGCACCGTCCACTGGGGGCCGCGCACCCTGGACGTCGACATCCTGGCCTACGAGGGCGTGCTCAGCGACGACCCGCAGCTGCTGCTGCCGCACCCGCGCTCGCACGAGCGGGCGTTCGTGCTCGCCCCCTGGCTGGACGCGCAGCCGGAGGCCGAGGTACCCGGGCGCGGGCAGGTCGCCGCGCTGCTGGAGGCGCTCGGCGGCGCGGACGCGCAGGGCGTGAAGCGCCGGGACGACATCTGGCTGACGCTGCCGGAGTGACGGCCACCCCCCCCGGGCCTCCGGGTCGGGCCCCGGCCGGGGAACTCGGCCGGGGGCCCGGCCGTACGAGTAGGTGTCCGTTCGTTCGCGCGGGTGTCCGCCCGGCCGGGCCCGGTACGGTGGCCTGGCATCGCCGCGCCGGGTCACCGGGGCGGCCGGCCGTCTCTGGAACCCCGGGAAGGACCTGCTCCGAGTGAAGCTGCTTCGCCTCCGCCTGCTGGTCGGCATCACCGCCGCGACGACGGCGCTGTCCTGGGCCGGCTCCAAGCTGTGGGCCTCCCTGGACACGCTGCCGGCCGTGCCCGGCGCGGCGCCGGTGGTGCTGGCGGCGGTGGCGGTGATCCTGCTGGCGACCGCGTTCTCGCTGCGGTCCCGGCTGAAGGCGGTGCGCGAGCGGCAGCCCGGCGCGAAGCGGGTCGACCCGCTGCTGGCGGCCCGGGCGGTGGTGCTGGGGCAGGCCAGCGCCCTGGTCTCCGCGGTGGTCACCGGCATCTACGCGGGCGCGGGCATCTACCTGCTCGGCGAACTCGACGTGTCGGCCCGCAAGGACCAGGCCGTGACGGCCGGTCTCGCGGTGCTGGCGGGGGCCGCGGTGATCGCCGCGGCGCTCTGGCTCCAGCACGTGTGCAAGCTGCCCGAGAACCACGACGATCCGAGCGGTCCGGCGGCCTCACACCGCTGAGCAGGGCTCTTCCCGTGATCTTGGGTGAGTTTTCGGGCGCCTGCGGCGGATCCCGCGCACTGTCAAGGGCGGAAGGGGACCCTGGGCTGACACGGCCCCAATTCGCACGCTAGTTTCTTGGCATGTCTCGCGGACGTCACCGTCATTCCTCCGTCCTCGGCCGGATCTTCCCCCCCACCGCCGCCGGCGTGCTGCTCGTCGCCGCGCTGGCCGCCCTGCTCTTCAGTCAGGACACCATCCTGGTGCGCTCGGTGGGCGTCGCGGCGGTGATCGCGACGCTCGGCTTCGCGGTGCTGCTGCGCCAGCGCGACAAGGCGGCCCGGGCGGCCGCCGAGATGTCGGCGGCGCAGCGGCTGCGGGCCGAGGAGCGGTTCGAGGAGCAGCTGGCCGAGGCCGAGTACGCGGCCGAGGTCGCCGAGGAGCGGGCCACCCGGTTCGGGCGGCGGCTGACGGCCGAGAAGTCGCGCCTCGCCAAGGCCGAGACCGAGATCGCCCGGCTGCTGCGCGAGCGGGCCGTGGCGGTGGCGGAGCAGGCGCTCAAGGAGGCCGAGGCGGCCCAGCGGGCGCTCGCCGCGAGCCGCCCCAAGTACCCGGCCAGTCCGGCCGCGTTCGTCCGCGCGGCGGCCGTGCTGCGGCTGCTGGAGCGGCGGGCGGCGGCGCAGGAGGCGCAGCGGGAGCGGGCGGCCGGCGCGGAGGTCGCGCTGCGGGCGCGGACGGCCCCGGCGACGACGGCTCCGGCGCCCGCGCCGGTGGCGGCCGCGGTGCCGGCTCCGGTGGCTCCGACGGTGCCCACCCCGGCTCCGGCGCCGACGAGCCAGGCCCCGGCGGCCACCGGCCCGAGCCCGGCCCAGACCCCGGTGCCGGCCGCGCCGGCCCGGCCGGCACTGACCGCCAAGGTCGGGCAGCTGGGCGGGACTCCGGCCGCCCCGACGACGGCGGTGGAGCGGCAGCGGCCGAGGCCGGCGCAGTCCGGGCAGGCGCGCGGGCAGGGCTTCAGCTTCTTCGGCCGCGGTTCGGGCGCCTCGCTGCGGGCGGCGGCCCCGGCGCCGGCCGTCGGCAGCGTCGCGGAGCTGGGCGAGCGCGCGGACCTGGCGGACGTGGTGGGCGACGAGGCGCTCGCCGCGAAGGCGAAGGCCGAGGCGCAGGAGGCCCTGGCGGCCCGGGCGTCCGTGGACGGTGCGGCGCAGGAGCGCCCGGCGGCCGGGGCGGAGCAGGGTGCTCCCGAGGTGGTGGACCTGACGCCGGAGGACGAGACCGAGCTGATCCAGCTGCCGGAGCTGCGCGCCTCGGGGCACTGAACGCTTCGGGGCACTGAACGCCCCGGGGCACTGAACGTCGAACACCGCGGCGCGGGAAGTCGGACCGACCGACTTCCCGCGCCGCGGTGCTGTCCGGGCCGGGCCCGGAGGGGGCGTCAGATCTGGACGCCGAAGTCCTGGGCGATGCCGGCCAGACCGGAGGCGTAACCCTGGCCGACGGCGCGGAACTTCCACTCGCCGCCGTTGCGGTAGAGCTCGCCGAAGATCATCGCGGTTTCGGTGGCAGCGTCCTCGGAGAGGTCGTAGCGGGCGATCTCGGCGCCGCCGGCGGCGTTCACCACACGGATGTAGGCGTTGCGGACCTGGCCGAAGCTCTGGCCGCGGGCGGTGCCGTCGTAGATGGTGACCGGGAAGGTGATCCGGGCCGCCTCGGCCGGCAGGCCGGCCAGGTTGACGTTGATGGACTCGTCGTCGCCGACGCCCTCGCCGGTGCGGTTGTCACCGGTGTGCACGACGGTGTTGTCCGGGGTGCTGGTGTTGTTGAAGAAGACGAAGTGCGCGTTGGACAGCACCTTGCCGTCCGCGTTCAGGACGATCGCGCTGGCGTCGAGGTCGAATTCGGCGCCGGTGGTGGTCCGGACGTCCCAGCCCAGGCCGACGCTCACCGCGGACAGGCCGGGGGCCTCCTTGGTCAGCGAGACGTTGCCACCCTTGGAGAGGCTCACTGGCATGGCGATTGCTGTCCCTTCGTTCGCTTTTTCCCGGAGAACGCAATGGTCCGGTGGGTTGGTTCCACGAGGGCCGTGAATTCTTCGTGGTGCGCCAATCCCGCGCAATGGCCGGACAATACCCGGGTCAGATCCGCCGGAACCGGCCCTGCAAGGACCAGATGTTCGGATTGTCGGCCAGGTCGGGGTGCATATCGAAGAGATCGGCGAGGGTGTCCTGGAGGAAGTCCCGGGCCTCGCGCCGCAGTTCGCTGTGGCGGACCACGGCGGGCGGCTCGTCCGGCAGCCAGGTAGCGGTGATCTCGACCCAGTTGAAGCGGCGGGCGAACTGCAGCAGTTCGGTGTTCTGGGTGAAGTCGAGGTCGGCGGTCTGCACCCGGGCGGCGCGGCTGCCGTCCGGGTCGCGGTCCAGGTGCTCGGCGATGTCGCACAGGGCCCAGGCGAAGTCCAGCACCGGGACCCATCCCCAGGCTGTGGACAACTCGGCGCCCTCGGCGTCCAGGTAGACGTCGCCGCAGAAGAGGTCGTACCGCAGGGCGTGCACCGAGGCGGTGCGGTAGTCCGTCTGCGGGGGGTCGGGGAAGCGGTTGGAGAGGGAGTAGCCGAGCTCGATCACGTACGCCATTGTCGGGGCTGCGGGCGCGGGTGGATAACCGGGTGACCCTGCGGGCCGGGCGCGGGATGATGGGCGCATGCCCGAGCCCATCCGCGTACGGGGGTCGGTGGTCGTCCCCGACGCCGAGCTCGTCTGGCGCTTCTCGCGTTCCTCCGGCCCCGGTGGCCAGCACGTCAACACCTCCGACAGCAAGGTCGAGCTGCGGTACGACCTGGCGGCCTCCCGCGCGCTGCCCGAGGTGTGGCGCCAGCGCGCCCTGGAGCGGCTGGCCGGGCGGCTGGTGGACGGCCGGGTGCTGGTGATCCACGCCTCGGAGTTCCGCTCGCAGTGGCGCAACCGGGAGGCGGCCGCGGTCCGGCTGGGCGCGGTGCTGACCGAGGCGTGCGCGCCGCCGCCGAAGGCCCGCCGGGCGACCAGGCCGAGCAAGGGCATGGTGGAGCGGCGGCTGTTCAACAAGCGGCACCGTTCGGAGCTGAAGCAGGGCCGCCAGGCGCCGCGGGGCGAGTGAACCGGCTAACCCAGCGTGCGGTACCCGCCGTGGAAGTAGAGCAGCGGCCGGCCGCCGGGGTCGGGCACCACGGCCTCCAGCACGCGGCCGAGCAGCAGGGTGTGGTCGCCGGCGGGTATCCGCTGCTCGGTGCGGCACTCGACGGTGGCGAGCGCGCCCTCGATCAGCGGGGCGCCGCTGCGCGGGCCGCGGTGGTGCGGGGTGTCCGCGAACAGCAGCCGGTCACTGAGCCGGCCCTTCATCGCGAAGCGGGAGCCGAGCGTCTTCTGCCCCTCGGTCAGTAGCGAGACCGCCCAGGTGTCGGCCCGGGAGAGCACCTCGTCCATCCGGGAGTCCTCGCGGACCGAGATCAGCACCAGCGGCGGCTCCAGCGAGACGGAGAGGAAGGACGTCGCGGTCATCCCGACGTCCTCGCTGTCCTCCGGGTCGTGGACGGTCACCAGGCTCACGCCGGCGGCGAGCTGGGAGAGTGCGGCCCGGAACTCGTCGGGCGTCGCGTGGGGGGCAGCTTCGGGCTGCGGTGACGGGTACACGTACCGCACGGTAGTCGGCGGTCGCCGGAAACGGCATCGGGCCGTGGTCGTAGGACCACCGGCGCACGCCTGGTCACGGCCGGTGGCCGCACTCACTCCCAGGAGTGAAGCAGGGGTCCTGCCGGGCGACAGTCGGCTTCAGTGCGCGGCCAATGCGGTCGACCACGAGAAATGTTCCGATAACGCTTTATGTCCCGCTATGGGGCGGATGAGCTGATTAAGGGCGCATTAGTGTCGTGTGATTTAAGTCACAAGTGGTGGCCTATTGCTGACCGAGCGTGCCGAACGCTGTGCTCCCTGTGATTCAGTTCTTCTGGCAATCGGACGATAACCAATCAAGAACTATCCGAAGCAGCCGGGGAGCCCCCGCATGGAAGCCGAGTCGGAGCCGTACGTCCGTCTCGCGACCCTCCGCACCTTGCACCGGGTCGTGGCGGACCTCAACGCTGCCCGCAGCCTGGCGGGCACGCTGCAGGCCGTCGTCGAGGGCGCGGTGCACGGGCTGGGCTTCGACGCCGCCGCGGTCAGCCTGGTCCGCCCGGACGGCGACCTCGTGGTGGCGGCCGTCTGGGAGCTGGAGGAGAGCGCCATGGGCGGCCCCTCCGTGCTGCTCGGCCAGGTCGGCTCGCGCGAGTCCTGGGACCGGCTGCTCGGCGTCAGCGACCACTGGGGCACCCTGCGCTTCCTGCCGTACGACCGCGGCTGGGCCGTCGCCAGCGACATCCCGCGCTGGATCGGGGACGGCCCGCTGCCCGTCTACGCCAACGACTGGCACCCCGCCGACGGGCTGCTCGCCCCGATGTACAGCGCCGGCGGCGACCTGCTCGGCGTGCTCTCGGTGGACCGCCCGCGCAGCGGCAAGCGGCCCGGCGCGTGGACCCGCGAGGCACTGGAGATGTTCTCCCTCCAGGCCTCCATCGCGATCGGCAACGCCCGGCTGCGGGCCGAGATGCAGCGTGCGCTGGCCCGGCTGGAGAAGGAGCAGCAGGCCCTGCGGGCCAGCGAGGAGAGCTTCCGCCAGGCCTTCGAGTACGCGCCCAGCGGGATGGCCATCACCGAACTGCACGGCGCCGGGAGGGGCCAGCTCACCCGGGTCAACGACGCGCTCTGCCGGCTGCTCGGCCGCCCCCGCGCGGTGCTGCGCCAGCAGAGCTTCGCCGACCTCGTCCACCCCGAGGACCGCGCCCTGCTGGAACGCACCAGCGCCGAGAGCGGCCGGGCCGAGCTGCGGCTGTCCCGGCGGGACGGCGGCTACCAGTGGGTCTGTCTGCGCAACTCGATCGTCGCGGACGCCGCCGAGGGCCCGAGCTTCCTGCTCACCCACGTCGAGGACATCGAGGACCGCAAGCGCCACGAACTCCAGCTCGCCCACCGGGCCAGCCACGACGCGCTCACCGGCCTGCCGAACAGCGCCGAGCTCAAGGCCCGGCTGGCCCGCCGGCTCTGCAACGAGCCGCAGACCGTCGGCGCGGTCGCCGGGCCGGGCGAGGCGGCCCACCCGTCGTCGTACGGCGGCTACCCGGCCGACTCCTACAGCGCGCACGCGGCCTACGAGGGGCTGGAGGGCGTGGACCCGTACGGCGGGCCGGTGCACGGCTACGGGCTGCCCGAGGCCGGTCCGCTGCCCGGCCTCGGCCCGGGCTACGGCGAGCACGTGCACGCGGTGGTCCCGGCCGACCACGGCGAGGTCTGGTCCGGCCCGTTCCGCTCCGGCGGCGCGGCCCCGGTGGACAAGGGGCTCGCGGTGCTCTTCTGCGACCTGGACGGCTTCAAGTCGATCAACGACCGGTTCGGCCACAACGCGGGCGACTCGGTGCTGGTCGAGGTCGCCCGCCGGCTCAGCCAGGCCGTCCGGGACGGCGACACGGTGGCCCGGCTCGGCGGCGACGAGTTCGTGGTGCTGGCCGACGGCATCGGCCGCGAGGAGGCCAAGGACCTCGCCCACCGGCTGCGCAACGCGATCATCCCGCCGATGCGGATCGACGGCCGGGCGATGCGGGTGGGCGTGAGCCTGGGGATCGGCTGGGCCGGCTGCGGGATGAGCATCGAGGAGGTGCTGCACACCGCGGACGAGCGGATGTACGACGAGAAGCGGGCCAGGGGCGGCGCGGTGCGCGGGGCCCGGGGCGAGCGCTCGCACCGCAGGGCCGGCTGAAGGGCCGCCCGATCGCAGGTTACCGGCGGGTTGTCAAGGGCTCTTTTCCGGCAGTCACCCGGGACAGGTAGGGTTCCCGGGGACGACAGCGTCCATGATCAGCGCCGGCGGCCCGCCAGGTCCGGCGACGCCCAACCGGATGGGGGAGTTGACCACCGTGACGACCGCCGGCAGCAACGGAGCACCCGAGGGCCAGGGCGGCGGTGCCCCGCAGGACGACGACCCGTTCGGTTACCTCTACCGTCCGGCCGAGGGTGCCTCCGGCCCGTCGGCCGAGCCGCAGCAGGGCGTGCCCCGCACGCCGTACAGCCGCCCGATGGAGGTCGGCCGCGCCCAGTACGGGCAGCGGCCGCAGCAGCCGCCGTACGGCCAGCAGGCCGGGATCCCGCCGCAGGGCTACCCGGGCGGGCAGCCGCAGCCCTACCCGCAGCAGGCCGAGTACGGTGCGGCGCCCACCCAGCAGACCCGCTACGCCGAGCACTCCCGGCCGCAGCCGGGGGAGGAGCGGCCGAGCGGCGGCCGGAGCAAGGGCGCGGTGATCGGTGCCGTCGCGGTGATCGCGGCCATCGCGATCGGGGCCGGGATCGCGCTCTCCAAGGGCGACCCGGACGGCGAGAAGAACGCCAAGGGCGGCGCCCGGACCACCGCCCCGGCGACCCCCAGCGCCGCGGCGAGCGGCAGCCCGTCCGGGACGGCCACGCCCTCGGCGAGTGCCAGTGCCACGGCCGGCCCGTCGACCGTGGACGCGAGCCAGTTGCAGGCCCAGAACGCGCCGTCCGGCAACAGCGTCAAGGGCGCCAAGTCCGCGGACGGCAGCTACCTGACGCTCCAGCAGGGCGGCTCGGTGACCTGGACCGGCGAGGTCGCCGCGGCCGGGACGTACAAGCTGACCGTGCACTTCAACAACGCTGGCGCGGACGTGAAGGGCGCGGCCGCGGTGAACGGCAAGGACTGGCCGAGCGGGCTGGCGTTCAGGAACTACTCGCCGGGCAAGGACCCGGCGGCGTCCTGGTACACCACCTGGATACTCCCGCAGCTCCAGGCCGGCCCGAACACGATCACCATCACGGCCCCGTCCGGGCCGATCCTGATCGACCAGGTCACCGTCGAGCCCAGCAGCTGAGCCGCTCCGCACAACGGCCGCCCGTCCCCGGTGGGGAGGGCGGCCGTCGTCGTCCGCGGGGAGGCCCGGCGGTCGGTCAGGCGGGCTTCACGGTGCCGAAGCGCTCACCGCCGACGGCCCACCGGCCGCGGCGCATGACGGCGACCAGCTGGTAGCTCGTCGAGTCGACCACGACCAGGTCGGCGTGCTTGCCGGTCGCCAGGGAGCCGGTGGTGCCGTCGAGGCCGAGCAGCCGGGCCGGGGTGGTGGAGAGCGACCGGACGGCCTGGTTCAGGGTCAGGCCGTTGACGGTGAGCGAGCGCCTGAACGCCACGTCCAGGGTGAGCGTGGAGCCGGCGATCGCGCCGCCCTCGACCAGTCGGGCGACGCCGTCCTTGACCTCGACCTGGAGCGGGCCGAGCGGGTAGAGGCCGTCGCCCATGCCGGCGGCGCCCATGGCGTCGGTGATCAGCGCGACCCGGTCGGCGCCGGCGGTGCCGTAGGCGAGGTCCAGCACGGAGGGGTGCAGGTGGACGCCGTCGTTGATCAGCTCGACCACGACCCGCTCGTCCTCCAGCAGCGCCACGATCGGGCCGGGGGCGCGGTGGGCGATGCCGGGCATGGCGTTGAACAGGTGGGTGGCGACGGTGGCACCGGCGTCCACGGCCCGCAGGGTGGTGGCGTAGTCGGCGTCGGTGTGGCCGACGGCGGCGATCACGCCGAGGTCGGCGAGCATCCGCACCGAGTCGAGGCCGCCGGGGAGTTCGGGGGCGAGGGTGACCATCCTGGCGTGGCCGCGGGCGGCGTCGACGAGCTTGCGTACCAGGGCCGGGTCGGGGTCGCGCAGCAGGTCGGGGCGGTGGGCGCCGCAGCGGTTGTGGGAGATGAACGGGCCCTCGAAGTGGATGCCGGCCAGCACGCCGTCCTCGACGAGTTCGGCGAGGACGGCGGCCTGGCGGGCGACCTCGTCGATCTCGCCGGTGACGGTGGAGGCGACGGTGGTGGTGGTGCCGTGTTCGAGGTGGGTGCGGGCGGCGAGCAGGGCCTCCTCGGCGTTGCCGGAGGCGTACGAGGCGCCGCCGCCGCCGTGCACGTGCAGGTCGACGAAGCCGGGGACGACGGTGTACCCGGCCAGGTCGAGGTCGCCGGGTTCGGTCTCCCCGCCGAAGGCGGCGATGGTCGGGCCGTCGACGACGATCCGGCCGTCGTCGACGACGCCGTCGGGCAGGACCAGCCGGGCGCCGGCCAGGGCAGTACGGTCCGCGGTGGTCACGCGGTCACCTCCATCGAGAGAAGATCCCAGGCGAGCAGGCCGGCGCCGAGGGATGCGGCGGTGTCTTTGAGCATGGCCGGTACGACCTCCGGGGGCATCTGGAAGGTCAGGCGCTCCGTCACCGCCGCGCGCAGCGGGGTGAGGAGGGTGTCGCCGGCCTCGGCCAGCCCGCCGCCGACGATCACCGTGGACGGGTCGAGCAGGCTCTGGGCGAGCACGATGCCGTCGGCGAGGGCGTCGACGGCGGTCCGCCAGACCGCCAGCGCGCGTTCGTCCCCGGCGTCCACCGCGGCGGCGCAGGATGCCGCGTCGGCGTCGGGGTCCCCGCTGGCCTCGGCCCAGGCACGGGAGACGGCGGAGGCGGAGGCCAGGGTCTCCAGGCAGCCGCGGGCGCCGCAGCCGCACTGCGGCCCGCCCGGGCGCACCACGACGTGGCCGATCTCGCCGCCGTAGCCGTGGGCGCCGGCCTCGATCCGGCCGTCGATGCCGATGGCGCCGGCGATGCCGGTGCCGAGGGCGATGAACAGGAAGCGGTCGACGCCCCGGCCGGCCCCGAGCCGGCCCTCGGCCAGACCGCCCGAGCGCACGTCGTGGCCGAGCGCCACCGGCATCGCGGAACCGTCCGGGCCGACCAGCCGCTCGCCCAGCAGCCGCCGCAGCGGGAGGTCGCGCCAGCCGAGGTTGGCGGAGTAGACCGCGATGCCGTTCTCCTCGTCGATCGTGCCCGGGACGGCCACGCCGGCCGCGAGCGGGGCGCGGCCGAAGCGGGCCCGGCCTTCGTCCGCCAGATCGGCGGCGAAGTCGAGGATGGCGGCGACGACGGCGTCCGTGCCGTGCTCCCGCCCGGTCGGTCGGCGTGCTTCGAACAGCACGGAGCCGTCCTGGGCGAGCAGCGCGGCTTTCATGCCGGTGCCGCCTACATCGAGTGCGATGACGTGCTTCACGGGGGACAGTTTCCTTGGTCGGGTCGAAGAGGTCTAGTCCAGTTGTCGGATTGGTCTGGTCCAAAGTGGGTGAGCTTTGTCGCAGCTGCGGCGGTTGTGCGGGGCTTTGCCCGGCCGGATTTGTTCGCATCCTGCCGGGCGTCGCGTTGCGCATCGCGCAATGACGTCCGCACTTCGATAACGACGCGGCGGGCGCGCGGGAGAGGTGTGGACCACTGCGCGGTGGATTTGGCAGTGTGGCGCCTCCCCCAGCCGGATTCCCTCCCCCGGCCGCAGTTCTCCCTCCGAAGGCGGTACCCGCGTTGAACAGGCGCGCCCACGTCCCCACCCGAGTCCTCGGCAGCGCGCTGGCCGCCACGCTGGCGCTCACCGCGGTCAGCGCGTGCGGCGGGCAGGGCAACGGGCCGGTCACCCTGAAGCTGGTCGCCGCCGACTACGGGGAGAACGCCGAGACCGGCTCCAAGCCGTACTGGGACGAGCTCGCGCACGCCTTCGAGAGCGCCAACCCCGGCATCAAGGTCGAGGTCCAGGTGGAGAGCTGGACCGACATCGGCAAGAAGGTCGACGACATGATCGCGGCCGGCAAGTCCCCCGACCTGCTGCAGACCGGAGGCTTCGCCGACCAGGTCGCGGCCGACCGGCTGTACCCGGCGGCCGACGTGCTCACCATGGACACCCAGGCGAGGTTCCTGGACTCCTTCGCGCACGCCGGCCAGGTGCTCGGCACGCAGTACGGGATCCCGTTCGTGTCGTCCTCGCGGGTGCTCTTCTACAACAAGGCGGTCTTCCGCCAGGCCGGCCTCACCCAGCCGCCCGCCACCTGGAACGAGCTGCGCCAGGACGCCGAGAAGATCAAGGCCAAGGTGCCGGGCGTCACCCCGTACGGGCTGCCGCTCGGCCCCGAGGAGGCGCCCGCCGAATCCATGCTCTGGACGCTCAGCGGCGGTGGCAGCCTCTCCGACGACGTCGGCAACTACACCATCGACAGCGCCCAGAACCAGGCCACCTTCGGCTGGCTGAAGAGCAACCTGGTGGCCACCGGGCTGACCTACCAGGACCCGGGCAGGATGAACCGCACCCCGGTGTTCCAGGACTTCGCGGCCGGCAAGGTCGCCATGCTCAACGGGCACCCCACGCTGCTGAAGATGGCCACCGCAGGGAAGATCGAGTTCGGTACGGCGCCGATCCCGAAGAAGGACGGGGTGGGCAGGACCGGCAGCCTCGGGGTCGCGGACTGGATGATGGCGTTCAAGGCCAACGGGCACAAGAACGAGATCAAGAAGTTCCTGTCCTTCGTCTACACCCGCGAGTACCAGCTGAAGTTCGACGAGCGGTACAACCTGCTGCCGGTGACCCAGGACGCCTTCAACCAGATGGCGTCCGACCCGAAGCACGAGGAGCTCAAGCAGTTCACGGTCGGTCTTTCGAACGCCAGCTTCTACCCGTTCGGGGACCCGGCCTGGGGTGACGTCAGCAACCGGATCAAGGCCGGGATCGGACAGGCGGTCACCGGGGACCCGAAGCAGGTGCTCGCCGGGTTGCAGGACGCGGCGGTCAAGGAGACGGCCCGGGTCCGCAAGTAGGCCCGGGCCGGGGGTGGCTGCCGCGGATCAGGGGAGGGCGATGGCGTAGGCCTTGCGCAGGGTCTCGTGGACGGTCCAGGTGGTCCGGTCGCCCTCGCGCAGCACGGCGCAGTCGCCGGGGCCGACGTGCAGGGTCGGGCCGCCCTCGACCTCGATGGTGGCCCGGCCGCTGAGCACCACGAACATCTCGTCGGCCTCGACGTCGGTGACCACGCCCGGGGTGATCTGCCAGATGCCGCGCAGCTGGCGGCCGTCCGGGGACTCGGCGAGGACCCTCCCGGAGACCTCGGGGGTGCCGGAGACGATCTGGGCCGGATCCAGCGGGTCGGGTTCGAGGTCGGCGGTGGGGACGTGCACGGCGAAGCTGGGCGTGGTCATGGCCCCGACGCTAGCCGGGGCGGCCGCGGGGCGGGGCGAGCACAGTGTGTCGGCGTCGCGCGTGAGAATGACACTCCGTAGTGACGGCGGAGGTGGACACGTGGGCGAGCTGACTGAGCGGGACAGGGCGGTGCTGGCGCTGGAAGGGCGGCAGTGGCGGACGGCCGGGGCCAAGGAGCGGGCGATCCGGGAGGAGCTGGGGCTCTCCGCCACGCGGTACTACCAGCTGTTGAACGCGCTGCTCGACCGGGAGGAGGCGCTGGCGCACGCGCCGGTGCTGGTGAACCGGCTGCGGCGGGTCCGGGAGGCCCGGCGGGCGGCGCGGTAGCGGGCCGGGCGCCCGGGGTATGGGCACTGGCATGGGCTTCGAAGAGACGTGGGCACCGGTGACCGGGGCCGGACGGGACGGGCTGGCGGCGATCCTGGCGGCGCCGGGCGGCGCGGTGATCGCGCTCGACTTCGACGGGACGCTGGCGCCGATCGGGGCGGATCCGAGTGCCGCCCGGGCCCACCCGGGTGTGGCGGGGGCGCTGCGGGCGCTGGCGCCGCTGGTCCGGGCGGTGGTGGTGGTGACCGGGCGGCCGGCGGAGCTGGCCGCGGAGTACGGCGGGTTCGCCGGGTTGCCCGGGGTGGTGGTGCTGGGGCACTACGGGGCCGAGCGGTGGGAGGACGGCGAGGTCAGCGCGCCGCCGGTGCACCCGGGCGTGGCGGGGGCACGGGCGGCACTGCCCGGGGCGCTCGCGGCGGCGGGGGCGCCGGAGGGGACGTGGGTGGAGGACAAGGGGCGCTCGCTGGCGGTGCACACCCGGCGCACGGCCGCACCGGAGGAGGCGCTGGAGCTGTTGCGGTCACCGGTGGCGGAGCTGGCGGCGGCGCACGGGCTGGTGGTGGAGCCGGGGCGGCTGGTGCTGGAGCTGCGGCCGCCCGGGGTGGACAAGGGGGCGGCGCTGACCGGCTTCCTGCGGGAGCGCGGCGCCGGTTCGGTGCTGTACGCGGGCGACGACCTGGGCGATGTGGCGGCCTTCGCGGCGGTGGAGAAGCTGCGCGGCGAGGGCCTGGCGGGGCTGCTGGTGTGCAGCGGGGCGATGGGGGACGCGCCGGTGCGCGAACTCGCCGACCGGGCCGACCTGGTGGTCGCGGGCCCGGCCGGCGTGGTGGAGCTGCTCGGCGCGTTGGGGGCGGAGCTCGGCGTGCGCTGAGGCCGGGGGAGGAGCTCAGAGCGCGTTGAGCTGGTCGAGGAACCACTGTTGCGGGGGGAGCGCGGTGGCCGCGGCGGCGAGGCGCTTGGTGCGGTCGGCGCGCTCCTCGGCGCTCATGGTGAGGGCGGCGTGCAGCGCTTCGGCGGTGGCGATGACGTCGTACGGGTTGACGCTCAGCGCGTCCTCGCCGAGTTCGGCGTGGGCGCCCGCCTCGCGGGAGAGGACCAGGGCGCAGCCGTGGTCGGAGACCACCGGCACCTCCTTGGCGACCAGGTTCATGCCGTCCCGGATCGGGTTGACCAGGGCCACGTCGGCGAGCCGGTAGGCGGCCAGGGAGCGCGCGAAGTCGTCCTCGACGTGCAGGATCAGCGGCTGCCAGGTCGGGGTGGAGTACTCGGCGTTGATGTCCTCGGCGAGCTGCTGGACCTGGGCGGTGTAGGCGCGGTACTCGGCCAGGTCGGTGCGGGAGGGGTAGGCGAAGGCGATGTGCACCACCCGGTCGTGCCACTCGGGGCGGGTGTGCAGCAGGTGCCGGTACGCCAGCAGCCCGCGGACGATGTTCTTGCTCAGCTCGGTGCGGTCGACCCGGACGATGGTGCGGCGCTCGCCGACGGCGGCGCGCAGGGCGGCGAGGCGCTGGTCCACGTCGGGGCGGTGGGCGCGTTCGCGCAGGAACTCGGCGTCGGCGCCGAGGGCGTGCACGCCGAGCTGGGTGGTGCGGCCGGCGTGCGTGACGGTCATGGCGGCGCGGTCCACCTCGGCGCCCAGCAGCTCGGCGCAGCAGTCGGCGAAGGCGAGGGCCCAGCGACGGGTGAGGAAGCCGGCCCGGTCGGCGCCGAGGATGCCGGTGAGGACGGCCTCGCCGACGTCGTCCGGCAGCAGCCGGTAGTACTCCGGCGGGGCCCACGGGGTGTGCGAGAAGTGGCCGATCCGCAGGTCGGGCCGGGCCGCGCGGAGCAGGGCCGGGGTGAGCGACAGGTGGTAGTCCTGGACCAGGACGGCGGCACCGGGGGCGGCCTCGGCGGCGAGGGCGTCGGCGAAGGCGGTGTTGTAGGCGCGGTAGGCGCTCCACTCGGCGCGGAAGTCGGCGTCGAAGGCGGGGGCGGTGGGGGTCGCGTACAGCAGGTGGTGGACGAACCAGAGGGTGGAGTTGGCGACGCCGTTGTAGGCGCGGGCGAAGGTCTGTGGATCTATGTCCAGCATCCGGACGGCCTGTCCGCCGACCTCGTGCCCGGCGAGGTCGAGGCGGCCGTCGGGGGCCTCTCTGGCGGCCCGGCGGTCGGCGTCGCCGAGGGCCGCGCAGACCCAGACCGCGTCGGGGTCCTCGATGGCGGAGAGGCCGGAGACCAGGCCTCCGCCGCCGCGGCGGAGGGTCAGCGTGCCGTCGTCGGCGGTGCTGAACGACACCGGTCCCCGGTTGGAGGCCACCAGGACGGGTGCGGTGCCGGTCGCACTCGAACGTTCGGTCGTGAGATCGCCCATGGATGGTACGTTGCCGGGCCCCCGGCGTGGCAAACCCCTCCGGCGGGGCTTCAGTGCCGGGTCGCGTACTCGGGGACGGTGTGCATCGGGGGGCGTTCCAGGGCGGTCACCGGGTGGGTGTGGGCGGTGAACTCCCTGGTCCGCGGGTCGCGGGTGAACTGGGTCAGCAGCGGGTGGACCAGGTCGGCGGAGGCCTTCAGCCGGTGGGTGCGGTCGAGGCGTTCCAGGGCCGTGCGGTAGATGGTGGCGGCCATCCGGCCGAGGGCCTGGCCGTCCTGGTGCCGGTGGTGCCGGACACCGACGTCCACCTGGGCCAGCGCGTCCAGCCCGGCGATCTCCAACGCGTCGACCAGCAGGCCGAGTTCGACGCCGTAGCCGGTGGGGAAGGGCAGCCGTTCGAGCAGGGTGCGGCGGGCCGCGTACTCGCCGCCGAGCGGCTGGACGAAACCGGCGAGTTCCGGCCAGTGCAGGTTGAGCAGGGGGCGGGCGACCAGCTCGGTGACCCGGCCGCCGCCGGCCGGGTCGACGGCGACGTCGCCCGCGGCGGAGCCGCCCATCGATACTTCCAGGGGCCGGTCGTACATGGCCTTGACCAGCTGGATGTCCGGTTCGGTGAGCAGCGGGCCGAGGATGCCGGAGACGAAGTCGGGGTCGAACTCGCGCAGGTCGGCGTCGACGAAGCAGACGATGTCGCCGTGGGTCACCAGCAGCGAGCGCCAGAGCACCTCGCCCTTGCCGGGGGCGGCGGGCAGCCGGGGCAGGATGGCGTCGCGGTGCTCCACCCGGGCGCCGGCCTCGGCGGCGACGGCGGCGGTGGCGTCGACCGAGCCGGAGTCGACCACCACGAGCTCGTCGACCAGCGGGAGGCGCTCCATCAGCTCCCGGCGGATGGTGCGGACGATGTCGCCGACGGTGGCCTCCTCGTCCAGCGCGGGGAGGACCACGCTGACGGTGTGGCCGGTGCGGCGCTTGGCCTCCAGCAGGGTGCGCACCGGCCGGTCTGCCGCACTCCACGAGCGGCGGCGCAGCCAGGACGCCGCCTGCGGGAGGAGTGCGGGGGTCGGTTCGGCGGGCACGGGAGTCTCCTCGGCGGGATCGGGTGGGACGCGCCATCTCGCGTGGCGGACGGTCCCTTTCAGGGTTGGCGCCTTCGGATACAGTCTTCGTACAGCGGCCGGACCTTCGCACGCCGGGGTCGCCGCTGAGCACCACCACAACTTCACAAGCTCATCCAGAGGGACTGAGGGAACGGCCCGTTGACGTCCCGGCAACCTTCTCGCGCGGCTGTCGTCGACAGGCCCCGGCGGGACAGGTGCCAATTCCGGCCTGTGGCGCGGCTTGCGCCACGGGGAAGATGAGGAGAAAGGCCTCCGCCATCATGGCTCTCGACACCGTCGCACCCGCATCCGTTGACCTCGGCCCCGCAGCCGCGCTGTCCTGTCGGGAGTGCGGCACCCGCTTCCCGCTCGGTCCGAGCTTCGCCTGTCTGGAGTGCTTCGGCCCGCTGGAGATCGCGTACGAGTTCGGCAGCGAGGCCGCCGAGGAGCTGCGTAAGCGGATCGAGTCCGGTCCGACCTCGATCTGGCGCTACGCGCCGCTGCTGCCCGTGCCGGCCGACGTCGCCTCGAAGCCGAACCTGAACCCCGGCTGGACCCCGCTGGTCAAGGCGGACAACCTGGGCCGCGAGCTCGGCTTCACCGCGCAGCTGCACATCAAGGACGACTCGGGCAACCCCACGCACTCGTTCAAGGACCGCGTGGTGGCCTGCGCCATCGAGGCCGCCCGGGCCTTCGGCTACACCACGCTGTCCTGCTCCTCCACCGGCAACCTGGCCGGTGCGGTGGGGGCGGCGGCGGCCCGGGCCGGGTTCCGCTCGTGCGTGTTCATCCCGCACGACCTGGAGCAGGGCAAGGTCGTCATGGCCGGGGTGTACGGCGGCGAGTTGGTCGGCATCGAGGGCAACTACGACGACGTGAACCGCTTCTGCTCGGAGCTGATCGGCGACCCGGCGGGCGAGGGCTGGGGCTTCGTCAACGTCAACCTGCGCCCGTACTACGGCGAGGGCTCGAAGACGCTGGCGTACGAGATCTGCGAGCAGCTCGGCTGGCGGCTGCCGGAGCAGATCGTCATCCCGATCGCCTCGGGCTCGCAGCTGACCAAGATCGACAAGGGCTTGCAGGAGCTGATCAAGCTCGGTCTGGTCGAGGACCGGCCGTACAAGGTCTTCGGCGCCCAGGCGGCCGGCTGCTCGCCGGTGTCGGCGGCGTTCAAGGCCGGCCAGGACGTGATCCGCCCGGTCAAGCCGGACACCATCGCCAAGTCGCTGGCGATCGGCAACCCGGCGGACGGCCCGTACGTGCTGGACATCGCCCGCCGGACCGGCGGCGCGGTCGAGGACGTCACGGACGAGGAGGTCGTGGCGGCGATCCGGCTGCTGGCCCGGACCGAGGGCATCTTCGCCGAGACCGCGGGCGGGGTGACCGTCGGCGTGCTGAAGAAGCTGGTCGAGACCGGGCAGCTGGACCCGGCCAAGGAGACCGTCGCGATCAACACCGGCGACGGCCTGAAGACCCTGGACGCCGTCTCCGACGCGGGGATGACCGCCGTCATCCGCCCGACGCTGGCGTCCTTCCGCGACGCCGGCCTCGCGTCCGCCTGAACCCCTCCCCGACCCGCAGGTCCCACCCCCGCACGGCCGCACCCGCTAGGAGAGCCATGAGCGCCAACGTCCGCATCCCCACCATCCTGCGCACCTACACCGGCGGTGCCGCCGAGGTCGCCGCCGAGGGCGCCACCCTGGGCGAGGTCATCGCCGACCTGGAGAAGAACCACGCGGGGATCTCCGCGCGCATCCTGGACGACACCGGCAAGCTGCGCCGCTTCGTCAACGTCTACGTGAACGACGACGACGTGCGCTTCGCCGAGGGCCTGGCGACCGAGATCGGCGACGGCGCCAGCGTCTCGATCATCCCGGCGGTGGCCGGCGGCTGCTGAGCCGCGCCTGCCGAACCGCGCCCGCCGAGCCGCGGCGCGGTGATGTCGACGGCCGCACCGCAGCCGCTCACGTGGACGGAATTCCGCACTCCGTACACGTGGGCGGCTGTCCGCATTCCAGCCGCATTAGGGCTGGAATATTTGCGGGTCAAGTCGGAGTAGAGTGTGGCTCGGACGGGAACGGGGCTTCTCCTCGCCCCTCGCCCGCGAATCGCCCGACGGTCGTCCGGCCGGTGAGACCAGCCCGGCCAGGGCCGGGAAACATGTCAGGCAGATGTCAGAATTCCTGCGGGGATTTGGGTAATTCGTCCGCTATGTCCGGCGTGGAATGCCGAATTTCTCCTGGTTCCGCCCGGCCTGTCCCTTGCTGTGGCGCCGGAATTCCCCGTGGCTGGCCCTGTTGCAGAGGGCGTCGATCCGGATACATTCAGCGGCGGTCGACGTAATCACCCGCTCACCGGATGCCGTCCGGTGGCCCGGCGGAGGATTGCGGCGTGCACGGCTGCGCTCAGGGGGGGTTCCCCGGGCCGGCCTTCAAACCAGACCCGGGCCCGCGACCTGCGGGCGCGTGAAGGGCCAGCACAGCACTAGGGGAGTTCGGAATGGCTCAGGGCACCGTCAAGTGGTTCAACGCGGAGAAGGGCTACGGCTTCATCGCGGTCGACGGTGGTGCGGACGTCTTCGTCCACTACAGCGCGATCCAGATGGACGGCTACCGCACCCTCGAAGAGGGCCAGCGGGTCGAGTTCGAGATCTCCCAGGGACAGAAGGGCCCGCAGGCGGACATGGTCCGCGCCGCGGGCTGACCCCTTCCGCCCCCAGGAGCTCGGCGCGGCCCTACGGCTGGTGACCACTTCGCTTCTCGTCGGGCCCGTGCGACACGCGTCGTACGGGCCCGTCGGCGTTTCCGGGCGGCCCCAGCGGCGGCCCCAGCGGCGGCTCGCGGGTTGGCGATTGGGCTTGCACTCGACCACCCGGAGTGCTAATCATTGGCGTTAGCACTCACAGCGTGAGAGTGACAGCGGACCGGGTCGGTGAGGCCCCCGGGAGCGGTAGGGGAATGGACCCCCGCACACCAGGGCCGTCCGTCGCGGGCACCCCTTGGTCCGAGCAGTCGACCGTGTCCCGGAGGACCACTTCAGATGGCCAAGATCATCGCCTTTGATGAGGAAGCTCGCCGCGGCCTTGAGCGTGGCATGAACCAGCTCGCCGACGCAGTGAAGGTCACGCTCGGCCCCAAGGGTCGCAACGTCGTGCTGGAGAAGAAGTGGGGCGCCCCCACCATCACCAACGACGGTGTCTCCATCGCCAAGGAGATCGAGCTCGAGGACCCGTACGAGAAGATCGGTGCGGAGCTCGTCAAGGAGGTCGCCAAGAAGACGGACGACGTCGCGGGTGACGGCACCACCACCGCCACCGTGCTCGCCCAGGCCCTGGTTCGCGAGGGTCTGCGCAACGTCGCCGCCGGCGCCAACCCGATGGCCCTGAAGCGCGGCATCGAGAAGGCCGTCGCCGCCGTCTCCGACCAGCTGCTGGCCCAGGCCAAGGACGTGGAGACCAAGGAGCAGATCGCCTCCACCGCCTCCATCTCCGCCGCTGACACCCAGATCGGCGAGCTGATCGCCGAGGCCATGGACAAGGTCGGCAAGGAAGGCGTCATCACCGTCGAGGAGAGCAACACCTTCGGTCTGGAGCTCGAGCTCACCGAGGGCATGCGCTTCGACAAGGGCTACATCTCCGCCTACTTCGCGACCGACCTGGAGCGCATGGAGGCGACGTTCGAGGACCCGTACATCCTCATCGCCAACTCCAAGATCGGCTCGGTCAAGGACCTGCTGCCGCTGCTGGAGAAGGTCATGCAGAGCGGCAAGCCGCTCGTCATCATCGCCGAGGACGTCGAGGGCGAGGCCCTGTCGACCCTGGTCGTGAACAAGATCCGCGGCACCTTCAAGTCCGTCGCCGTCAAGGCCCCGGGCTTCGGCGACCGCCGCAAGGCCATGCTCGGCGACATCGCCATCCTCACCGGTGGCACCGTGATCTCCGAGGAGGTCGGCCTCAAGCTGGAGAACGCCGGCATCGACCTGCTGGGCACCGCCCGCAAGGTGGTCATCACCAAGGACGAGACCACCATCGTCGACGGTGGCGGTGACAGCGAGCAGGTCGCCGGCCGCGTGAACCAGATCCGTGCCGAGATCGAGAACAGCGACTCGGACTACGACCGCGAGAAGCTCCAGGAGCGCCTCGCCAAGCTGGCCGGCGGCGTGGCCGTCATCAAGGCCGGCGCGGCCACCGAGGTGGAGCTCAAGGAGCGCAAGCACCGCATCGAGGACGCCGTCCGCAACGCCAAGGCCGCCGTCGAGGAGGGCATCGTCGCCGGTGGTGGCGTCGCGCTGCTCCAGGCCGGTGTCGCCTTCGACAAGCTGGAGCTGGAGGGCGACGAGGCCACCGGTGCCAACATCGTCCGCGTGGCGCTGGAGGCCCCGATCAAGCAGATCGCGACCAACGCCGGCCTCGAGGGTGGCGTCGTGGTGGAGAAGGTGCGCAACCTCCCCGCCGGTCACGGCCTGAACGCCGCCACCAACGAGTACGTCGACCTGGTCGCCGAGGGCATCATCGACCCGGCCAAGGTCACCCGCTCCGCGCTGCAGAACGCCGCCTCCATCGCGGCGCTGTTCCTCACCACCGAGGCCGTCATCGCCGACAAGCCGGAGAAGGCCGCCGCGGCCGCCGGCGGCGGCATGCCGGGCGGTGACATGGACTTCTGATCCTGATCGCATTCGATCGGATCGGTTGATTCCGGATCGTGTGGGCGGTCCCCTTCGGGGGGCCGCCCACACGGCGTTTCCCGGGTACGAGCGGAGAATGGACGGATGGCTTCCGACGACATCGAGACCGACATCGAGACCGCCCTGCACAACGCGCGGGCGCTGATCCTGGCCGACCTCACCACGCGGGACGTGGCGGACGCCGCCGTCGTCTCGCTGGTGGAGAACGCGGTCACACACCGCCGGTGGTGGCTGGAGCAGTGGCCGGACGGCACCGAGTACGTGCTCGGGCTGGTCGCCCAGGACGTCCAGGACGCGCTGCTGGAGGCGTACGGGCGCTGGCCGCTGTGCGCCGACTGTGCGGCCGACGGGGACCCGCACGCGCTCAGCGTGGAGCCGGAGCTCGGGCCCGAGCCGCACTGGGTGTGCGGCAAGCAGGGCGTGGTGGTCGCGCCGGTGGGGCAACTCGTCTAGGGCGTGTCTTTCGGATCACGCCGGGCGGTCGCCGCCGGGGCACGCACCTCGACGGCTTCTCGTCAGTCGCCGATGCTCCGCATGGACTCCCTCCTCGGCGCCGCCGATGCACGCACCCCAACGACGCCCGCTGGTCCGACGTGATCCGAAAGACACGCCCTAGCCGGCCAGGGGGTTGGGCCCGGCGGGCGTCAGGGGGTCGGGCCCGGCGGGCGCCAGCGAGTCGAGTTCGGCGGCGAGGTTGCGGCGGGCGGCGGCCGTGAAGCGGGCGTCGGCGGTGGGGGTGCGGTAGAGCGCGGGGAGCGCGAGCAGCTGCCGCAGGACACGGGCCCGGCCCGCCCGGAAGTCCGGCTCCGGGACGAAGGCGTACTCCGCGCGGACGGCGGCCGCGTACGCCGCGTACGCCTCGGGGGTGCCGCCGAGCACGGCGAGGTCCGCGTCGCAGAGCACCTCGCCGTCGCGGTCGCCCGCCCCGGGGCGGTGGGTGACGGTGAGCAGCACCAGGCGTTCGACCTCGGCCACCCGGGCGGCGGGCAGGCCGGCGGCGGTCAGCGCACGGACCGCCAGGGCGGCGCTGCGCTCCTCGTTCTCCGAGCGGTCGGGCCGGTAGACGGCGTCGTGGAACCAGGCCGCGAGCCGGACGGCGTCCGGATCGTCGGCGTGTCCGGCGAGGTCGTCCACGTGCCGCAGGGCCGCGTGCAGGTGGGCGGTGGTGTGGTAGCGGCGCTGCGGCTCCGACCAGCGGCGCAGCAGCTCCCGCCCGTACGGCTCGGGGTCGGTGGTGGCGGCGCAGCGGTGCAGCAGGGCGGTCCAGTCGGCGAGCAGGGCGTCGGTCGGGTCCTCGGTGGTGGGCATGGGAGACATTCTGTCGGGCCGAGTGCTGGACCTATAGGTAGATCAACGATATATGTAGTCACATGACAGAACGCTCCATGCAGGAGCCCACGCTGCTTCTGCTCACCGCGCTCGCCGATGCCCCGCGGCACGGCTACGCGCTCATCCAGGAGATCGCCGCGATCTCCGGTGGCCGGGTCAAGATGCGCACCGGCACGCTCTACGGCGCCCTCGACCGACTGTTGGGCCAGGGCCTGATCGAGGTCACCGCCGAGGAGATCGTGGACGGCCGGGCCCGGCGCACCTACGCGCTGACCGACGTCGGACGCGGCGCGCTGGCCACCGAGGCGGAGCGGCTGCGGGCCGTCGCCACCGAGGCCGAACGCCGGCTCGCCGTGGTCCGGTCGATGGTGCGGGGAAAGGCAGGACCGCAGGGGCGGTCCACGACAGGGGGGAGTTTCGCATGACCACGCCGACGATCGGGGAGCCTTCGGCCGCGCTGCGCGCGGTGCTCCAGCTCTACCCGGCCCGCTACCGCCGGGAGCGGGGCGAGGAGATGGCCGCGGTGTTCGCCGACACCACCGCGGAGGCGGGCCGGTCCGCCCTCGCCCGGGAGGTGTTCGACCTAGCCGCGTACGGGCTGCGGGTGCGGCTCGGGCTGACCGGCGGCTCGGTGCCGGGGCGGGTGCTGGCGCTGGCCGCGCCGATGGTCGCCGGGGCGCTGGCCGGTTCGGGGCTGGTGCCGTGGGTGAGCGATCCGGACCACGCCTCCTGGCGGCTCACCTGGGACCACTCGTACACCACGTACGCCCTGACCATCGCGCCGCCGGTGCTCGCGCTGCTGCTCGGGATGGCAGCCCTGCTGGGGCGCTGGACGGCGGTGCGGGTGGTCGCGGTGCTCCAGGCGGCCTTCGGACTGTCCGTCCTGGCGCAGGCGTTCACGGGCCCGGCGTTCTTCGACTGGTGGTGGGCGGGCTACGTCGGTTCGGCCACCCTGCCGTCCGCGCTCTCCGCGGTGCTGCTGCTCGCGGCGCCGACCGATCTGTTGCCGCGGCCCGGCTGGCGCACCCGCGGGCTGGTGTTGGCCTCGGTGGTCGGCGGTGGGCTGCTGGTGGCGCTCCAGCGGTGGGACGACACCAGCTTCCCGCTGGACGTCCAGTGGTTCGCGGTGCTGCTGCTGGCGCCGCTGCTGCTGACCTTCACCGCGTTGCGCGGGCGGGTGGCGCCGGCCGCCGTGGGGGTCGCGGTGCTGTCGCTGACGACGTTCGCCAGCCTGTTCAACATCTGGCGGGAGGCGCGCGGGCTGTCGCAGCTGCTGCCGGTGGCGCTGCCGGTCCTGGTGCTCCTGGTGCTGGCCGCGATGGGCATGCAGCGGATCGGCCGCGGTGGCGGCGAGGGCGGCGACACCGGGGCGGGCCGCAGCGTGGCGTGACCGGCCCGGTGGGCTGGGGCTGGGGCGGTCTCGCCGGGGCCGGGGCGGTCTCGCCGGGGACCTGCGGATGTGGCAGGCTGTCCGGCATGTCTAGACCAATTTTCGAAGTCATCGCGCTGACCCCCCAGGACGCCCGGGCCGCCGAGTCGGGCGGCGCCGACCGGCTCGAACTGGTCACCGACATGGCCGCGGACGGGCTCACCCCGTCCGTCGAGGAGTTCGCCCGGATCCGGGCCGCCGTCCGGCTGCCGCTGCGCGTCATGCTCCGGATCCGGGACGGCTTCGCCCCCGGCGACCTGGACGAGCTGTGCGCCCGGGCCGCCGCGCTGCGGGCCGAGGGCGCCGAGGAGTTCGTGCTCGGCTTCCTGGACACGGACGGCGCCGTCGACCTGGCCGCCACCACGGTGGTCGCCGAGGCGGTGGCCGGCTGCCGCTGGACCTTCCACCGGGCGATCGACCACAGCACCGACCGGGCCGCCCTGCGGGCCGCCGTCGGCGCGCTGCCCGGGCTGGACACCTTCCTCACCTCGGGCGACGCGGCCGGTGTGGGCGCCGGGCGCGAGGTACTGGCGGCCGAACTGGCCCGCCGGGGCGAACCCGGGTACGACCAGCGGATCCTGATCGGCGGCGGCCTGCGGGCCGAACACCTCAAGGGCCTGCGGGCTGAGGGATTCGACGCCTTCCACGTCGGCGGCGCGGTCCGGGCCGGCGGCTGGCAGACGCCGGTGGACGCGGCCAAGGTCGCCGAGTGGCGGGCGCTGATCGACGGCTGAGCGTGGAAGCGCCGACAGCCGACGGTCGCCGTACCCGTCGTGCGGGAGGGGGCCGGTCCTTTGCGGGCCGGCCCCCGCGGCGCGCTACCGGAGCTGCTCGGGCAGCGGCTCGGTGTGCAGCACCGTCAGACCGGAGACGGCGCGGGTGAGCGCCACGTACAGCCGGCGCAGGCCGGTCCGCTCGTCCGGCTCGCCGGCGATCACCGCGGCCGGCTCGTCCAGCACCACGTAGTCGTACTCCAGGCCCTTCGCCAGCGAGGCCGGCACGAGCGTCAGCCGGGCCTCGGCGCTGGTCTCGGCGCCGGGGGAGAGGTACGGCAGGCCGGCCGCGGCCAGCGCCTCGGCGAACAGCGGGACGCGGGCGTCGGCGACGATCAGCCCGGTCGAGCCCTCGCGCGTCAGGGCCTCCCGGCAGGCCGCGAGGACGGCCTCCGGCTGCTCCCCGTCGGCGATCTGGCGGATCGTCAGCGAGCCCGGCGCGTCGCGGACCGAGCTGGCCGGGGCCAGGCCCGGGGCGATCGCCGGGAGCAGCCGGGAGGCGTAGGCGATGACCTCCTCCGGCACCCGGAAGCCCTTGGTCAGCTCCTCGACGTGGGCGCCCGACTTGCCCAGGTGGTGCAGGGCCTCCGGCCAACTCGCCGTCGCCCACGGGGTGGTGCCCTGGGCGAGGTCGCCGAGGACGGTCGCCGAGCCGGTGGTGCAGCGGCGGCCGACCGCCCGGTACTGCATCGGGGAGAGGTCCTGCGCCTCGTCCAGCACCACGTGGCCGAGCGAGGGCGTGCGCTGCACCAGGTCCGTCGCCTCGTCGACCAGGACGGCGTCGGCCGGCGTCCAGCGGGCGGTCTTCACCGAGCGGCCGGGCTTGGGCCAGAGCACCGCCTGCTGCTCCTCGGCGGTGAGCACGCCCTCCGCGCAGGCCGCCAGGAACTCCGGGTCGGAGAGCAGCCGCAGCACCAGCTTGGCCGGGTCCACCGGTGGCCAGCACTGCTTGACCACCGCCTTGACCGCGGTGTTGCGGGCCACCGCGTCCTGCACCCGGTCGTCCGGGGCCTCGCCGCCCTGCTCCATCTTCAGCAGCACGGCGTGCGCGATGCGCTGCGGCAGGGCGTCGCCGGCGGCGCCGTAGCGGACCTCGCGGCCCTTCAACTCCTCGATGATCTCCGTCAGTTCGTACACCGGGACGCGCCAGCGGCGGGAGCCGCGGACCACCACGCAGGGTTCGGTGGGCAGCGTGATGCCCGCGCGCACCGCCCGGCGCAGCACCTCGGCCATCCGGGCGTCGCCCTTCAGCCGGGCCGCCTCCGGGGTGTCCTCGCCCCGCACCTCGACGTGCCCGACCAGCTGCTGCACGGTGGACTGGGCGACGTCCAGCTCGCCCAGGGCCGGGAGCACCTGCTCGATGTAGGAGAGGAAGGCGTTGTTCGGCCCGATCACCAGGGTGCCGGTGCGGGCCAGGCGCTCGCGGTGCGCGTACAGCAGGTAGGCGACGCGGTGCAGGCCCACGGCGGTCTTCCCGGTGCCGGGGGCGCCCTGGACGCAGATGGTGCCCGAGACGTCGGCGCGGACGATCTCGTCCTGCTCGGGCTGGATGGTGGCCACGATGTCGCGCATCGGGCCGACGCGGGGCTTCTCGATCTCGGCGGCGAGCAGGGCGGAGGCGGTGTCCGCCTCGCTCGGGTCGCTCAGGTGCTCGTCCTCGTACGCGGTGAGCTCGCCGCCGGTGTAGCCGAAGCGGCGGCGGCGCTCGACGTCCAGCGGCTCGGTGCGGCTGGCCCGGTAGAACGGCTGGGAGACCGGCGCGCGCCAGTCGATCACCATCGGGTCGCCGTCGGCGTCGTGGACGTGCCGGCGGCCGATGTAGAAGCTCTCTCCGCCCCCGCCTTCGGACAACTCTTCGCTGATCGCGTGCAGGTAGTCCAGGCGGCCGAAGAAGAGCGGGGTGTGGGCCAGGTCGGCCAGGGCGGCGATCCGGGCCTCGATCTGGTTCTGGAGGACGACGGCGGACACCCAGGTGCCGGTCACGTCGCGCAGGTCCAGTGACTGGACGTCCTCGCGCATCGCTCGCAGCGCGGCCCGGGACGCGGCCAGGTGGTCGCGTTCGCGCTGGAGGGGGTCGGTGGTGGGGGTGGCGGGCACAGCGAACCTTCCCGGCTGCCCCGGTGGCGGGTGCAGCGGATCGATGGAGCTCACGGTGGGTACAACCGGCCGGTTGCCGAGCGGTCGGGGCCTCCCCCGGCTGCCTGCGGGACTTCAGCAGGTACCACGGTTCGGGAGGGGGCAGGCGAACGATCTTAGACCGGTCCGGCTCAGGGTTCCAGCCCCGCAGGCTCTCAGGGGTGCCGTACACCCGGAGGACGAGCCGCGGCCGGGCGGGTACGGCCGTTGGAGTGATGTGCGCGGCCGCTCGGGTGCCTACGGTTGAAGTATGAGCACAAAGACCCGAACCCGTACCCGTCCCCCCGGCGGTCCGGCCGGTGCCACCGCCGCTCCCGGCCGTCACCGCAACCCGCTGAGCACCGCCGTCCGCAACGTCGGGATCGCCCTGGACACCGCCGCGCGCGTGATCTTCCTCGGGCGCGACGGTGTCCGGTACTAGTCCGTCGTAGGGCCGCCCTACAGCACGTCGTCCGCGTCGATGATGCGGTACGCGTAGCCCTGTTCGGCCAGGAAGCGCTGCCGGTGGGCGGCGAAGTCCTGGTCCACGGTGTCCCGCGCGACCACCGAGTAGAAGTGCGCCGCGTGCCCGTCCGCCTTCGGGCGCAGCACCCGGCCCAGCCGCTGGGCCTCCTCCTGGCGGGAGCCGAAGGTCCCGGAGACCTGGATGGCCACGGTCGCCTCGGGCAGGTCGATCGAGAAGTTCGCGACCTTGGAGACCACCAGCACGCCGATCTCCTTGTTGCGGAACGCGTCGAACAGCTTCTCGCGCTGGGCGTTGCTGGTCTCGCCCTTGATCACCGGCGCGTCCAGGGCCTCGCCGAGCTCGTCCAGCTGGTCGATGTACTGGCCGATGATCAGCGTCTGGTCCTTCTCGTGCTTCTTCACCAGCGCCTCCACCACCCGCCGCTTGGTCGCCGTGGTGGCGCAGAAGCGGTACCGCTCCTCGGGCTCGGCGGTGGCGTAGGCCAGCCGCTCGGAGTCGGTCAGGGTGACCCGCACCTCGCAGCAGTCGGCCGGCGCGATGTAGCCCTGCGCCTCGATCTCCTTCCACGGCGCGTCGAAGCGCTTGGGGCCGATCAGGCTGAACACGTCGCCCTCGCGGCCGTCCTCGCGCACCAGGGTCGCGGTCAGGCCCAGGCGGCGGCGGGCCTGGAGGTCGGCGGTGAACTTGAACACCGGCGCGGGCAGCAGGTGCACCTCGTCGTAGACCACCAGGCCCCAGTTGCGGGCGTCGAACAGCTCCAGGTGCGCGTACACGCCCTTCCGCTTGGTCGTCATCACCTGGTAGGTGGCGATGGTGACCGGGCGGATCTCCTTGCGCGTCCCGCTGTACTCGCCGATCTCGTCCTCGGTCAGCGAGGTGCGCTTGACCAGCTCGTGCTTCCACTGGCGGGCCGACACCGTGTTGGTCACCAGGATCAGCGTGGTCGACTTGGCGTGCGCCATCGCGGCCGCGCCCACCAGGGTCTTGCCGGCGCCGCAGGGCAGCACGACGACGCCCGAGCCGCCGTGCCAGAAGCCCTCCACCGCCTGCGCCTGGTACGGGCGCAGCTGCCAGCCGTCCTCCTCCAGCTGGATCGGGTGCGCCTCGCCGTCCACGTAACCGGCGAAGTCCTCGGCGGGCCAGCCGAGTTTGAGCAGCACCTGCTTGATCTGGCCGCGCTCGGAGGGGTGCACCACCACGGTGTCCGGGTCGACCCGGGCGCCGACCAGCGGGACGATCTTCTTGGAACGCAGCACCTCCTCCAGCACCGGCCGGTCGGTCGTGGTCAGCACCAGCCCGTGCGTCGGGTGTTTGACGAGTTGCAGCCGGCCGTACCGGCCCATGGTGTCGGCCACGTCCACCAGCAGCGCGTGCGGCACCGGGTAGCGCGAGTACGTCACCAGGGCGTCCACCACCTGCTCGGCGTCGTGCCCCGCCGCCCGTGCGTTCCACAGCCCGAGCGGTGTCACCCGGTACGTGTGCACGTGCTCGGGCGCGCGCTCCAACTCGGCGAACGGCGCGATGGCGCGACGGCAGTCGGCGGCCTTGGGGTGGTCGATCTCCAGGAGGAGAGTCTTGTCGCTCTGGACGATTAGGCAGGACACACATACCTCCGTGGATAGGATCACCGCGTGACAGAGACCACGACTGCCACCGTTCGGGCCATGCCCCGAGCCCGACGCCGGAAGGGCGTTCCGGCCAGCGCACCCGGCATGCGCGCAGCTATCTATGTTCGCCTATCGCGCGAGACAGAGGAAACTACTTCGCCAGAGCGCCAGCGGGCGGCCTGCGAGCAGCTGTGCGCGGCTCGCGGTTGGACCGTGGTCGCCGTCGAGGAGGACATCGACGTCTCCGGGTTCTCGCGGGGCCTGGAGCGGCCGGGGCTCCAGAAGATCCTGGAGCGGCTCGACGAGTTCGACGTGATCGTGTTCTTCAAGATCGACCGGCTTGCCCGGTCTACGGTGGACTTCGCCGAGATCATGAAGATCACCGAGGCGCAGAGCGTCGCGCTGGCGTCGGCGACGGAACCGCTCGACCTCACGTCGTCCATGGGACGGGCCATGGCGAAGGTGATCGCCGTCTTCGCCGAGCTGGAGTCGGACACCATCGGCATGCGGGTCGCCGGTGCCCATGAGCACCTTCGGCGGGAGGGCCGCTACACCGGGGGACGCGTTCCCTACGGCTACGAGGTGGCCCCGAACCCGGACGGCGCGGGAAAGGTGCTGGTCGTCAACCAGGAGGAGGCCAAGACCATCCACTCGATCGTGAAGCGGGTGCTGGCCAAGGACTCCTTGATTCAGATTGCCATCGACCTGACGAAGGCCGACGTCCCGTCGCCGGGGCACACGTCGCGACAGACCACCGGCAAGCGCAGCAACTCGAAGAAGTGGTACACGACTTCGCTCCGGAGTCTGCTGAGCAACCCGCAGTTGCTCGGACAGGTCATCGAGGACGGCAAGCCGATCCTTCGGACCGATGGACTGCCGTTGGTCAACCGGCCGCCGATCCTGGACATGGACACCTGGCAGGCGCTCCAGGACGAACTGGGCCGCCGCTCGAACAACCCGGGCGAGCGCAGGCGGGAAGCGACGTCGTTGCTGCGCGGGGTGGTGCACTGTGCGCTGTGCGGCTTCCGGATGTACACCTACGTGGCCAGCGGGCGGACCCGGTACCGCTGCATCGGTCGGCTCAAGAAGCGGCAAGGCGGCGTCGCGGTCGACTGCTACGGCGTGAGCATCGCGGGCAAGGGGATGGAGGATCACGTCGAGGCGGAGTTCCTTCGGAAGTTCGGCCGTCTTCCCGTTGTGCGGGTGGTGGAGCACGCAGGGGAGAACTTCCGGCCGCAGATCAGGCAGGCCGAGGAGGCACTGACTGATCTGGAGAAGGACCGGTACGAGCGCGGTCTCTTCAAGGGCGACGACGGCGCGGCACGCTACACGGCGCAGTACGCCCGGCTGGAGGATCGGATCGCCGACCTCAAGGAGCGGCAGCGGAACGCGAAGCCGGCGGGAACGGAGGTGGTCCCGATCGGCAAGACGCATGAGGAGGTCTGGCGGGACGCCGACGTGGCCGGGAAGCGGGACCTGTTGCTCAGCACTGGCGCGTACGTCGAGGTGGCCCCGGCGGAGAAAGCGGGCAAGGTCCTGGACCTTAAGCGGCTCGCCCTCCACTTCGGCGAGGAGGGGATGATGCGGCGGTCCGTAGCCGGGAAGGTCACGGCAGCGGAAGGGGCGAGCGCTCAAGGCGATGACCGGTCGGCCCCCGAGGAAGTAGCGGACTGACGAACGCGAGCGGCCCGCCTTCGGAGGTATCGAAGGCGGGCCGCTCTGTTCGGGGTTGAGTTGTCAGTTTTGCTCGCCGTGGGCCCGGAGGACCGTCAGCGCGGGCTTGCAGAAGGCCATCTCGACGCCGTCCCGTGCCGTGAACCGGACCAGTTGCAGGGAGAGCTTGCAGAGCGATCGCCCATCGGTTTGGGCAAGCGCGTGCTGTACGTCCATGACCGTCTCGGCAAGATCCCAGGATGCAGAGCGGAAGCGGAATGCGCCGAGCTGATAGCCGTGAGCGAGTCGGAAACGGACAGAGATGGCAGGTACCAGACTGCGCGTCGCGGCGTGCTGGACAAGAGCACAGGTCACAGCCTCCGGTCCGTCCAGCACAACCGGAACTTCGGTGGTCCGCGTTGCCACAGTGATGTGGCCGCCGGTGGTCGCCATCGGCTCAGCCGTAGCGTCGCCAAGCAACGCGGCGAGATCGGCGGCGACGGTTGGAAACTCCGTGCTCACGAGCCACGTGGAGGCATCTGCCGATCGGCCGTCTCCGTGCTGCTCGGTGAGGAATTCGCCGACAACGGTGTCGGCGAAGACTTCGGCGACACAATCGCGCGCCCAGTCGAGATTAGGGGCTGCTGTCGTCATTCCAAGTCCCCTTCTCGCTTGAGGCGTTGTGTGGCGGTGCGGTTGTCGCGGACGGTTTGGGCGAGGAGTTCTTCGCCGGGGGTGTAGCCGGTGGCGAGGTATCGCCAGTCGGAGACGACGAGAGTGGTGTCGGGGTCGAGGGGCGGGTGTCCGGCGCGGAGGCGGGCTTGTTCGCTCTGCCAGGTGCGGCGGACGCCCCGGAGGGTGCCGAGAGTGGTGGAGTAGCGGCGGGACTTGGTGGAGAAGTGGCCACGGAAGCCGAGCATGTGGGCCCACTTGGTGAGCTTGAGGTCGGCGAAGTCGGTGACGCGGCGGCCGAGGTCCCAGCAGGTGCGGATCATCTGGCGGACGTGTGCGGCTACCTTGAGGTCGGCGATGGGTTCGGCCAGGCCGGTGCCCTCGCATGAGCGGCATTGGGTGTCGCCGGTGTCGGTGGGGGTGCGTCCGCGTCCCTTGCACCGGGTGCAGTAGAGGGGGTGGTCGATGGTGCCGGTGCCTTCCGCGGATTTGGTGGCGTACTTGGCGACGTACCCGGCCACGGCAGCATCGGTGAGCGGGGTGTCGTCGCGGTCGGCGGTGTCGGGGTTGCGGATCACGCGGACGTCGAGTTGAGCGCCCCAGCGAAGGACGCGTTCGCCGATGGAGTCGCCGGTCACGGTGACGGCCACCTTGGAGGCGGCGGTGCGGACGGCGTCGGTGAGGAGGTCGGTGGTGGCCCAGGCGGGCGGGGTGGTGGTGGAGCCTTCGGGGCCGTCGAGGCGGACGATGGCGTGGAAGTGGACCAGGCCGCGCTTTTGGAACTCGGCGACCTTGGCGAAGGAGACCCGGCAGTGGTCGCGCAGTTCCTTGACGGTGAGGCCGGCGGCGTGGGCGACCTCGCGGCGCAGGTAGGTGGTGAAGCGGGCCCAGAGGGCTCCGGCGTGGGCGTTGAAGAGGACGGCTCCGGCGTAGTCGTAGGTGGCGGGGTCGACGGGGGTGCCCAGGGCCGGGTGGTCGGCGCCGTGGAGGGTGCCGCAGCGGCAGGGGAAGGGCTTGCCGGTGCGGGTGGTGGGGCGGTTGTGGACGGGGCCGAAGGAGGGGGCGGTGAGGGTGACGAAGACGCGGGGGTGGGTGCGGACGGCTTCGGGGGTGCCCTTGCCTCCGGCGAGTCCGGCGCGGATGAGCTGGTAGGTGTCGGCGGCGTAGACGCGGGAGCAGGAGGGGCAGCGGGTGGAGCGGCGGTTGCCGCAGGCGATGAGGGTGCGGCCGAGGGGTTCGGAGGCGCTGGAGTAGTGCCGCAGCACGTCGCCGGTGGCCTTGTCGAACGTGGTGGTACTGCCGGTCAGTTGGATGGGGTGGGCGCATCCGGCAAGGCGCTCGACGGTGGCCTCGATGCGGTCGAAGTCGTCGCGGTTGGCGAGGTGGACCAGGTCCCGGGCGGCCAGTGAGGCGACCGCGCGCAGGTCGAGGAGGTCGGGGTGGAGATCGGTCACAGGGCTGTCCTTCCGGGCAGTCGAGGGGTGGTGAGGCATGGGGGTGCCGTCGCGCCGACCACGAGGGGTGTGGTGCTCGCGGTCGGCGCGAGGCGGGTGGGACGGGGGTGATCAGGCGGGGACGGCGGCCAGGTGGGCGTGGACGGCGTCGGCCAGGCGGGGCGGGACGCCGAGGCGGGCGCGCAGTTCGCCGGGGGTGATCACGTCGCCGGTGCGGGCGCGGTGGTCGTCGGCGATCCGGCGGGCGGCGCCCAGCAGCGGGGCCGGTACGTCCGGCAGGGCCGCAGGTGCGGGGGCCGGGGCGTCGGTCAGGACCGGGGGCGCGGGGGCCGGGGGCTCAGCGGCCGGGGCGGGCGTGGCAACGGGCTCGGGCTGGAGGTCCGGAGCGGGTTCGGGTTCCACCGGGGGTTCAGCCGCCGGGGTCGGCGGGGCCGTATCCGCAGGGGACGCAGCGGGCTCGGGTGCCGGGGTGGGCTGGTCGGCCGGTGGGGTCGGCGGGGCAGGAGTCGGGGCCAGGGGGTTGATGGTGTCAGGTTCAAGTCCCTTGTTGGGGTTGGGTGTTGTGGTGGCGAGGTGGCGCAGGAGGTCGGGGCCGACCGCTCCCCAGCCGAGGAGGAGGGCGGGGGCGACGGTGTCGAGGCAGGCGCGTCCGTAGTGGCCGGCGATGACGGGTTCGGCGGTGTTGAGGGCGAGGGTGAGAGCGCCGCACAGGTGCATGAGCCGGGTGGCGGAGCGGAGTTGGCCGGGCTCGGTGCCGGTCAGGACGAGGTGGTGGAGGGCGACGAGGAGGCCGACGACGGACAGGTCGACCATGGGGGCGATCAGGGGTGCGATCGGGTGGGGGACGCCCAGGCGCAGGGCGAGGGCCCAGACGTTGCCGAAGGAGAAGACGAAGGCGAGGGAGGCGATGACCGCCATCACGATCGTGACCGTGACGCGGGTGAACGTTCCCGCACGGGCGGTGCCGGGTGCGGCGGGGGTGGTGGCGGCCATCGCCAACCCTCCCTTCTGGTCTACCGGTTGGGAGGGTCATGGTCAGGCGACGGTGTCGAGGTCGGTGTCCTTGGTCAGGTTCGGCCCCGTCTGGAGGGTCAGCAGCTCGAACGGGTCGGCCGTCAGGTGCGCGGAGGCTTCGGCGACGCGGGCGACGTGCTCGGGTTCGACGTAGGGGATGCGGATGCGGGTGTAGCCTTCCTGGCCCTGGCGGACCATGGACGCGACGCCGACGAAGCCGGGGTCCTGCATCGAGACCGGGTTCGCCTCCGGCCAGTTGCGAATGTCCTCACCCAGGGCGGCCACTGCGGCATCGGTGGTCTTCTGGGCGAAGGACAGCGAGACCGGGCACACGTCGCGGATGAAGGTGGGGATGGCGTCGCCGGTGGCCTTCTGCGTGGCCAGGACGACCACGATGCCCACCGAGCGGCCCTTCTTCACCAGGTCCTCGACCAGGCGGGCGTTTTCCTGTGCGAGGCCGGCCAGGCGCTTGGTCGCGGGGTCGGTGCCCTTGTACTCGCGGAAGTAGGTGTGCGCTTCGTCGATCACCAGGACGACCAGCGGCCATGCCGCGCTGGGGCCCTTGGCCCACATGTTGGCGGTGCCCAGCACGCGCCGGATCGAGGAGGAGCGTCGGCGCCGCAGCTTCACGAGGCGGTCGAAGAGCTTGTTCGCGGCTTCGAGGTCGTCACCGACGAAGGCGAACAGGCGGTTGACGACGTCGGCGTAGTCGCCTTCGTGGGCTTCGGACACCTTGCCGTCCGCCACCGCGAACTGGACCGCGCCGGAGGGGGCGAGGCGGGAGATGAGGCCGTTGATCAGGCTGGTCTTGCCGTAGCCGGGAAGGCCGGCGACGCACACGCCGGGCACGTTGGACATGCGCAGGACCGAGGCGAGGGCGTACTCGTCGATGCCCAGGTCCCAGACGGACAGGTCCTTGGGGGGCTTGCCGTCCGGGGTGTAGGCGTAGGGCTCGAAGAGGGGTTCGCGGCGTACGGCGCGGATGCGGAGCTTGCCGGGGCCGTCCGGGTTGACGGAGACGCGGGTGCACTCCCAGGCGTCGGCGAGGTGGTCGGCGCGCTTCTGGAACTCCTCCAGGCCGATCTTGGGCACCGTCTTCACGGTGACCGTGACGCCGTACGGGTCGGGCTTGGTGTGGAGCTTGGGGGTGAGGGTGCGGGGTTCGGGCTTCTTGTCCCCGGTGGTGGCGAGGGACTGGAGGAACGTGGGGGTGCGGTCGGTAGTGACCAGGCCGAGGTTGCGGGCCAGGCGCGGCCAGGTGCGGCGGATGCGGGCGGCCTGGCGGATCGAGCGGCGCGTCTCGGTGTCGGCGGACAGGTAGCGCACGCCGATCACGACCAGGTAGGCGAGCGCGACGAGCACGGCGGCACCGACGACGTAGGGCAGCCACGACGGCACGGAGCCGATCGGGCCCAGGACACCCGAAGTGGCCGGGTGCGGGGCGGTCGGGGGCGGGGAGGCGTTCATCAGACGGGGTCCTTGAGGTTGTAGAGGAAGCGGAAGAGGGCCTGTTGCAGGTTCACCAGGTCCGTGCCGGAGGTGATCGGCGGGTAGCCGTGTTCGGCGAGGACGGCCGCGAGGTCGAGGACCAGGCCGAAGGTGAACCGGGGGTCGTCATCCGGCGCCAGGAGCGGGTAGAGCATCGGGGAGGGGGCCGGGGCCGGGCCCGCAGACGAGCAGTCCACGGGCCCGACGATCCGGGCGGGGCCGATGCCGGTCACGAGGCGACGGGCTCAGCGGTCTTGGCGGCCGACTTCGACGCCGGGGCGGCCGGGGGCGCAGCCACCAGGGCCTCAGCCCGGTAGGCCACACCGGAGCTGACCTGGCCGTTGAAGAGGTTCGCCCACGGGGTGGCGATCAGGCCGACCGGACGGACCATGCTGCCCGGAGTGAGCGAGAGAAGCGCCTCGCTCTCCGGAACGGTGACCTTGATCAGCTGAGCCGTGCCCTCGTAGGTCTCCAGGAGCTGGACCGTGTAGAGGGTCGCGCCACTCTCGCGGTCGGTGGCGACCTGGCCCGTGGCGGCGTCGGCCATCTTCACCGCCGCAGGGGTAGCGAGCAGGTGGGACGTGCCGGTCAGGTCGGGGCGGATGGTGATACGAGCCATGAAGGACTCCAGTGAGAGGAGGGGTTGGAGGTTGTCGGGAGTTCCCGACGTCGAGGACAGTACACGCACACCCGCTACACCTGCAACACCCGATACATTCGAGTGTTGCGATACACCCGGGATTCATGGGTACGCGGGGTGTGTCGCGTGTGCGTCGCGGCGGCTACCCTCGATGCATGACGCTGCCGCTTGAAGATGACGCCCGGCCGCCCTACGTGCAGGCGGCGGACGCGCTACGGATGGAGATCGAGGCCGGTCGGTACAAGCCCGGCGAGAGGCTGCCTTCCGCCCGTGCGCTCCAGGAGCAGTACGGGTTGGCCAGCTCGACCGTCCAGAACGCCCTTCGACTGCTCAAGGACGAGGGGTACATCTACGCGGTCCAGGGGCGCGGTAGTTACGTGCGCACCAGCACGCCCGAGGAGAACCCCATGAGGCGGGCCGGGCGGGAGGCTTTCCAGCGCTACAAGCGCGAGGCGGACGAGCGGCGGGAAGCCGAAGGCAAGGCGAACGGCGGCTCGGCGAAGCCGTCGCGAGAACCAGACGAGGCCGGGCGAGCGGCGGAGGCCGGCGGCGAAACCGTTGAGGTGTCCGCCGCCGATCTCGCCACGCTGACCGAGCTGGTTGCCGCGACCCAGACTCAGGTGATGCAACTTCGGCAGAAGATCGAGGAGCTGGAAGAGCGGGTGGAGCGAGCCGAGCAAGCCGCCCGTTGAGGCTGTCGACCCTCTCGTTCAGTTCCGACAGCGCTCCGCCGATCTGCGCCAGCCCTTGAATGATGCGGCTGATGTCGCCGTGCATCGGATTCCTTTCTCCCCGCTTGTCGCTTGTTTCTGTTTCGCCGCACTCAACCCCGCGTTCCTTGATGGATTCCTTGATGAATTCGGCGGATTTCATAACGTTCCCGCAACTCCTTTCATCAAGGTGAGCCCATCAAGGTTCAGGGGGCCATCAAGGTTTCGCGAGACCGGCCATCAAGGTGACCGGACCCGCAGGCGAGGTAACCGGCAGGCCGTCCCCCCACGCCATCGGGGCAGCGCAGGGGCCTCCGCCGCAAGCCAGGCCGAGCCGAGTCCCGCAGGGCGGGAGAAACGTTTCCCCAGATTCCGCCGTGCGGGACTCTGTCGCTGAGCCAACCGCAAGAAGGGCGGATGAGTCCAATCTGGAAACCTGGAAGTTTCCGCTGGCCGGAGCGCCATCGAGAAATGCCGAGAGTTGATTGGCGCCGACGAGCGGAATGACCGGCCGTTTCCGTGCCGAAGGTCACATCGCATAGTTGGAAGTTCCTTCCTAGATTCCGTCGCCGTGTCGGCCCCGAAGCGTTCGGTCCACATACACCATCGCTGCCGGGTCTGTCCTTGCGCGGGAGATACGCGGGCTGGTATTTCGACCCCGCCGCGATGTTGGTTCGCATAGATACCTCCCAGTTCTGGCAGCCCCGATAGAGGGTGCAGTGATGTGCGCCACATGCGTGCCCGGATCGCCCCGGCAGGCCGCACGCAGGGCACGATGCCGCCTTTCCGCGATTGGGTCCGGCCGCCGATTCCTGATAGAAGCCGCCCCGCTCGCGGTCCAACCAGTTCGCCACACACAGCCTGTGGACAGACTTCGCCGATCGCGACTCCATGCCTGACATGCCCTGTTCCTCCCTTTCGTCCTCGCGGTTCGCCCCGTCACCCCCTAGAGGCCGGAAAAACCGCCTCGGTGTGACACGACGGCCGAACTTTCTTCCCGTCCCCCGCGCACCACCCTCCGACCGCGACGGGGAAAAACGTTTCTCCGCCTCTGTGGTAGTGGCGCCTCGGCCCGGGAAGGACGTGGCATCTCATACAGGTCCGGGAACGGCCCTCCGTGTGACACGACAGCCGGAACTTTCTGGCCCGCGCACCAACCTTCGCGCTCGGACGGCTCGCTGTAGGGAGCCGATCTTGTGGTAGAGGACCGCGAGAAGCACCCGGACGGCCACGGTCCGGCGGTGTGCCCAGGGCGCAATCGGTGCCGCAGTCGGCCGGGCAGGGTCGAAGCAACGCGAGGCCGAGGGGTGGGGAGGGAACGGACCACGCTCGCGCGAGCGCGCCAGGGTCGAGGCGTGCGGAGGGTGAGCGGAGATGGGCACCGCGGATTTCCTGGCGCCCATGGTTGATCAGGGCAGCAGTAGGCAAGAAGTCGTACGGCCAGCAGAGAGCGGCCAGAACCAGGGAGACGAAGGGGGCGGGGGGAGCGTGTTCAAAGTTTCATTACTGGATCAAGAGCGGCCCGCCAGAGGCGGGCCGCGCGCCGCCGCGTTGCCGCCCGCCGCTCCTGTCTCCGCCCCGCTATGGCCGGCCCCGCTGGCGGCGCAAGGAACGAGGTGGCGGTCGGCTGGGCAGGATGGACCCCGGACAGGCTGTCCGGCCCGACGTGGCCAAGCTCCAGGCCGATGGTTGCCCGCCGTTCGTTCGGGCCCCCCGCCGCCCGATTCTCCGGGGCGAACGGAACCCGTCAAGCCCGCATCGCTCGCCACCGTCGCCAGGCACAGGCCCGTACATGCGGGCTTGACCGAACCCGCCCGCCCCTACAACTCGGCAGCTATCGGGGGGCCCGACCGGAGTGGCGCCCCGCCTGCCCCAGCCGAGATCCGCCCATGCCACGTCCACCATGCTGACCCCCAGTCAGAAAATCGCTCTGAACATGCCGCTGGCCCCAGTACCATGCGGCACCAGGGCTGGTCAGCGAGGTCAGCTCGCCGCCGGACCACCCTCCCCGCCAAGGTCAGGGGTGGTCCGGCGCGCTTATGAGGTTGTCCGGGTTACGCCTGTGGTTCAGGCCGACTCGGCGGTGAGAAGGAAGTCGTCGGCGACGGCGTCCATCAGCAGTTCGTCGCAGGGACGACCCAGCCAGTAACCCGACTGCCGCAGGCGGCCGGCGGGCTGGAACCCGGCCTTCTGGTAGGCCGAGATGCCTGCCGCGTTCGGCTCCAGGACCTTGAGCCACACCATGCGCAGGGCCGTGTACTCGAAGGCCCAGCGGAGCGTCAGCTCAGTGGCCTCAGCGGCGAAGCCCTTCCCGCGTGCCTCCGGGGCCAGGAGGATCACGTACTCGGCGGTCCGCACGGCCGGATCGATCTGGAGCGTCGTGATGCCCACCGGGGTGTGGTCGTCGGCGGTGACCACCTCGAACTGGGGGTAGTCGCGGTTGCGGCCCTGGGCCTCCCAGCCACCGGCGCGGACCTCCCAGGACTGGGCGACCTGCGTGCCGAAGCCGAGGATCGTGCCGGGATCGTTCTCCCAGCGGTGGTAGTCGGTCAGGTGGTCACGGTTGGTCATCGCAAGGCTGACGCGCTTGCCGGGCAGCAGGATGTTCGGAGTGGGCATCGGTGCCTCGTTCCAGGTCGGTTGGTGCGTTGATCGGCGTGTAGTCGCCAGTGTGCTCGGGTTCTTCGACCGGCAGGCCGTGAACGTCACAGATCCAGGCGTGCAGCCGTATCGGGTCGGTGGCCACCCCGTGCCGCCAGGCACCCCCACGGCCGCCGAGCGCGAGCAGGAGCGAGGCCGCGGTGGACTCCTCCAGGCATGCGACGCGGGCCGGGAACGCACGAGCGGCCCAGCGGACCGAGCGTATCGCCAGGCGGGCGTGGGCCGTTGTCGGCAACGGGAGGTTCCCGCCGAGTTCGGCGAGGTGGCGTAGGCGGCCGAACCTCGATCCCGGGCGGCCGGCGGTGCGCACGGCAAGGGTCGCCGCCAGCACGGCAGCAGCAGCCATGCGCCAGGCCAACGGCGGTGGGGCGAGCGCTTCCAGGCGGGCGGGGGCCTCGCTCGTGCCCCATGACACCACCGAGTCCCTGACCATCACCGGAGCCGGAGCCGAGCTCTGCTCCAGGGCACCGAGCCAGCGAGCGAGTGCGCCACCCGTGAGGACGATCGTCTCGCCGGTCCGGTAGTTGACGACGACGCCCGCCCGGTCGGTCAGGGCGGTGCGCGTGTGCGAAGTCGGCACGGGCGTGGTCACGCTGTCTCCTCCCACTGAACAGCCTGTCCGGCAGCCGTCGAGGACCGGAGCCACAGCTCCGTGCCGAGGACGGGTTCGATCAGCCCCCACGGGATGTCCACGCCGAGCACGGCATTGCCCAGCAGCGAGCGCAGGGCCGCCGGATGGACGAGGCCGAGGTCCGCGAGGTAGCCGCCCGTGAGATCCAGGACGCCCGCCTTGTTCGCGCGCAACCCGTGGTGATGGTCGGCCGCGAACACCCCCTTGGCCCCGCGCTGGAGGACACCGGGAGGCAGGAGACGAGCCACGACATCGGTCAGCAGGGGCTTGTACCGGTGCGCGGACCACCGCTCGGGCGCGGGTGTGGCGAGGACGGCTTCCACGATGCGGGTGTCCGTGAAGGGGTTGTGCATCTCGATGCCGTGCGCGGCGGCGAGCTGGTTCTCCGTCGCAGCGCTCCGGCCGACGTAGCGGGCTTCCTCCAGGAGGTGGCGGTCCGCGTGCCCGAGGCCGTTCACCTCCGCGTACGGAGCGGTGACGGCGTCGGCCAGGTCGAGCGAGTAGCGGGTGAGCCACGGCCTTGGCGCCGATGCCCCGCCGAGCTTGCCCGGGGCATTGCAGGCGGCGGCCACCGCCGTCCAGGGGCTTGACCGGTAGAGGCGCGCCCATGCCTGTGCGTCGCTGGCCAAGCGCAGGAAGCGGCCCGATCGTGCCAGATCGGCCATGTGCACGGGCGGTGGCATGAACAACGAGTCGCCACCGTCGCCCGTCAGATGGACATCGACGCCCTCCGAACCCAACATGTCGAGCTGTGCGCCCAGTTGGGCGTGAACCATGGCGGACGGCGCCGGTTCGTCCGTCAGTGGGAGGGAACCGAGGCCGGTGAACGGCAGGTGCTCCGGGCCCAGGGCCATGAAGCGGTGGCGGATTGAGGGAAACGCGCGGGCGACGGCACGGGCGTGGTCGATGTCTCCACCGCTCTCCCTGCCCTTGGGGTGGTAGGTCAGGCCGGTGACCGGACCGCACTGGGCGGCGAGGGCCGCCAGGGTGCTGGAGTCCAGACCGCCCGACAGATCCGAGGAGGCCGCACGACCGGAGACGCGGATCAGGACGCCGTCCGTCAGGTCAGCGCGCAGCCGCCGCACGGCATCGGCCCAGGCGAGTTCCGGCACCCGCCAGAACGGGGTGAAGCCGGACGTGCCCGATGCGGTGGCCGACCAGCGGTGCCCCGGCGGAACCTGCTCCACTCCCGTCCAGGCCGACCGGCCGGGAACCCACTCGGTCGGGCCGGCCAGGTGAGCGGCCAGCCAGGCGGTATCAGGCTCGGCGCCGAGCAGGGAAGCCAGCGCGAGCGAACTCGACGCCCACACCGGGGCCCCGTCCATCCGGGCGGTGTAGACAGGGGCGGCGCCCGCCGGGTCGGCCCACACCGTGCACACGCCGTACCCATCGTCGACGACCAGGGTGTACGCACCCGCCCAGGCCGTAGCCGCCACGTCCAGAGCACGTAGGTCCGCAGAGTGGGCAAGACGGATCAGCTCGGCGTCCGTCGCCCCGCACGGACCGAACACAGCCAGGCGCCGCCCACCCGCACCCTTCGCCGAGCGCACAGGAGCACCCGCCGACCAGGCCAGCGGCCCGCGCCACACAACCCGTGCACCAACTGGGACCCGGGACGGAGCAGACCGGGAAATCGACCCACCGAACAAGCTCATGTGATCACCTCCGTGAGATGAGCGCGAGAGTGGTGCGGCGGCACCCCACCGGGGGTCCTGGGGTGCCGCCGCAGTACTGCCGTTAGGCGTCGTAGGGCGAGCGCTTGCCCTCCACACTCTGGCTGTTGCTGCCCTTCGTCAGGAGCGCCGCGTCACCCAGGACGACGACCTCCTCCTCCGGCTCAGGGTCGAGCCGAGCGAAGTCCTCCATGCTGATCACCTCCCTTCGCTGCCGTAGGGCGTGGCGGGTCCAGTCCCCGTCACGGTGGTGCGACCCCCCGGCCCCGGTGTCGTCGTCGAGGCCGGGGGGAGTCTTGAGGTGAGCCGCCGCTCAGGCCGGCGGTTCGCGGTCCGGCGCCGACAGCGCGGTGTGCGCCAGGCCGTGGTGGTCGGCGTCCAGTTGGTTCACCACAGCGGTTCCGAGGAGGAGAACCGTGATCACGTGCCCGAGCGCCCAGACCCCCGTCAGCACCGTGCCAACGGGATCACGATGCTCGCCACGGTGTTGACCGCGGGCCCCAGTCCCGTCCGAGGTCATGGCGTCACCGTCCTCAGCGCGAACCAGACCCACTTGCCGAACGGGGCCCAGTCCACCCCCCAGCGGAACGAAAGCGATTCCACCAGGCCGAGGCCATACCCGGACTCCGCCTGATCCTCCGGCTCCGTACGGCACGGCAGCGCGCGGGACGAGTCCCGGACCCCCACCCACACCGACGCCTCCTGCCGGTCCACCGAGACGGAGATCCGCGAACACCCCGTGTGCTTGGCCGCGTTGGCAACCAGCTCGGTCACCAGCAGCTCAGCCACGTCCGCAAGGTGCTCAAGGGACCAGGCCGTGAGAGCGGTAGTCACCAACTTGCGTGCGGCCCCCGCGGATTCGGGATGGCAGCGCAGATGGAGCAGACACCCAAGGTCGCCAGGTCGTACTACCGGGATCTCGATGTGCTCGGTGCCTGATGGGCCGGCGGTTTTGATCAGGCTCATCGGTAGGACCGCCCCCTCCATCAGTCGGGCTCCGGGTGTTCCCCCGGAGGCGATCTCAGAATCCCGGGGCAGGCGGTATCGAAATAAGGCCAGCGCGTGTACCCACGATGGGTAAACTCGCGGTCAGTTATCTCGCGTGACACTGAGCGATGATCTTCCTTGCCCTGGGGGTAGCTGGCCATGAGCGAGTCCACGCCGTCACCAGGGCTTCCGCGTCGACTGTTCGCAGACCCCGAGATGGTGGCGGCATGCGCGGAGAGAGACTTCGCGTTGATCTTCCAACTCGCCAAGCGCAAAGGCGGGTTTCACCCGTCGCGCATCGCCCGTGCATGCGAGTTGACGCCCAGCAGGGTCGGCGAGGTGATGAAGGGTCGACCGAAGATCACCAACATGGCCGTCATCGAACGCATCGCGGACGGCCTTCGGATTCCGGGACGGATGCTCGGTCTGGCGGACCGCAGTTGGGAACCGTCGCCGATCCCGCGCCAAGGCCCGACACCGGCGGTCGGGCCTGCCCGTGCCCCGTTGCCGGTCGTGGATTCGCGTTCAGGCAGCGATCTCGACAACATCCTCGCCATCGCGGCGGGCACGCGGGTCACGCCCAACGTCCTGCGGTCCCTCCAAGCGTCCATCGAGGACTACTGGCGGCGCGATGACCAGCACGGCGGCGAAGCGCTCCGGCCGGCGGTGATCGGTCAGCTCAGATACGTCACGGGCATAATGCGCGACACCGCCGATCCCAACTATCGGCGCAGTCTCCACGGCATCGCTGCTGAACTCGCACGCCTCACCGGGTGGACGTACTTCGACGCACGGCAGTACAACACAGCGCAGGGCTACTTCACCGAGTCGCTTCGGTTCGCACGAGAGATCGACGACCGCCCGTTCATCGCCAACGTGCTGGCCTGTCTCAGCCTCCAGTCGACCTACCAGGACCGGGCACAGGACGCGATCACGCTCGCCCGAGCCGCGCAGGACAGCGCGCGCCTTGTCGGCGGTACGCCGAGGCTGATGGCCATGTTGTCGATGCGCGAAGCTTTCGGCCACGCGAGCGCACACGACCAGGAGTCGACCCATCGAGCGATCACCGAGGCGCAACAGCACTTCGAGCGCATCCGCGAGGGGGACGAGGACCCCGCATGGGTCGAGTACTTCGACCACACCAAGCTCACCGTGGACACCGGAATCGCCCTCGGTCAGCTGGGGGACGCGACCGCCGCCGAACCCCTCATCGCCGAAGCCTTACGGGCCGAACCGACGACGAACCTCCGGGGCCGCGCGTTCCACAGCTTTTGGCTCGCACGGACCCAGCTCCAGCGACGGCAGGTCGAGTTGGCGTGCGCTACCGCCACGGAAGCCCTCGATCTCGCGGCAGTGATCGAGTCGCCCCGAGTGGTCGCCCACCTCCAGGAGTTCCGCCACCTGCTCAAGCCCTACCGGGCCAATGCCTCAGTAGCGACGTTGGCCGACCGGATCACCAGCGCGGCCAGCTGATCAAAGGCCGGCCTCGTCCAGCAGCAGGTAGAGCACGCCCACGAGCGTGCCGCTGCTGACGATCTCGCGGCGGTCGATCATGCCGCGCAGCTCGGACAGAGGAACCCACTCGATCCGGTCGGACTCGTTGCGCTCGGTCGGTGGGCCCACATACTCGATTGCATCGGCCCGGAAGACGAAGTGCTCGGAGTCGGTGATCCCGTTCGCTGGCTGGGCGTAGATCAGCGGCTTCATCTCGCCGACCTTCCAGCCGGTCTCCTCCAGTGCCTCGCGGGCTGCCGCATCTGCCGGGGTTTCGTCCGGCTCGATGAGCCCCATCGGGAGTTCCCAGGCCCAGGTGTCGGTGATGAAGCGGTGCCGCCACATCATGAGTACCTGCTTCTCGCTGTTCACGATGGCGGCTACGGCCAGGTGCCGCAGCTTGACCACGTGGTACTCCCAGCGGCGCCCGTCAGGCTGCTCGACGTCGGTCAGCCACAGGTTCACCCAGGGGTTCTCGTAGATCGGACGTTCCCCGTGGATCTTCCACTGCATGCGGCGGCCCCTCTCGATGGACCCTCAGCATCTCAGACGCAGACCCATGGGCAGGCAGGTTCCAGCGAATTTGCGTCAAGGTGACGAAATGCCGGAACGAGCCAGGTGGTGCCGGGCCCGGAGCCAGCGGACTGCGGGCGCAGATGCTGAGCGCCGGGCCCCACATCTCCCCTCGTGTCTTTCCGCGTGGCTACTCAGCGTTTAGGATGTGTATCCCGCTTAATCGTTTGGACGATGAGCGGTCCGTCGTTCACGCGGGGGTGCCCTCCACTGGCTGACAGGCTGGATTGACGCAGACCCTCCAGTGTGGCGCATTCCGCGCGGAACCGGGACGGGCTACTTCCACTCGTAGAGCTTGCCGGTGGACGTGCCGTCCGGGGCGGCGTCGAACTCGAAGACGCCGACGGTGGAGTTGAGCCGCTCCAGCTGCGGGGCGGTGGTGGAGAAGAAGATCGCGCCGCGGTACTCGACGACGCCTCCCTCGGCGAAGTGGCCTACGCCGCTGCCGTGCCAGGTGACGGTCTGGCCGTCGGCGGTCATGTCGACGCCCTGGCCCTCGCCGAACAGCGTTCCGTCGGCGCGCAGTTCGGTCTCGTACGTGCCGAAGCCGGAGACCGTGACGCCGAAGTAGCCGCCGGTACCCTCGAACGACACCTCGACGACTGCGTGTCCGTCACCGGCCGCGAGGACCCGTCGGCCGGTCTCCTTGCCCTTGACCTCACCGATCAGTTCACCGAGCATGATGCCTCCTCTGGGGAACCCCCCTGTCCTTCCGGACTACGCCGCCTCCCGGGGCGGCGCAACCGCACGCCGGTGACCGGCGGGGACCTCGCTCGTTGAGCCGGTCATGAACAAGTCGAAGCGTGTCCTCACCGCTCTCGCCCTCGTCGGCACGGCCTTCGCCGCCACCGCGTCCTCCGCCGGCTCCGCGCACGCCATCGCGGGCATCGGGGAGGGCCCGGGCGGCCCGCTCGCGGCGCCCGGGTTCCTGCTCGCGGACGTGGTCAGCGGCGGTGAGCTGCCGGTCGGGCAGGGTCAGATCGGCACCCTGGCGGACCAGGCGGTCAAGCAGAAGATGAAGGAGTCGCAGGGGCACTGAGGCGTTTCCGGCGCCCCGGAGGTCACTCGTCGAGTTCGGCGACGCCGGTGATGCGGTGGAGGGCGAAGGTGCGGAGTTCGTCGGCGTGGTGGTCGAAGGCGGTGACGAAGCCGCCTTCGACCTTGACCGGGTCGATGATGCGCTGGCTGGCGATGCCCTCGGCGTTGAGGTAGCCGATCCACAGGCGTTCGCCGAGCAGGACGGCGGTCTGGAGGGTGGCGAGGGTCTCGGCGGCGGCGGTGCGGGGCAGGTGGCGCGGGTCCGGGGCGGGTTCGCGGCGGGTGGCGGTGGCGGCGCGGTCGCCGGCCCGGATGGCCTTGACGGCGGCGGCGAGCAGGGTGTCGTCGGGGCTGGGCGGGCCGTCGGGGACCGGGACGGGGGCGCTGCGCGGCGGGGTGCGGTGGCTGTCCGGGCGGGCGATCAGGATGTCGCCCTCGGCGGATTCGGCGGCCGGGGCGTAGCCCATCGCGCGCAGGGCGGCGAGCAGGACGTCGGGGGCGGCCTGGGCGGCCAGGACGGTGGGGGCGAGCAGCCGCAGGCGCAGGTCGGCGCCGCGGCGGTCGGCGAGGATCTCGCCGAGCAGGGCCGGGTCGTCGCAGCGCAGGTAGGAGGAGGCGGCGCCGACGCGCAGCAGGCCGTGCCGGCGGGCGACGTCGTCGATCAGGTACCCGAGCGGCTGCGGGACGGGCGTACGGCTGTGCTGTTCGAGGAAGGACCGCAGGTCGGCGGCGGTGCGCCCGGCGTCGAGGGCGCGCCGGACGGACGTCGGGGTGAAGCGGTAGACGGTGGCGCCGCCCTTGGACTCGATGTCGGCGCAGAGCGCGAGTGCCTGGGCGAGCGGGGTGAGCAGCGGGCCGGGGGCGATCGCGGTGAGGTCCGGCTGGAGAATGACGTGGTCGAGCGGCTGCGGCAGCAGCGGGGCGAGCACGTCGGCCGGGTCGGCCTCGGCGGTGAGCAGGGCGCGGGCGGGGGCGGCGAGGGCGCCGCGGCCGGTGATGCCGAGGAGTTCGGCCTCGTCGAGGGTCCAGGCGGTGAGGTCGTCGCGCAGTTCACGGCCGTCGGGCCCGACCGGTCCGCCGCGCAGCGGGCGCTGCCAGCGCAGGGTGGGCAGCAGCTCGACGGCGGTGGCCGGGGTGCCGGGCGGGAGTTCGGCGAGCAGCGCCAGGGTGGCGCGGCGGACGGACGGGGCGAGGGTGCGGTCGAGTTCGGGGCCGAGGGCGGCGCGCGGCTTGCCCTTGCCGTCGGGGCTGCCGGTGAGGGAAGGGACGCGGGTGGCGGCGAGCCAGGCGGTGGCCAGCACGTTCCAGCGCTCGGCGGTGTCCTGCTGGAGCCAGGTGTCGTAGCCGGGGGTGGGGGCCCAGCGTTCGTCGGCCTCGCCGTCGGGGGCCAGCAGGCCCGCGGTGTAGGCGAGTTCGAGCCAGAAGGCGGCCTGCTGCTCGGTGGTCTCCAGGGCCTGCGCGGTGCGCTTGAGGTCGCGGACACCGAGGCCGCCGGCGCGCAGGGTGGGCGGCGGGTTGAGGCCCCAGCCGTCGAGCAGCTCCTCGACGGTCTTGACGGCGGTGTGCGCCTGGCCGGCCGCCGCCCGGTCCACCACCTCGGGGTCGCGCGGGGCGGCGGCCGGGGCGGGCTCGGGCTGGAGCGGTTCGACGGTGCGGTGGGTGCGGCCGCCGCGCAGGTGCAGGGCGAGTTCGCGCGGCAGGACGACGCTGCCGGGACCGCTGGGCAGCAGCAGGCCGCGGGCGAGCAGCCATTCGACGGGGCTCTGCGCGTCCTCCGCGGTGACCGGGCGGGTGGCGTCCGGGACGGTGCCGGTGGGCGGGCCCCAGACCAGCCGGTCGAGCAGCCGCAGGGCGGGCTCGGGGGCGGTGTCGAGCAGGGCGGCGCAGCGGGCGCGGTCGGTGAGCAGCGTGGTGAGCGCGGCGATGGCGGTGACCGGGTCCGGGGTGGCGGGCTGTCCGGCGGAGGCGAGCAGCTGCTGGAGCCGGGCCGGGGACATGCCGATGGTGGCGTCGGAGAGGGTCGGGCCGAGGCCGGTGCGGCCGGGGTTGGCGGCGGTGGGGGCGAGCGCCTCGCGGACGGCGAGGACCAGCCGCAGCCCGTTGTCCGGGCCCCAGAGCAGCGCCCGGTCGCGCAGGGTGGCGATCGCCCGGGGCAGGGCGGCGGTGACGGCGGACCGCTCGGCGGCTGAAAGCGCGGTGGCGCCCGGGTGCGGCTTCACCTTGGCCGGGCCGGTCAGCAGGGTGCGGACGGTGGTCAGCGTGGTGCCGTCCGGGGCGGTGGCCAGGGCCTCGGCGACCTGGAGGGTGAACCGGTCGAGGCGTTCGAGGGCGCGCAGCGCGGAGGCTCGCGAGGAGAGCCGCGCGGACAGCTGGGTGAGGTCGCCCGGGACCGGGTTGAGCAGGTCGGGGCGGGACCGGAGCAGGGCGGCGAGGCCGTCGTCGGGGCGGGCGCGCAGCTCCTCGGCGAGGGTGCGGGGGCCGGCGGACGTCCTGGCTTGGCGTTGGGGGCCCTGCTGTGTGGTCATTCGACCTAGGTTAGTCGGGTGCACCGACGGTGGGGGTGTCCGCTGCGCCCGGGTTCGGCCCCGGCGCGGGGTCGGTCCGGGGTCGGGCCTTCTCGGGGCCGGCGGGACTCGCGTGGGCGGGGGCCGGGTGGGTAGCGTCACGGCCGAGGGCGGTTCGGTGGGGCCGGGGTACGGGCGAGGCGGGGTGTCGGTGATGACGGACGGCGAGTGGTGGCGCAAGAGCGGGCCGTGGAGCGACCGCTCGGCCGCGGGCTCGGCCGCGGGCGGTGCGGAGGGCGGTGCCGAGGGCGGCGCGGACGCGGACAGCGTGTACGACTCGGCCGCGTACGGCTCGACGGCACCGGCTGCGGGCGGGATGGAGTCCGTGCCGCTGGACCCGCCGCGCCTGGAGCCGGCCGAGGTGGACCCGGAAGCCGTCCCGCCGCCGCAGGTGTACGGCTCGGGGGCGCCCGGCTGGGACCTGGTGATGCTCAACTTCTCGGAGCCGCAGTCGGCTTCGCCGCCGAAGCCGGCCGCGAAGCCGATTCCGGACCAGCGCGCCGGGGAGGCGGCCGAGCCGGCGGCGCAGCCGGAGCCCGCCCGGACCGCTGCGGCCTCGGCGAAGGCGCGGCGGCAGCAGAAGAAGGCCCAGGCCAAGGCCAAGGCGAAGGCCGGAGGCGGGGCGAAGGCCAAGGCCGCGGCGAGCGGGAAGGGCGCCCGGCGCCCGTCCCCGCTGATCCTGCTCTCCTGCGCCCTGCTGGTCGGCGGCGCCGCCACGGGGTTCTTCCCGGCCATGCTGGCGGGCTGGGGCCTCGGCTACCTGTCCCGTCAACTCACCGATCTGATGCGCAAGTTCGCGATCCTGGGGATTCCGCTGATCACGATGAGCGCGACCACCCTGTACGGCATGCAGCACGCGAAGCAGACGGCCCAGGCGGGCGGCGGCGGTGCCGGGATCCAGCCGGGCTCGCCGTTGGGCCAGTTCACGCTGCTGTCGGCGCCGGGTGTGCTGCGGCTGTCGGCGGTCCTGTCGGCGCTGGTGCTGCTGGTGCTGAGCCTGCGTCGGCGCCCGCCGCAGCAGGGGTGAGCCTGCGCCGGCGTTCGGCGCTTCCCGCGCAGCGCGGCTGAGCACGGGTCCGGCCCCGCACACCTCGGGTGTACGGGGCCGGACGCGGGTCGGCTCGGGTGCCGGGTCTCAGCCCTGGGTGCGGCGCCGTCGCCACCAGAGGAGGGCGGCGCCCGCGACGAGCAGGGCCGCGGCGGCGCCCGCGATGCCCAGCACCTGGGTACCGGTGCTGGCCAGGCTGCCGCCGCCCTTGCCGCCTCCGCCGCTGGTCCCGCCGGTGCCGGCCGGCGGGGTGGACGGTGTGGCGTCCGGGCCGTGGCCCGGCGCGGGGGTGCCGTTGCCGGTGCCGCCCGGGGTGGACGGCGCGGGGGCGGCGGTGCCGTTCGGCGGGGTGGTCGGCTTGGCGGTGGGCTTGCCGGTGTCACCCGGGGTGGGCGGGGTGGGCGTGGGGGTCGGATCCGGCACCGAGGTGCGGCCGTCGTCCTGGCCCCCGCCGCCGAGCAGCAGCGTGGCGTCGTTGTCCGCGTTGGCGGCGATGGCCTGCGCGGCGTTCTGCGTGGAGCGTGGCAGGTCCTTGTGCTGGGCGGCGAACTCGGCGGGGCTGAGGTCCTGCTTCGGGGCCTGCGAGAAGTCGACGCCGCCGACGACGCACATCTTCTGCTGCCCGGCGAACTCGCACGGGTAGCTGTAGTCGCCCTGGGTGAAGGACTTGACGTAGTCGTTCCAGGTCTGGCGCGGCGTCCAGCTCTGGTTCGGCGCCTGGACCGGCCACTGGGCGACGTTGTTGCTGTTGATGATCGGCCGGTAGTCGGTGGCCTGCTGCTGGTCCTGCTGCCGGACGTACTCGGCGGCGACCCGGGCCTTGTAGACGCGGCGCAGGTCCGCGTACGCCGGGGCGTTGTTGACCTTCTGCTCGATGTCCGGGACGACGATCTCGCGCAGCAGGCGCTCGGCGGTCGCGCGCTGGGCGTCGGTGAGCTTGCACTCCCCGTTCGGGTTCGGGGCGTTGATGGTGAACGCCTCGGTGTTGACCTTCAGCGGCGCGTCGAGGATGTAGATGCCGTTCTCGTCCGCGCGGACCTTGGCGGGCTGCGGCACGATCCAGTTGCGGACCGTCGGGCCGCAGGGGAGGCCGGCGGCGGTCATCGCGTCCGAGAGCTTCTTCCCGACGCCCTGGCGGGGGTCCACGTCCTTGGCGTAGTCGTGCTTCATCTCCAGGTCGGCCTGGAGCAGCACGCGGCCGGCGTCGGTCTTCCCGAAGGTCTCGTCCATGATCCGGTCGGGCTGGTCCGGCATGAGGTTCACCCAGAACCGGTCCGGCGTCAGCGCGAGCCAGGTGAAGAAGGAGTCGGAGATGAGCTTCGCCTTCTCCTGGCCGCCCCAGCCGAGGTCGTCGTCGTCCTGGTCGGCCTCCTTCGCGGAGAAGGCGTAGTTCAGGGCCTGGCCCTTGACGGGCTTGCCGACGTAGGACAGTTCCAGGGTGGAGAAGTCGACGCCACCCGGGCCGCGCACCCGCAGGCCGTTCGGGTCCTGGGCGCGCTGGCGCGCCAGCTGCTCGGCCATGTCCTTCGGCGTGGGCAGGGAGCCCTGGACGGTGCGGGAGGCCCCGCCGGCGGGCGCGTTGCCGCCGGGGGTCATGTTCCTGTCGCGGCTGGCCCACGGGCTGGCCTTGTTGTAGACCGGCTTGCTGGTGGAGATGTGCTCGTAGGTGCGGATCCGGGAGTCCTTCCCGGCGTCCTTGCGCAGCCCGTCCAGGTAGTCCCTGGTCGCCTTCGTCTGCTTCTCGCCGAACACGTAGGTGATCTTGGCGTCCTTGTACCGCGGGTCCTTCACGAAGCCCGCGTTCGCCGGGTCCTGCTTGGTGTCGCGGCTGGCGCCGGCCTTGAACTCCAGGAAGTCGTTGGTCTTGTAGTTCACGGCGTCGAACTTGCGGACCAGCGGCTTGCCGTCCTTGCCGAGGACGGGCTTGCCGTCCTTGTCCAGGATCGGGATCTCCTCCTGGCAGAGCCAGTCGGGGCCGATCAGCCCGAGGTCGTTGACGACCTTCTGCTCGAAGTAGGCGCCGCGCTGGTTGTTGTTGTGCGGAAGGATGTAGCCGTTGGCCAGCCAGGCGTCGAAGGTCTTGTACTTCGGGTTGTCCTTCTCGGTGAGGTACTTCTTGTAGCGCGCGTAGGCGCGTTCGGGCGTGTTCTCCGGGTACTCGTCGTACTCCTTGGTGAACTGGTCCAGGAAGCGGGCCTGTTCGGCCGGGTCGGACGGGATGGTGAGCCCGTCGAGGGCCTGGCGCGGAGCGTTGTACTCGTACGAGTCCCAGGCGTCCTTGGACCGGGTGGTGCTGAGGTTGTCACCGCTCCAGGGAAAGGAGCTGCCGGGCTTGCCGTTGCCGGGCAGGACGTAGGTCTGGTCACAGGGCTTGCCCTTGGCCGCGTACGCGGTGCCCTGGAGGCCCGGCAGGCCGGTGAGGGCGAGCACGGTGGTGCAGGCGAGAGCGACGCCGGCGCGCGCCCACGGGCGCGTGCGGCGGGGTATGTGGTGTGTCACGCGGAATTTCCCCCATGGGGCCCCGCAAGCATGAGGGTTCGCTGCGGCGTCGGGGGCCCCCGTGACATGTCGACGCCGCAAAGGCCTCTCACATTAGACGGATCGTCATACCAGTGCCGTGCCGTCTCGCGGTCTACTGAACGTCAATTCGCCTTGCGCACAGGATCATTACGATTGGCTCGGCCCCGCCGTCGTAGGGTGGCGCGCATGACGACGATCGACAGCCCGGTGTGGGCCGACAACCCCCGGCTGACCGCGTGGCTGGCCGCGCAGCGCCGCGCCTTCCCCGTGTGGGCCGAGGAGAACGGCGGCGGCTGGGACTTCGCACCGGCCTCGCTCGACCGGCTCGAAGCGCTGGTCCGGGACCGGTTCACGAGCTGGGAGGCCGTTCACGAGGCCCGCGAGGAGCAGCTGTTGGAGGTCGCCGCCTGGTACCTGGGCGAGACGCTGGTCCGCCACTGCGGGGTGGTGTGGCGGTGCAGCCCCGTCCCGCCGCCCCCGGAGCAGCCGGCGGGCGGGTACCCGCTGGTGACGTACGCCCGGGGCGACTTGGGCGCGTACGAGCGGGAGGTGTTGGCGGAGCTGGAGGAGCTGGACGAGTACTCCATCCCGCTGCTGGACCCGGCCGGCCGGATCAGGTCCCTGTTCGCGGCTCCGGACAGCCGGCTGCGCGAGTCGATCGGCCGGTTCGACCGGTTCCAGGCGTGGCGGCGGAGCGTCGCGGCGGGGAGCTGAGCAGGCCGCGCGACGCCCGTCGCCGTCAGCCGTCGGCGAGGTGGACCAGGCGGCGGAAGGTCTCCGGGTCGCCGAGGTGGTCGGTGATCCAGGCGGCGACGGTGGCGCGGGTGGCGGTGCCGGCGCGCGGGAGCGGCCGGTCGTAGGAGACCAGCGGGTGCGCGGCCGGCGGCCCGTCCTTGAGCATCGGCACCCGGACCACCGTCCAGTCGGTGTCGGAGGCGTCCAGCACCGCCTCCATCCGGGCCAGGTCGTGGTGGACCTCCCGGTACACCCGGTTGACCACCAGTCTGGTCACCATCCGTTGGGCGAACGGGAGTTGGCTGGTCTCCAGGCCGGCCGAACCCATCGTGACCAGGTGTCGCACCCCGCCGGCCCGGGCGGCGGCGGTCAACTCGCGTGCACCGTCGGAGAAGACGGTGGTGGGCCGGCGGTCGGCGGTGCCGAGGGTGGCGACGACCGCGTCCTGGCCTGCCAGCGGCCCGTGCAGGGAGCCGGGCCGGTGGATGTCGGCCTGTGCGGTGAGCGGGGTGCCGGTCGCGAACTCCGGTAGCCGGGCCGGGTTTCGGGCGACGGCGGTGACGGTGTGGCCGGCGGCCAGGGCGAGGCCGACCACCAGGCGGCCGGTACGTCCGGTGGCGCCGACGACGGCGATCTTCACGGGTTCCTCCTGTGGGGGCGAGCGGCCGGGGCGTCTCTTGAGATTCATTCAGACGGACTGTATGAATGAAACCACAGCGATCCGTGGAAGCAACCCCAAAGGAGCGACAGGACATGGGAGTTCGGTACCCCGACCTGGACGGCAAGGTCGTTGTGATCACCGGCGGCAGCCGCGGCATCGGCGCCGGGACGGCCCGCGCCTTCGCCCGGCAGGGCGCGGCCGTGGCCGTCCTCGGCCGCGACCGGGCCGCGCTGACCGCCGTCGCCGAGGAACTGCGCGCGGGCGGCACCCAGGCGCTCGGCCTGGTCGCCGACTGCACCGACGCGGCCGCGCTCGGCTCGGCCGCCGAGCGGATCGAGCAGGACCTCGGCCCGGTCGACGTGTTGGCGGCCTTCGCCGGCGGCGACGGCTACCCCGTCCCGACCGTCCGCGAGACCGAGGAGCACTGGCGGTCTGTCCTGGACGGCAACCTCACCGCCACCTTCCTCACCGTTCGGGCCTTCCTGCCCGGCGTGTTGGCGCGCGGCGGCGGCTCGGTCGTCACCATGGCCTCGACCGCGGGCCGGCTGCCCAGCGGCGCCTCCGCCGCGTACGCCGCCGCCAAGGCGGGGGTGCTGATGTACACCCGCCACCTCGCGCTGGAACTCGCCGGGGCGGGGGTGCGGGTCAACGCCCTCGCGCCCGGCGCCGTCCGCACCGAGCGGACCGCCGCCGTGATGCCGCCCGAGGTGCGGGCCGCGGTCGCCGCCGCGCACCCGCTGGGCCGCCTCGGCGAACCGGAGGACATCGCCTCGGCCACGCTCTTCCTGGCCTCCGGGGCGTCGTCCTGGATCACCGGGCAGACCCTGGACGTCAGTGGCGGGCGGGTGATCGTCTGAGGCCTGCCTGCGGGCGGATCGTGGATACTGCCTAGTCGTATGGATGGTCGTACGGGTGGTCCTGCGGACGTGAGTGGCGAGGGGAGGCGGGCGCGATGAGCCCCCGGTCCTACCGGATGGGACAGCGGCAGGCGGAGGTCGACGAGACCCGGGCGCGGATCGTCGCGGCCGCGCGGGCCCAGTTGGCCGACACCGGCGCACTCTCGCTCGACGCGGTGGCCCGGCGCGCGGACGTCGCCCGGGCCACCGTCTACTACCAGTTCGGCTCCAAGACCGGCCTGTTGGAGGCCGTCTGCGACGCCCTGGCCGCCCAGGGCGGCATGGCCCGGCTCGCCGAGGCGTTCACGCCGGCCGACCCGTGGGCGGCGGTGGACCGGTTCGTCGAGGTGATGGGCGGCTTCTGGGCCGTCGACCCGCTCTGCACCCGGCGCCTGCGTGCCCTCGCCGCGCTGGACGAGGAGGTCGGCCGGGTCGTCGCCGACCGGGACGCCCGCCGTCGCGAGGGCGCGGCCGTGCTCGCCGCCCGCCTTCCGGCCGCCCCGGCCGACGCGGCCAGGCTGCTCTTCGTCCTCACCGCGTTCGAGACCTACGACGGCCTAGCCCGGGCGGCGGACGGCGATCTGCTGGGCGCCGTCCCGGTCATCGGCCGCCTGGTCCGCGCCGCCCTGGGCGGCACGGCCGGCTGAGGCCGGCTCCGAGGCCGGCTCCGAGGCTGCTTCGCTTCCGCTCAGGCCGGTGCCGCGAAGCCCGCGCAGAGCAGCCGGACGCTGCGGCGGAACTTCTCGTCCTGGTCGAGCCGGGGCAGCAACGGCCCCATGATCAGCGGGAACTGCTCGCACAGCTCGGCGTAGCGCTCCGCCGTGACGGGCGGCGGGGCGGCGGGTTGGTTCTGCTCCTGGAGCACGAAGCCGGTGACGTGGCTGAGCAGGGTGTCCGCGGCGATCCCGCAGTGCGCGGCGGGCACGCCGGCGTCGAGGAGGGTGCGCAGCAGGCGTTCCATCAGGGAGAGGCCGCCGGGGCTCAGCACGCCGGGGCTCTCGGCGAGCAGCTGGGCGCCGCCGGGGTGGGGCAGGATGCTGCGGCGCAGGGCGGTGGCCTGGGCCTCGACCCGGTCCTGCCAGGTGGCCTCGGGCGGGAGGTCGGCCAGCGCCGCGGTGCCGGTGTCGTAGGCCCGGCGGCAGACCCGGTCGGCCATCAGGGCGAGCAACTCCTCCTTGCCGCGCACGTGGTAGTAGAGGCTGCCGGCGTGGGCGTCGAGTCGCTCGGCGACCTGACGCATCGACAGGTTGTGGTAGCCGACCTCGGCGAAGACGGTCATGCCGGCGTCGACGATGCGCTCCTTGGTGAGCTTCATGCGGTCCACCGTACAAGGTTTTCCAACACCGTTCGAAAACTGTGCTAGTTTGCTCCTGCTCGGTTTTCGAACAGTGTTGGAAATGGGGGGACGGGCATGGGGGCGATCCTGTTCAACGCGACCACGGCCGCGTTGATGGTGATGATGGTCAACAGCGGGCTCGGCGTCGTCGGCCGCGACACGCTGCGTGGCCGGCCCGTCCCGTGGGCGGCCGTCGTCCTGACCGCGCTCGCCGTCGGCGGCGTGCTGCTCCAACTGCTCTGGTCCGGGGCGATGGACGCGCTGGACGCCGACCCCGCCAAGTCCGGCTGGTGGCGCGAGTTCACCTCGGTGTTCATGCAGAACGGCGGCCTCGGCGGCGGCCTGTGGAACCTCGCCACGCTCGCCGCCGTCGCCGCCCTCGCCCACTGGTACTGGGGCGGCCCGCTCACCCTCGGCTTCTTCCTCGCCGGCATCCTGCTGCCCGGCCGGATCGACACCCTGCTCGGCCTCGGCGGCGGCCCCAGCGCCGACCCCCGCAACTTCGCCGGCAGCTCCGGCGCCACCTACTTCCTCGGCGCGACCCTCGCCCTGGCTCTGCTCACCCGCACTCGCCTCCCCAAGGAGATCGCGCTGGCGGCCGGCGTCCCCGTGCTGGGCCTCGCCATGTGGCTGGGGCAGGAGAACGGCCACGGCCTGGTCGCGGTCTACGGCTTCGCCCTGGGCGCGGCGGCCTGGGCGGTCCGCACCCGGGTGATGCGGACCGCCGCCGCCTGACGCGGGGGAGGGGAGGGCCCGGCGGCCTTCCCGTGCCGCGGGTCGGGGCCGGTCAGCCCTTCTTGGCGATGAAGTTGTAGAGACCTTCGGCTTCGCCCTCCAGGTACGGTCCGGCCAGCCACGTCGTCCGGCCGTGCGGCCCAATGGAGACATTGCTGATCAGGGCGGGCTTGCCGTCCTTCGTGACCAGCCAGGCGCCACCGCTGGAACCGCCGGTCATCGTGCAGCCGATGACGAGCATCGTCGGGCGGGTGCGGTCCCAGGACAGGCGGGTGGGCTTGCCGCCGTCGCAGCGCTCCAGCTCCTGGCCGTCGAACGGCGGAGCGGACGGGTAGCCGTAGGCGGCGATGTTCAGCTGGTCGCGCGGGGCGTTGAACCAGACCGGAACGGCGCCACCGACCGTCTCCTCCAGCGACTTGCCGGTGTCGTTCTGGGAAATCTCGCCGTGGCCCACAACCAGAGGGGCGACGGCGCGGCGGGCCTCGCCTACGCGCAGATGGCCCTCGACCTCGACCGCTCGGCGGAGACCAGCGGCTTCATGGTGAGCACGATGGCGTTCTCCTATCTGCACATGGAGGACTTCGCAGCAGCCGAGATCCGGTTCCGAGAGGCACTGGAGATCTGGCGATGCCACGGAAACGCCAACCACGTCGCGATCACGCTGTCCAATCTCGGCGACGCGCTGCGCGGCCTGGGGCGACGCGAGGAAGCCCTCGCCGTGCTGGGGGAGGCCCGCCAGATCCACCAGCGGATGGGGAACCTCGACTCTCTGGCGGACTGCCTGGTCGTGACGGGCCGCGCCCACACCCACTTCGGCGAGTGGGACGACGCCCGGGTGTGTTTCCAGCGGGCCGTCGACATCGCCCGCGAACACGGCCTGGGCGCGTTGATCGTGCAAGGCACCGAAGGCCTCGACGAACACGACCGGCTGCGGGGCTGCCCCGAGGACGCCGGACGGTGCGGGTAGCCCCTGCCACCGCACCGTCCGTCCGAGCCCCCGGCGGCGTGACCACGACCCTTCTGCCGCAGCGCCGTTGGGCCGGTGCTGTACTGGTGGCCCGACCCGCCGCACTCGCCCGGAGGTCCCCGTGGCCCGCCTGTACGTCCGCTCCGGCCTCGACCCGGACCTACCCACCGCCGTCCTGGTCGTGGACCCGGACGGCACGCCGGGTGAGCGCGCCGTGGTCCGGCTCGGCGCGTACTGCCACGAGGGGTCCGGGGCGTTCTACCTGCTCCAGACGGACGGGTGGGCCGAGCACACGCGGGCGGGCGACCGGCTGACGGTCGCCGTCGCCGTCTACCCGGTCGGCCTGCGCGCCCTCCGCGTCGACCCGGCCGACTTCCCGGCCCGCTCCGCCGTCGACCCGCGTGCCGCGCTGGTCCTGCACGTCGAGGCGGCGGTCGACCCGTCCTTGCCGGCCGGCCTCGCCGAGGGCACGGTCGTGCTGGTGGCCGCCGACGACACCCCGCTCGACGCCCTCCTCGGCCCCGGGGCGGAGCCGCCGATGCTCCTCGCGCCCCCGCCCGAGACGCTCGACGAGGACGAGGACACCGACGGCCCGGTCAGGGACTGAGGGCAGGTCAGACCCCGGCGTCCGAGTGCGCTTCGGGCCTCGTGGAGAGCACGTCGCGAGCCTGTTCCGCGGCGCGGGTGATGCTCTCGGAGACGAAGTCGAGGAAGCGGGCGATGTTCTCCAGCCGGGCCGCGGCCAGGGTGTCGGGGCCGAGGACGGCGACGCCCTGGCGGGCGGCGTCGACCAACTGGGCGTTGGCGCGGGCGCTGGCCAGCATGGACTGGTACCAGACGTCGTCGTCGACGATGTAGCGGTCGCGGCGGCGTTCGTCGCGTTCCCGGCGGACCAGCCCCTGGGCCTCCAGCAGGGCGATCGCCTTGGAGACGGACGCCGGGCTGACCTGGAGGCGCTGGACGAGTTCGGCCGCGGTGACGCTGCGCGCGTTGGTGGTGTAGAGGCAGACCAGGACGCGGGACATCATCTTGGGCAGGCCCGACTGCATGAGGACGGTGGTGAACATCTCCTCGTACTCGCGCACGGCGTCGGTGTCCGGCCCGTGCGCCTGCGCGGCCGCCTCCGGCCCCGGTGGCGCGGTCGGCCTGCGCCGGTGCGCTCGACGTTCGGTGGCCCGGTGGGCGAGGTCGGCCCGGTAGCCGGTGGGGCCACCGTTGCGCATCACCTCGCGGGTGACGGTCGAGGTCGGACGTTCGAGCCGCCTGGCGATCTCCGCGTAGGGCAGGTCCTCGGCCAGGCCCAGTGCGATCTGCTGGCGTTCCTGCTGGGTGAGCCTGCCTCCCGGCATCACAGCCTCCTTTGTGGTCCCTGATGCCCCCACTATAGCGTTCATCTTCAATCCATTGCAACGGGCGGGCGGCTGACGTTGCATTAGATTCCCACCAGTTGCAACGATTTATAGGCTCCCACCTGCGCAAATGCACCTCCTGTGCAACGAACCTGTTGCCACACATTGGAAAGCAACGTAGCTTTTCCAATGTCGGAAACGGCGGGTGCGCAAGGCGCCCGGCCCGGTACTCCGGCCCAGGACAAGGAGCGCACGATGCAGAAGTTCGACACCCCCACCCCGGTCGCCGCCGTCCTCGACATCCCCGCGGGGCGCGTCCGGCTCGTCGCCGGCGACCAGGCCGTCACCACGGTCGAGATCCGGCCCGCGGACGCCTCGAAGAGCCGCGACGTGAAGGCGGCCGAGCAGTTCGAGGTCTCCTACGACGGCGGCGTCCTGCGGATCGAGGCCGCAGCGGCGAAGCACCAGTTGCTCGGCCCCTCCGGATCCGTCGAGGTGACCGTCGAGCTGCCCGCCGGCTCTCGGGTGGACGCGAAGCTGGCCAGCGCCGAGTTCCGGGGCGTCGGCCGGCTCGGCGAGGTCGCCGTCGAGAGCGCGCACGGTTCGATCGAGCTCGACGAGACCGACGGTGCCCGCCTCAGCCTCCTGGCCGGCGACGTCTCGGTCGGCCGACTGGGCGGCTCCGCCCGGATCAGCACCCAGAAGGGCGACATCCGCATCGCCGAGGCGGTCCGCGGCACGGTCACCCTGCGCACCGAGGCCGGCGAGGTGTCGGTCGTCGCCGCCCACGGCGTCTCCGCCTCCCTGGACGCCGGCACCTCCTACGGCCGGATCCACAACGCGCTCAGGAACAGCGAGGGCGCCGCCGCCGAGCTGACCATCCACGCGAGCACCTCCTACGGCGACATCACCGCCCGCAGCCTCTGACCCGCAGTCCCCGACCGGAGCCCCTGAGGAGCAGCACCATGACCAACCTGGCCATCGCGGCGAACGGACTGCGCAAGTCCTACGGCGACAAGGTCGTCCTGGACGGCGTCGACCTGACCGTCCCGGAAGGGACGATCTTCTCCCTGCTCGGCCCGAACGGCGCCGGCAAGACCACCACCGTCCAGATCCTGTCCACCCTGATCACGGCCGACGGCGGCACCGTCCAGGTGGCCGGACACGACCTGGCCCGCCGGCCGGACGACGTGCGCGGCGCGATCGGCGTCACCGGCCAGTACTCGGCGGTCGACAAGCTGCTCACCGGCGAGGAGAACCTGCTCCTCATGGCCGACCTCAAGCACCTGTCCCGCCGGGACGGCAGGCGGAAGGCCGCCGAACTGCTCGACCGCTTCGACCTGGTGGAGGCGGCCCGGAAGCCGGCCGGCACCTACTCCGGCGGCATGCAGCGCCGGCTCGACCTGGCGATGACCCTGGTCGGCGACCCCCGTCTGATCTTCCTGGACGAGCCCACCACCGGCCTCGACCCGCGCAGCCGCCGCTCCATGTGGCAGATCGTCCGGGAGCTCGTCGCGAGCGGCGTCACCATCTTCCTCACCACCCAGTACCTGGAGGAGGCCGACGAACTCGCCGACCGCATCGCGCTCCTGGACCACGGGCGGCTGATCGCCGAGGGCACCGCCGAGGAGCTCAAGCGGCTCATCCCCGGCGGCCACATCACGTTCACCTTCGCCGACCAGCGGCTGCTGGACGCGGCCCGCCGGCTCTTCGGCGCCGGGATCGCCGACACGGAGGCGCTCACCCTCCAGGTGCCGAGCGACGGCGGCGTCCGCACGATCCGCGAACTGCTCAACCTCCTGGACGAACGCGCCATCGACGTCGCGGACATGAGCGTCCACACCCCCGACCTCGACGACGTCTTCCTCACCCTCACCGGCCAGCAGCAGAAGGAGACCACCCGATGAGCACCGTCAGCCTCGCCGTCCGCGACTCCTCGACCATGATCCGGCGTCAGCTCAAGCGCCTGGTCCGCTACCCGTCCATGACCGTGCAGCTGGTCGCGACGCCCGTCATCCTCCTGCTCCTGTTCGTCTACGTCTTCGGCGGCACCCTCGGCGCCGGCCTCGGCGGCGGCCGTGACGAGTACGTCGACTACGTCGTCCCCGGCATCCTGCTCATGGCGGCCGCCACCGCCGCGACCGGAACCGCCGTCATGGTCGCCAGCGACATGACCGAAGGCATCATCGCCCGCTTCCGCACCATGCGGATCTCCCGCTCCTCGGTGCTCACCGGCCACGTGGTCGGCAGCGTCATCCAGCAGCTGCTCGGCATGGCCGTCGTCATCGGCGTCGCCCTCGGGATCGGCTTCCACCCGACCGCCACGGCCGTCGAGTGGCTCGCCGCCGCCGGACTGCTCACCCTGTTCGTGGTGGCCATCACCTGGCTGGCGGTCGCCCTCGGCATGAAGTCCCCGACCCCCGAGGCCGCCAGCAACGCCCCGATGCCGCTGATCCTGCTGCCCTTCCTCGGCAGCGGCTTCGTCCCCACCGACTCCATGCCCACCGCCATCCGCTGGTTCGCCGAGTACCAGCCCTTCACCCCGATCATGGAGACCCTGCGCGGCCTCCTGCTCGGCACCCCGATCGGCAACAGCGGCGCCATCGCCGCCGCCTGGTGCGCCGGCATCGCCGTGCTCTCCTACCTCTGGGCCAAGAACACCTTCAACAAGGCCTGACCGGTGAACCGGCCGAACAGGGCCGTCGGACCACCCCGGTCCGACGGCCCTGAGCCTTTTTGCGGACCGGGGTGGTGCGCTCAACCGGCCTGCCCGGCGGCCATGGTGAGGATGCGGGCGATGGCCAGGTCCGGGTTGTCGGTGGGGAGGGCGTGGCCGGCGTCGGGGACGAGCTCGACCCGCGCGGTGGGGGCGAGGCGGTGGAGCCGGGCGGCGGCCTCGGCGGAGTCGTGCAGGGCACTGCGGGCGCCGAGCAGGAAGAGGGCGGGGGTGGTGAGGCGGCGGAGTTCGTCGTCGGTGAGGGTGGTGGCCGGCGGGAGGGCGCGGCGGAAGCCCATGCCGACGCGGACGAGGGTCATCAGCTCGGTCTCGAGGATGGCGCTGTTGCCGACCCGCCGGGCCAGCCGGGGCCGGAGGGCGCGCGGGGCCAGGGCGGCGAGGCCGCCGGCGATGAGCCAGGTGTAGAAGCGCCGGCCGACGTCGGCGAGCCCGGCCGGGTCGAGCAGGGTGAGGGTGTCGTCGGCGCGGCCCGGGTGGTGGAGCTGGTGGTGCAGGGCGAGCCACCCGCCGTAGGAGCAGCCGACCAGGTGGGCGGCCGGTGCGTCGAGGGCGGTGAGGAGTTCGTCGAGCCAGGCGGCGCCGTCGCGGCCGTCGCGGACGGGCGCGGTCTGCACGCTCGCGCCGGGTTCGCCGAGGGTGTCGACGGCGATCACGGGGTGGTGCGCGGCGAGCGCGTCGACGTACCGGTGCCACATCAATGCGTTGCCGCCGGAACCGGGCAGCAGGACGATCGGCCGCCCCTCGGCGGGCCCGGTGCGGTAGACGCGGGTGGCGCCGAAGGCCGTGGGTACGTCGAGCGCGGTCCTCGGCCCGGGCCAGAGCTGCGTCAGGGCGTGCTGGTAGGCGGCGCGGAAGCGGTCTTCGGCCGTGGTGTTCCGGAACTCGCTGATTCGCATGGTACATGTGTATCACAGGCATGATACGGGTGTACCAGGAGAGCGGGAGGACGGGCGCGTGACCGCGAAGGTGGACCACGAGGAACGGCGGCGGCAGATCGCCGAGGCGCTGTTGCGCATCGCCGACACCGAGGGCCTGCAGTCGGCCAGCATGCGGGCGGTCGCCACGGAGGCGGGCGTGTCGCTGCGGCTGGTGCAGTACTACTTCACGACGAAGGAAGGCCTGCTGCTGGACGCCTTCGCCCGGCTCGGCACCCAACTCCAGGCCCGGATGGAGCGGTTCATCGCCGAGGCCGGCAGCCCGCCCACGCCCCGCCGCGTCGTCACCGCGATCCTGACGAGCATCCTGCCGACCGACCCGGAGAGCCGCCGGATCACGCGGACGTACACCGCGTACTACACGCTGGTGCTCAGCGACCCCGAGGTGATGGGCAAGGTGGTCCAGCAGCCCGAACTGCTGGAGGGCTTCCTCGCCGAGCAGCTCCGCGCGGCGCAGGCGGCCGGGGAGATCGACGCCGGCCGGGACGCCGGAATGGCGGCCGCCGGGCTGCTCGCGATGGTCAACGGCCTCGGGTCGAGCGTCCTCGGCGGGCAGCGGAACGGCGAGGCCGCACTGGCCATCCTCACCCACCACCTGGGCGAGCTGTTCCGGTAACCGGGGAGGGCCGCGACCGCCTTCCGGCGATCACGGCCCTCCTGCCCCCGTCGAGCTCCCGCTCAGCGACCCATCGCCGCCAGCAGCTCGCGCGGGTCGAAGGTCACCCGGATCCGGGTGATCCTCCCGTTCTCCACGTGGCTCCAGTTCGCCGTGGCCGCCGGCGGCGCGATGCTGGTGTGCAGGTCGAACCAGGTGATCACGTCGTCGCCCTCGACCACCCGCGCGTGCACCTCGATCTTCTCCAGCACCCGCCCGAGGCCCTTGAGCCCGGCCAGGGCCTCCTCCACCCCCGAGGCGGTGCCCAGCGCACCCACGAAGTCGACGTCCTCCGCCAGCAGCTCGCGCAGCGTCTCGAAGTCGCCCGCCTGCCAGGCGGTGAAGTAGGTCTCGGAAATCTCGCGCACGGTCTTCGTCGTCGTCATGTCTCCATGGTCCGCCCGAAGCTGACGATCCGTCCAACAGATGGATCAGATGCCAGCTATCATCCGCAGTTATGGAGATGCACCAGCTGCGCTACCTCGCCGCCGTCGTCGACGAGGGCTCCTTCACCGCCGCCGCGGCCCGCCTGCACGTGAGCCAGTCCGGCATCAGCACGCAGGTCGCCAAGCTCGAACGCGAGCTGGGTCAGCGGCTGCTCGACCGCTCGAACCGCCGGATCCGGCTCACCCCGGCCGGCGAGGCGATCCTCCCGCTGGCCAAGGACGCCCTGCACACCCTCGAAGCCATCCAGCACACCGCCGCCGAGTTCGCCGACGCCGTCCGGGGCCGGGTCCGGCTCGGGATGATCATGGGCTGCTCGATCCCCGGCTTCCTCGACGTGGTCGCCGAGCTCGGCCGCACCCACCCCGGGATCGAACTCTCCCTCCACGAGGACGACTCCCGGTTGCTCCAGGCCCGGGTGCTGGCCCGGGACCTCGACCTCGCCCTGATCGGCTTCGCCGGCGAGCCCGACCCCGGGCTGGACACCGTCATCCTGGTCGACGAGCCGATCGTCGCCGTCGTCCCGGTCGGCCACCGCCTCGACCGCCCGTCCGTCCGCCTCGCCGACCTGTCCGCCGAGAAGATCCTCTGCCTCTCCCCGGGGACGGGCCTGCGCGCCGCCTACGAGCGCTCCTGCCTCGGCCTCGGCCTGGAGCCGCGCGTCGACATCAACGCCAGCTCCCCGGCGACCCTCCTCCACCTCACCGAACGCGGCGCCGGGGTCGCCGTCCTCACCCCCTCCGCCGCGCCCGGAGCGGCCTTCCGGGCCGTCCCGATCGTCGACGCCGCCGTCCGTGCCCGCCTGGGCCTGGCCGCCCACCGCGACCGGCCCGCGCCCGCCGTCCGCCTGCTGCACTCCCGGCTGCGCCAGTCCCTGAGCGGCCGGTAGGACGCGGTCGGGCGGACCGCGCAGAGCGCCCGCTACGCCCCGAGGAAGCGCTGCAACTCGTCCAGCATGAAGTTGGCCCCGGTGTACCCGATGCCCTGGAACCACAGCTGGTCGTCCACCGGGAACGCCCGGTGCGCCTTCACCGCGCTCAGCGTCTGCCAGGCCGGGCCGGCCAGCACCGCGGTGGTGCCCGCCCGCGCCGGATCGCCGTAGGTCGCGTACAGCAGCAGGTCCCCGTCCGCCTTGGCGAGCTGGTCCGGCGGGATCTCGACGTCGGAGTGGTCGACGTTCTGCGCGTCCGGCCGGGCGACCTGGGCATCCGCCAGGACGGTCCCCGGGAAGCTCTGTCGCCCGTACAGCCGGATCCCGCCGCCCTCCACGAACCGGACCAGGCTGACCTTCCGCCCCGAGAGCTTCGCGGCGGACAGCGCCTGCGTCACCTGGTTGACGTGCCGCTGGTACGAGCCGACGAAGGCCGCCGCGGCCTCCTCCCGGTTCAGCGCCCGGGCGTGCAGCTGGAAGTCCGCCTTCCAGGGGGCCCCGCTGGTCTGGGTGAGGACGGTCGGCGCGAGCTCGCGCAGCTGCTCGTAGCGGTCGCCGTCGCGGGCCTGGTTGGACAGGATGAGGTCCGGCCGCAGGGCCCGCACCGCGGCCAGGTCGGGTGCGCCGGCCGGGCCGACCGGGCGGATGCCGGCCGTCCGGGAGGCCGGCCAGTAGTCGGGGAAGCCGCTGTCCCCGGCGGGCAGCGCGGCGCCGACCGGGGTGATGCCGAGGGTGAGCGCCGAGTCGAGGGCGTCGGTGTCCAGGACCACCACCCGCAGCGGCTCGCCGGGCACCAGCACCGGCCCGGTGGCGGTGTTCACGGTGACCGGCGGCACCGGGGTCGGCGAGGCGGTGACGCCCGCGCCGACGCTGTCCACCGTGAGCGGGGCCGGGCGCCGGGTGGTGCAGGCCGCCAGCGCGGCGGCGCCGGCACCGGTGAGGAGGGAGCGGCGGGTGATCCGGTGCATCGGCGGTCCGTCCTCAGGCGGCGAGGCTTCGGGGGCGCGTCGATTATGTCCGAGCTGGCACCTGAATTGCCGTTAAGTGCCACCCCGAGCGCGCCGCCCACCCGCCTCCGCGGGGCCGGGGCGAATCCCCTCGTCCGGCCCGCCCGCCGTTGGATAGCCTGGCCGCATGCCCGCGCTCCGCACCGCCCCGCTCACCGTCGGCTTCGACCTCGACATGACCCTGCTGGACACCCGGCCGGGCATCCACGCCACCTACCGGGCGCTCTCGGCGGAGACCGGCACCTTCGTCGACGCGGACCTGGTGGTGACCAGGCTCGGCCCGCCGCTCCTGGACGAGCTGCGCAACTGGTTCCCGGCGGAGCGGCTGGACGAGATCGCCGACCGCTACCGCACGCTCTACCGCGAGCACGCCTTCGCCCCGACCGTCGCCCTCCCGGGCGCGCACGCCGCCGTCGAGGCGGTCCGCGCCCACGGCGGCCGGGTCGCGGTGATCACCGGCAAGTACGAGCCGAACGCCCGCCTCCACCTGGAGCACGCCGGGCTGCACGCGGACGCCCTGGTCGGCGACCTGTGGGCGGAGACCAAGGGCGAGGCGCTGCGCGAGCACGGCGCCACCGTGTACGTCGGCGACCACCTCGGCGACGTCCGGGGCGCCCGGTCCGCGGGGGCCGTCGCGGTCGGCGTGGCCACCGGCCCGTACGACCAGGCCCAGCTGCGGGCGGCCGGGGCGGACGTGGTGCTGGCGGACCTCACCGCCTTCCCGGCCTGGCTGGCCGGGCACCTGGCCGGCTAGGACCCCACGGCCTCCGCGGACTCCAGTCGGCGGCGCTGGTCCCGCGCGTTCACGTACAGGCCGGTGAGCGCGAGCAGGAAGCCCGCCGGCATCAGCATGCTCAGCCAGTACGCGGCCGTCGGCAGCGGCGTCAGGTGCAGGAACAGCGGGACGAAGGTGACCAGGGTGGCGAGCGCGCCCAGACCGAAGACGACGGCTCCGGCCTTGACGTACACGTCGCCGCGGTCGGCGCTCTGGCTGCTCACGTCTGCTCGCTCCTCCGGGGTTGGGCTGGGGCGCCTCCAGTCTGGCAGAGCACCGGCCGGGCCCTGCCACCGGAGCGGGTCGGTCACGTTGCGCAGTTTCCCGGGAGCTGAACGTTTTGATCCCTGCTGGGCGGGGGTATGCAGGGGGTGCCGAGGGGCGCGACAGGTGCGCCCCGCGTCCTTGGACCCGGGGGTGTGAGCCGATGGAATGCGCCGAGTCGCGCCCAGGCCGCGCCAGTACCGGATCACCCCTGACCGCGAGACCGCCGCGTCCGTACCGCCCGGAACGTGCCCCGGAGCGCGGAACCCTCGCGGAACGCGGATGAGGCAGTGACGGACCGTTAGTCTGCTCCTGACAGCGTGCTGACCATGAGCGCCCGCGGGCGCCGAGCCGAGGTCGGCCGCACCTTCCCACCACCCAGTGATCCCCGGCCAGGGCCGGGATCCCTCACACCCATTCGAGGACTGTTCGAGATGCCCACCGGCCAGGTCAAGTGGTTCAACGAGACGAAGGGCTTCGGCTTCCTGTCGCGCGACGACGGCGGCGACGTCTTCGTCCACACCAAGGCGCTGCCCACCGGTGTCACCGCGCTGAAGCCGGGCCAGCGGGTCGAGTTCGGCGTGGTGGCCGGCCACCGCGGCGATCAGGCGATGGCCGTGCAGCTGCTGGACGCGCTGCCGTCGGTGGCGGCCGCCCAGCGCAAGAGCGCCGACGACATGGCGCCGATCGTCCAGGACCTGATCACCACCCTGGACGCGGTGCTGCCGGGCCTCCAGCACGGCCGCTACCCGGCCAAGCCGACCGGCCAGAAGCTGGCCGGCCTGCTGCGCGCGGTGGCCGACCAGTTCGACGTCTGAGGCCGAGCGTTAGGGCCTGTCTGACAATTCCCGCCGGGCGCGCGACGCCGGGCATCCCGCCTGGACGCACCGGCGAAACGCCCAAGTACGACCCAGTACGAGGCCGCTTCGCCGGCCCGCCCAGCCGGGCGCCCAACGCCGCGCGCTGATCCGGCGCGAATTGTCAGACAGGCCCTAGAACGCGAGCGCACCCGGGTCGAGCGGGGGCACCAGCCCCTCCGCGGCGGCCCGGGTGAGCAGCGCGCGGACGGCCGCGTAGCCCTCCGCGCCGAGGTCCTCGGTGAACTCGGTGACGTACAGACCGATGTGCTGCTGCGCGACGTCCGGGTCCATCTCCTGGGCGTGCGCCAGCACGTAGTCCCGGCTGGCCGCGGGGTCGGCCCAGGCCTGTCGGACGGAGGCGCGGACGGTGTCGGTGAGCGCGCGCAGCCGCTCGGCGCCCAGCGAGCGCTTGGCGACGATCGCGCCGAGCGGGATCGGCAGGCCGGTCTCCGCCTCCCAGGCCTCGCCCATGTCGGCCAGGCTGTGCAGCCCGTACTGCTGGTAGGTGAAGCGGGCCTCGTGGATCACCAGGCCGGCGTCCACCCGGCCGTCCCGGACCGCGGGCATGATCTCGTGGAACGGCAGGACGACGATCTCGCCGAAGCCGCCGGGCACCGCCGTGGCGGCCCAGAGCCGGAACAGCAGGTAGGCGGTGGACCGCTCGGACGGCACCGCCACCGTCTTCCCGGCGAGGTCCGCCGGGCTGCCGTTGCCGGGCCGGGTCAGCACCAGCGGGCCGCAGCCGCGCCCGAGCGCGCCGCCGCAGGGCAGCAGGGTGTACTCGTCCAGCACCCAGGGCAGTGCGCCGTAGCTGATCTTCAGGACGTCCAGTTCGCCGCGCTCGGCCATCCCGTTGGTGACGTCGATGTCCGCGAAGGTCACCTCGGGCGCGTCCGCGCCGGGCACCAGGCCGTGCGCCCAGGCGTGGAAGACGAAGGTGTCGTTCGGGCAGGGCGAGTACGCGATGCTGAGCCGTTCAGCCACGGCCGGCCTCCTCGATCAGTTCGGGGACGGGCAGCGCGGCGAAGGCCCGCTCCAGGGCGGCCAGTGCCTCGCCGATCCGCCAGGCGGCCCGGTCGCGCGGGCCCACCGGGTTGGACACCGTCCGCAGTTCGAGCACCGGCACGCCGTGCCGGGCGGCGGCCTCGGCGACGCCGAAGCCCTCCATCGCCTCGGCGGCGGCGCCCGGGTGGCGGGCGGCCAGCGCGGCGGCCCGTTCGGCGCTGCCGGTGACGGTGGAGACGGTCAGCACCGGACCGGTGACGGCGCCCAGGGTACCCAGGGCCTTCGCGGCCAGCGCGACGGCGGCCGGGGGAGGGGTGTGCCGGACGGTGCCGAAGCCGAGCTCGGTGACGTCGGCGAAACCCTCGGGGGTGTCGGCGCCCAGGTCGGCGGCGAGGATCGCGTCGGCGACCACGGTGGCGCCGACCGGCGCGTGCGGGGCGAAGCCGCCGGCGATCCCGGCCGAGACCACCAGGCCGTAGCGGTGCGCGGCGAGCGCGGCCGAGGCGGCGGCCGCGGCGGCGGCCGGACCGACCCCGCCGGCCAGGACGTCCACCGGGGCGGCCTGGCAGCGGTGCAGCCCGCCGCCGGGCAGCGGCCGCGCCGCGGCCCCGCCGGGCAGGCCGCGCAGGACGGCCTCGGCCTCGGCGGGCACCGCGACCACGACGAGCAGCCGGGCCCGCGCGGGGCCCGGCTGCTCGCTGCGTGCGTGCTCCCCGGCGGGGGCGACGGCGCGCGCGGTCATCGCGGAACCGTCAGCTGTCCTGGGTGTTCAGCTGGAAGTACCAGACGGCGATCGGGTTGTCCGAGTTCTTGTCGCCCTCGACCACGGTGACCAGCGTCTTGCCGGAGCCGTTCAGCGCCTTGCCGGCCGACTGGCTGCCGGAGAAGGTGGTGCCCTTGGCGTAGTTCATCAGGCTGTAGCGGCCGCCCTGGCCGCCGGCCGAGGCGCCGCCGTTGGTGAAGGCCCACCAGCCCGTGTCGCCCACGTTCGGGGTCACGCCGACGCCGATCCGGTCGCTCACCACGACGTCCGAGGTCGGCAGGGTGCCGTCCTTGAGGGCCTGGGTGGCCTTGTCCTGGCACTCCTGCTGGAGGTCCTCGGTGATCGCGGAGCCGCCGTTGAAGCAGAGCGGGTCCGCCGCGATGGAGGAGTTGCCGACCGTCAGGGTGGCGCGGTGCGAGCTGTGCTCGGTCTGGTCGCTGGCGATGGCGACGGACGTGCCGACCGTGGCGGCGCCGACCACGACGACGGCGCCGAGGGCGGCGATGACACGGGAATTGAGGCTCATGCGTCAGAATCTACCGGGCTTCGCCGATCACGCTACGCGGGGGTCGGCCACCGCGTGTTGTGCCCCGCCCCCGTCCTGCCCCCGTCCTGCCCCCGTCCCGCCCCGTCCTGCCCGGCCGCTGGGCCGGACACCGCCGGGTTCAGGCCACCCGGGGCGCCGTCGGGCGCCCCCGCAGGCCCACCCGGAAGAGCGTGCGGACCGTCCACAGCAGCACCACCCCGAGCACCGCGGCGGCCACCGAGAGCCCCAGCACGCCGTTCAGCGGCAGCAGGATGCCCACCGCGCCACCGGCCACCCAGGACAGCTGCAACAGGGTCTCCGAACGGGCGAACGCCGAGGTCCGCACCGCCTCCGGGACGTCCCGCTGGATCAGCGCGTCCAGCGCCAGCTTGCCCAGCGAGGCCGCCACCCCGGACACCCCGGCCACCAGGACCACCGTCACCGCGCCGTACCAGAGCGCGGCCGCCGCGGTGGCACAGGTGGCCAGCAGCAGCATCGCGGTGACCGTCGCCTCCGGGCCCCGGGTGCGCAGCCAGGAGCCCAGCACCGAACCCAGCGCGTTGCCCGTCCCCGCCGCCAGCGCCACCAGGCCCAGCGCCAGCGTCGGCCGCAGCCCGCCGATCGGCTCCTCCCGGAGCAGGAACGCCAGGAACATCACCAGGAAGCCCACCAGCCAGCGCAGCGCCGACATCGCCCGCAGCGCCAGGATCACCGACGGGCCGACCGTGCGCAGCGAGGCCTTCGGCGCCTTCGCACCCGGCGGGGGAGCCGACTCGCCGTGCACCTCGGCGTGCAGCACCGCCCGCTGCTCGCCCTTCGCCGAGTCCACCTCGTGCGGCAGGTGGAAGGCCATCAGGGTGCCGATCACGAACACCAGGAACGCCCCGCGCAACGGCCAGCCCGGCCCGATCAGGTGCAGCAGCCCGCCCACCGCGGCGGCCACCCCGGTGGCCAGCAGCCCGGCCAGGGTGACCCGGGAGTTCGCCTTCACCAGCGACATCCGGCTCGGCAGCAGCCGCGGCACCACGACGCTGCGCACCACCCCGTACGCCTTGGACGCCACCAGCACGCCCAGCGCCTCCGGGTACAGCGCGATGCCGCCGCCCGCGATCACCCCGGCCATCGTCCAGGCCAGCACCGCCCGGGCCAGCATCGACATCGCGATGGCCGCCCGGCGGCCGTGCGGCAGCCGGTCCAGCAGCGGGCCGATCACCGGGGCCAGCACGGCGAACGGGGCCATCGTGATCAGCAGGTAGAGCGCCACCCGGCCGCGGGCCTCGCCGGTGGGGACGGAGAAGAAGATGGTGGAGGCCAGCGCGATGGTGATCAGCATGTCGCCGAAGGAGTTCAGCGCGTGCAGCTCGATCAGCTTGGCCAGGCCGGACTCGCCCGCGCCCTCGGCGGAGGTGGCCTTGCGGATCCGGCGGCCGGTGCCGTGCACCACCCGGCCGGTGCGGACGCCCGCGGCGGAGGCGGTGCGGACCAGGAAGTGGCGGTGCGGCCCGGCGGCCTCCTCCTCCAGGTCCTCGTCGAGGGCGGTGAGGTGTCGGCTGTGGACGGCCTCCTCGACGGCCGTGGCGGCGATTCCGGCACCGGAGCGCAGGTCCGTCGGGACGGTCGTCGCGGCATCGGTCGTGGCCCCGGCCGCGAGGTCCGTCGGGACGTCCGTCTTGACCAGGCTCACGGCGAGGGCGGGCGCCTCGGGATCGTCCACCGGCTGCGGTTCGCCCGCAGCGAGGACCGGAGGCTGCTGTCGCGGCACGGCGTTCGCCTCGTCGGGGCTGCCGGCCTGCGAGGCGCGCAGTGCGTGCTGCGACGGGTTCTCGTCCGCCACAAGCCCATCCTGCCCCAGATTCGCCACGGTGACGCGGGATTCCGCTTCGCTCGGCGCGGCCTCCGGGAGGGCCGTCGCGGCCCCGGACTGTGCCGGGGAGCCGACCGACGGGTAGCCTGCCCAGGGTCCGCCCGCCGGGCGCCGGGGCGCCGGCAGGCCCGGACGAGCGGCGCGGCCGGTACCCGCGGCGGCCCCCGGTCGCGCAGAATGGACGAGGGACTACCGAGCCGCGACGAACAGGCAACACGCCGTGGGCGACAGAAGAACTGGGAGAGAATCGACGCCGTGAGTGCTGCGATGCGAAGCCGTACCCCCGATCGGCTCTGTGCCGAGGCCGTCGAACTCGCCCGCCAGGCAGCCGAGGAGGCTGTCGGAGCGGAGGCCGTCGGGGCACACCTCGGCGCCCAGGCGGATGCCGACCGCGTCGTCACCCACACCTTCGAGTGCCTGGACGCCGCCTACCGCGGCTGGCACTGGGCGGTGACCGTTGCCCGCGCCCCGCGCGCCAAGAACGTCACCCTGGACGAGGTCGTGCTGCTGCCCGGCCCCGACGCCGTCCTCGCCCCCGAGTGGGTGCCGTGGAGCGAGCGGCTGCGCCCCGGCGACATGGGCCCCGGCGACCTGCTGCCCACCGACGCCGACGACCTTCGCCTGGAGCCGGGCTGGAGCGGCGAGGACGAGCCCGCGCCGAACTCCGTGGTGGCCCTCGCCGCCGAGGAGGACGTGGTCGTCACCGACCCGCACGTCCAGCCCGCCCCGGCCCGCGCCCAGATCGGCGCCGTCGCCGAGGAGCTCGGCATGGGCCGCAGCCGGGTGCTCTCCCGGCTCGGTCTGCACCTGGCCGCCGACCGCTGGGAGAAGTCGCACGGCCCGCAGACCCCGATGGCGCAGGCCGCTCCGGCGAACTGCAACACCTGCGGCTTCCTGATCCCGATCGGCGGCTCGCTCGGGCAGGCCTTCGGCGTGTGCGGCAACGAGTTCGGCCCGGCCGACGGCCAGATCGTCTCCTTCGCGTACGGCTGCGGCGGGCACTCCGAGGCGGCCGTGATCCCGGCCCCGCCGGCGCCGTCCGAGCTGATCCTGGACGAGCTGGTGGTCGAGCCGCTCCAGCTCCACCCGGACCGCGCCTCCGGCTCGGTCGAGCCCGACGCCCCGGCCGAGGAGCTCGGCCACTCCTGACCCGCACCGCCCCGCGGCCCGCGCCACCGAACCGGTGGGGCGGGCCGCGGCGTTCGGGGCACGGCCGTGATCCGCCCAGGTCGGCCCCGGTGCGCCGACCCGACCGGAGCCGCGGACCCGCCCCGGTCGGAAGCGGGGCCCGGGGCAAGGAAGAATGCCCCCGTACGAAGTACAGGGCGGCGGAAGGCGGCAGGTCCAGTGGAACCTCGGATCATCGGCAGCGGCACGGACGAGCACCTCGCGGACCCCTTCGGGAGTGCCGCGTTGCGCCGGCGGGTGCTGGACGCCTGGGCCGCCTCGCCGGCCCGGTTCCGGGAGGACGCCAACGCCGAGGAGGAGCTGGCGCTCGGCGGTTACCGTGACCGGTTGGTGGTCGAGTTGGCGCAGAACGCGGCCGACGCGGCGGTTCGGGCCGGACACGGCCCCGGCCGGCTGCGGCTGACCCTCGCCGACGGCGTGCTCGCCGCCGCCAACACCGGTGCCCCGCTGGACGCCGCCGCGGTGGAGTCGCTGTCCACCCTGCGCGCCTCCTCCAAGCGCGGCGAGGAGCAGCCCACCGTCGGCCGGTTCGGCGTCGGCTTCGCCGCCGTCCTCGCGGTCACCGACGAACCGGCCGTGCTCGGTGCCGCCGGCGGGGTGCGCTGGTCGCTCGGCGAGGCCCGGTCGCTGGCCGAGGCACAGCCCGCGCTGGCCGAGGAGCTGCGCCGCCGGGACGGCCACGTGCCGCTGCTGCGGCTGCCCTTCGCGGCCGAGGGCCCGGCGCCGGCCGGCTACGACACGGTGGTGGTGCTGCCGCTGCGGGACGCCGCCGCCGAGGACCTGACCCGCCGCCTGCTCACCGGCATCGACGACGCGCTGCTGCTCACCCTCCCCGGCCTCGCCGAGGTCGTCGTGGAGACCCCGGAGGGCACCCGGACGCTGACCCGCACCGCCGCCGAGCCGCGCCCGGACGGCGTCACGGAGGTCACCGTCACCGACGACGCGGGCGGGCGGCTGCGCCAGACCGTCTGGCAGACCGCCGGCGCCTCCGGCCGGCTGGACGCCGCGCTGCTCGCCGACCGCCCCACGGAGGAGCGCGCCCGGCCGTACTGGACGGTGACCTGGGCCGTCCCGGTCGCCGAGGACGGCACCCCGCAGCGGCCCGGCATCGAGCCGGTGCTGCACGCGCCCACCCCGAGCGACGAGCCGATCGGCCTGCCCGCGCTGTTGATCGCCGGCTACCCGCTGGACTCCACCCGACGGCACGTCGCCCCCGGCCCGCTCGCCGACTTCCTCACCGAGCGCGCCGCCGACAGCTACGCCGACCTGCTGCGCGCCCGCGGCGCCGACCTCGGCTCGCTCGGCCTGGTGCCCGGGCCGCTCGGCCAGGGCGCGCTGGACAACGCGCTGCGGGCGGCGATCCTGTCCCGGCTGCCCGGCACGCCGTTCCTGCCGCACCCGGCGCCGGTCGAGGAGGGCACGCCCGCGCTGCGGCCCCGGGACGCGACCCTGCTGGAGGGCGCGGACGGCTCGGTGGTCGAGGCGCTGGCGCCGATCTTCCCCGGGCTGCTGCCGGCCGGTCTGGAACGCCGCTCCGAGCTGCGGGTGCTGAACGTGCGCCGGGTGCCGCTGGCCGAGGTGGTGGACCAGCTCGGCGGCCTCGACCGCGAGCCCGCCTGGTGGCGCAACCTGTACGCGGCGCTCGGCGCGGCCGACCCGGAGGCGCTGGGCGCGCTGCCCGTCCCGCTGGCCGACGGCCGGACGGTGACCGGGCCGCGCCGCGTCCTGCTGCCCTCCGACGACGCCGACTGGGCGGCCTTCCCCGGGTACCCGGAGTCGCTGGCGGACGCGCTGGCCGCGCTCGACCTGCGGCTGGCGCACCCGGAGGCGGCCCACCCGCTGCTGGCCAAGCTCGGCGCGGGCACCGCCACCCCGGCCGGGGTGCTGGACACCCCCGAGGTGCGGGCCGCCGTCGCCCGCTCCCACCAGCTGGCCGAGGAGGACCTCGACGCCGCGCTGGAGCTCGCCGACGCCGTCCTGTCCCTGGTCAAGGCCGCCGCCCCGGCCGCCGGGGAGCACCCCTGGTTGGCCCGGCTGGCGCTGCTCGACGACGAGGGCGAGCCCGCCCGGGCAGGTGAACTGGTGCTTCCCGGTAGCCCGTTCGCGGCGCTCGCCCGCGAGGAGGACGCCGGCTGGGTGGACGACGAGCTGCTGGAGCGCTGGGGCCCCGAGGTGCTGACCGCCGTCGGCGTGCTGGCCGACTTCGTGCTGGTCCGGGCCGAGGACGTGGTGCTGGACCCGGACGACCTGGAGCGGCTCGACCCGACCGCCCCCGCCGACCGCGCCGCCGGCGGCCACCCCACCGGGCTGATCGACGAGGCGCCCGACGGCCTGGCCGACTGGGCCGAGGACGCCCTGGAGGCGCTGCACGCGGACGACGCCGACGAGGTCGCGGGCGTCCCGCCGGTGGCCGCCGAGCTGCTGGCCGTCCGCGACCTCGACCTGGTCGACGACGACGCCTGGCCGCAGGCGCTGGCGGCACTCGCCCGCCCGCCGTACCGGGACGCCGTGGTCAATCCCGTCCGCACCCTGCTGCCGGACGGCTCGTACGCCGACCTGCCGCCGTACACCGCCTGGTGGCTGCGCGACCACCCGGTGCTGGACGGCCGGGAGCCCGCCGGGCTGCGGGCCGCCGGGGCGGACCCGCTGCTGCGCGGCCTCTACGACGAGGCGCGGACCACGCTGGACGAGCAGTTCCTGCACGCCCTCGGGGTGCGCACCACGCTGGCCGCGCTGCTCGCCGAACCGCACGGCCCGGACGAGGTGCTGGACCGGCTCGCCGACCCGGTCTCCGAGGTGAGCCACCGCCAACTGCACGGCATCCACAGCGCGCTGGCCCGGATCGAGGTCGAGCGGATCGAACCGCTGGACGTGGTGCGCGCGTTGCCGCCGCTGGACCCGGACACCGGGCGCCGCCCGGACCGCACGGTGATCGTGGACGCCACCGAGGCGGTCGTCGCGGACGCCCCGGACCTGGTCCAGCTCCTGCACCCGTACCCGCTGCTGCCGGTCGCCCCGGCGCTGGCCGCGGACCTCGCCGAGCGGCTGCACGTCTCGCTGGCCAGTGAGGTGGCCGGCGGTCGGGTGCTCTCCGAGGGCACGCTGCACCGGGTCCCGGCGGTGGTGCGGGAACTGCTGCCCGGCTGCCCGGTCGCCTACGAGGAGCACGAGGAGCTGCTGGTGGTCGGCCCGGACGGCAACGAGGCCGCCGTGGACTGGCGTTGGGACACCGGGGCGGACACCCCCGAGGTGCCGTACGACCCGGACGCGGCCGAGGCCGCCGACGAGGACGACGAGTTCGAGGTGCCGCCGGTGTCCGGTCTGCTGCACGCCGCCACCCCGGAGGGCCTGGCGGCGGGCCTGGCCTGGTCGGTCGGGCAGTGGCACCGCCGCTTCGAGGTGCTGGCCGCGCTCAGCGAGCCGGACCGGGCCTACGAGCTGTCCGCCGCCCGGGACTTCGAGGGCTGAGCACTCGGCGGGCGCGGGGCCGGTCGAGCGATCGGCCGGCCCCGCGCCGTCGCTTGAGCCGGAGGTAGCGCTACTCGTACCCGTGGCGCTTCATGAAGCGCCAGGCGATCTCCAGCAGGACGTCGCAGATCACCGCGATGCCGACGCCGATCCACGGGTCGCGGGTGCCGGCCAGCGAGAGCTCGAAGAAGTCGGACAGCGGTGGCACGGTCAGGACCAGCGCGAAGGCGCCGCCCATGGTGCCGATCAGCAGCAGGCGCCACCAGTTGTACGGCCGGGCGACGATGGCCAGCACCCAGATGGCGATCAGGAACAGCGTCAGGGTGGCCACGCTGGTGTCGGCCTTGAGGTCGGTGGAGTGGTTGGCGCGGGCCAGCGCGTAGGCGACGAAGGTGCCGGTGCCGGCGATGACGCCGCCGGGGACGGCGAGCCGCAGGACCCGCTTCACGAAGCCGGTGCGGGCCCGTTCGTTGTTGGGCGCCAGCGCCAGGAAGAAGGCCGGCACGCCGATGGTGAGCGTGGAGAGCACGGTGGAGTGCCGGGGCAGGAACGGGTACGGCGAGTGGGTGATGATCACCAGCAGGGCGAGCAGCACCGAGTAGACCGTCTTCACCAGGAACAGCCCGGCGACCCGCTCGATGTTGCCGATCACCCGGCGGCCCTCGGCGACCACCGACGGCAGGGTGGCGAAGGAGTCGTTCAGCAGCACGATCTGGGCGACCGCCTTGGTCGCGTCGCTGCCGGTGCCCATCGCGACGCCGATGTCGGCGTCCTTGAGCGCGAGCACGTCGTTGACGCCGTCGCCGGTCATCGCCACGGTGTGGCCGCGCGACTGGAGCGCGCCGACCAGCTGGCGCTTCTGCTGCGGGGTGACCCGGCCGAAGACGGTGGTGCGCTCGGCGGCGTCGGCGAGGGCGTCCGGCTCGGCGGGCAGGGTGCGGGCGTCCAGCGGGTGTTCGGCGCCGGGCAGGCCGAGGTGCCCGGCGACCGCGCCGACCGAGACCGCCGCGTCGCCGGAGATCACCTTGGCCTGGACCTGCTGCCCCGCGAAGTAGCGCAGGGTGTCGGCGGCGTCCTCGCGCAGCCGCTGCTGGAGCACCACCAGGGCGAGCGGGGTGAGCCCGGCGGCCGGGTCGGGGGAGTCCAGCGGGACGGGCGTGCGGCCCAGCAGCAGCACCCGAAGGCCCTTGGCGCCCAGCTCGTCCACCTCGGCGAGTGCCGGGTGGCCGGCGGGCAGCAGCACGTCGGGGGCGCCGAGCAGCCAGGAGGCCTCGCCGCCCTGCGGCTCCAGCAGCTGCACGCCGCTCCACTTGCGGGCGGAGGAGAACGGCATGGCCTCGATCACCCGCCAGCCGTCGCCGCCGCCGTCGCCCTTGCCGTACGCGTCGATGACGGCCTGCATGGAGGGGTTGGGGCGGGCGTCGGCGCCGGCCATCACGCCGAGCGCGTGCTTGATCGTCGCCGGGTCGTGCGTACCGGGGGCGCCGTTGGAGATCACCCGCAGGTCGACGACGTCCATGCCGCCCTCGGTGAGGGTGCCGGTCTTGTCCAGGCAGACGGTGTCGACCCGGGCCAGCCCCTCGATCGCCGGCAGCTCCTGGACCAGGCACTGCTTGCGGCCGAGCCGGACCACGCCGATCGCGAAGGCGACCGAGGTCAGCAGCACCAGCCCCTCGGGGACCATCGGCACGATGCCGGCCACCATCCGGCGCACCGCCTCGCGCCAGTCCCGGCCCTCGACCGCCAGCTGGCTGATGATCAGCCCGATCGCGGTGGGGATCAACAGGTAGGTGATGAACCGCAGGATGCTGTCGATGCCGCTGCGCAGCTCCGACTTCACCAGGGTGAACCGGCTGGCCTCCTCGGCCAGTTGCGCCGCGTACGCCTCGCGGCCGACCTTGGTCGCGGTGAACGCGCCCGCGCCGGCCACCACGAAGCTGCCGGACATCACCTGCTCGCCGGGCTGCTTGAGGACGGGGTCGGGCTCGCCGGTGAGCAGCGACTCGTCGATCTCCAGGCCGTCCGCCTCGGTGACCTCGCCGTCGACGATCACCTTGTCACCGATGCCGAGCAGCACGGTGTCGTCCAGCACGATCTCGGCGACGGCGATCTGCTGGACGGCGCCGTCCCGGCGGACCTGTGGGCGGGCCTCGCCGATCAGGGCCAGACTGTCCAGGGTCTTCTTGGCACGCAGCTCCTGGATGATGCCGATCGCCGTGTTGGCGACGATGACCAGACCGAACAGACCGTCCTGGATCGGGCCGACGACCAGGATGATCCCGAACATCACGCCGATGATCGCGTTGAAGCGGGTGAAGACGTTGGCCCGGACGATCTCCTTGGCGGAGCGGCTGGACCGCACCGGGACGTCGTTGACCTGTCCGCGGGTGACGCGCTCGGCCACCTCGGCGGCGGTCAGTCCGCCCCGCCGGCCGGGCAGCAGCCCGAGGGGGTGCGCACCGTCCGGGCCGTTGCCGTCGCCGGGCTGTTCTTCCGCGGGGTGGGCAGGCTGCGTCATGGCACCGACTCTACGGGTGCCTCATGTCCGGTGCGTGCTGCTGACGGACTGTTCAGTCCGACCGGGTGGCCGGGTCCTGACCGTCTCCGTCCGGCTGGTGCGCGGCGGCCTGCGCGGCCGCCGCGGCCTCGGTGGCGCGGCCGCGGGCGATGGCGTCCCGGCGGGCCCGGCAGTACCAGAGGCCGATCAGGCCGAGCAGGCCGCCGGCCAGGCAGATCCACGGCCAGGTGCCGTGGCCGTGGTCGGAGAGGGTGCTCTGGAACGGGAGCAGGGCCAGGAAAGCGACGAACCACAGCACCGTGCCGCCGCCGACGATGGCGACGTCGTTGGCCTCCAGCGGAGGCGGGGAGGGGTGCAGCGGGGTCTTGGGCATGGGGCCTAGCGTACGGTGCGCGGGGGGTCCGGCGGATTCTACGCGCGAAGATAGCGTGTGTGCGATCGGGAAACCATACTTTGGGTTTCCCGTCCGGCCACTGTCGCCCCGGGCGGTCACCCCCCTCCTCCGCCCCCACCAGAGGACGCACGCATGCCTGTGGCCCAGACGGCGACCGAGTCGCCCCAGCCCGCCGACACCGCGCCGAAGCCCCCCGCCGGCGCCCTCGACCGCTTCTTCCGGATCAGCGAGCGGGGCTCCACCCTGTCGCGTGAGATCCGCGGCGGTGTGGCCACCTTCTTCACGATGGCCTACATCCTGGTGCTCAACCCGATCATCCTGGCGAGCGCCACGGACCTGAACGGCACCCACCTGGACAGCGCCCAGCTGGTCACCGCCACCGCCCTCACCGCGGGGCTCACCACCCTGCTGATGGGCGTGATCGGCAACGTCCCGATCGGCCTCGCCGCCGGCCTCGGCGTCAACACCATCGTCGCGCTCCAGCTCGCGCCCAAGATGACCTGGCCGGACGCCATGGGCATGGTCGTGCTGGCCGGTTTCGCGATCATGCTGCTGGTCGCCACCGGCCTGCGCGAGCGGGTCATGAACGCCGTCCCGCTCGGCCTGCGCAAGGCCATCGCGATCGGCATCGGCCTGTTCATCGCCCTGGTCGGCCTGGTCGACTCCGGCTTCGTCAGCCGCATCCCGGACGCCGCCCACACCACCGTGCCGGTGCAGCTCGGCGGCAGCGGCCACCTGCTCGGCTGGCCGGTGCTGGTCTTCGTGGCCGGCCTGCTGCTCACCCTGGTGCTGGTCATCCGCAAGGTGCCCGGCGCGATCCTGATCGGCATCGCGGCCAGCACCGCGCTGGCCGTGGTGATCGACAAGGTCGCCGACATCCCGGCGCTCAACTGGGGCCTCACCGTCCCCGCGTGGCCCGGCAACCCGGTCGCCGCCCCGGACTTCGGCCTGGTCGGCAAGGTCAGCCTGTTCGGCGGCTTCGAGAAGGTCGGCCTGCTCACCGGCGCGCTGTTCGTCTTCACCGTGCTGATGTCCTGCTTCTTCGACGCGATGGGCACCATCCTCGGCGTCGCCGACGAGGCCCACCTGCTCGACGAGAAGGGCGACCTGCCCGGCATCAACCGGATCCTGATGGTGGACGGCATCGCCACCGCGGCCGGCGGCGCGACCTCCTCCTCCGCCAACACCTGCTTCGTCGAGTCCACCGCGGGCGTCGGCGAGGGCGCCCGCACCGGCTTCGCCTCGATCGTCACCGGCCTGCTCTTCGTGGTGGCGCTCTTCCTCACCCCGCTCGCCACCATGGTCCCCGCCCAGGCCGCCACCCCGGCCCTGGTCACCGTCGGCTTCCTGATCCTGGCGAACTCGGTCAAGGAGATCGACTGGGCCGACCACACCATCGCGATCCCGGCCTTCCTGACCATCGTGATGATGCCCTTCACCTACAGCATCACCAACGGCATCGGCTTCGGCTTCATCGTCTTCTGCGTGCTGCGGCTGGCCGCCGGCCGCGGCCGCAGCGTCCCGCTGCCGCTGTACGCGGTGGCGGCGGTGTTCGCCTTCTACTACCTGATGCCGGCCCTCGGCCTGCTCTGACCGCGACCGCCCGTACGCCGACGGCCCCGCACCCGACACCCGGGTGCGGGGCCGTCGCCGTACGGGCGGTGCGGGTACCGGCCGTTCGGGAATACTGTGGGTCACCGGCGGGCGGGCGAAAGGGCGTAGGGGCGGATGAGCGAGCGGGACGGGACCGGGGCCGAAGCCGAGCGGCAGCCTGATCCGGAGGCGGGGCGGCTGGGGCAGCGGCTGGAGTTCCTGTTCGGCTACGTGCAGCCGCTCGGCCGGCGCTACACCCTGAACGAGGTGGTGGACGGGATCCGCGCGGCCGCGAGACCCGGCGACCCGACGCTCTCGACCGGGCGGCTGTGGGCGCTGGTCAAGGGCCGCGCCGGCAACCCGACGGTCGGCACGCTGCGCGCGCTGGGCGACTTCTTCGGCGTGCCGCAGGCGTACTTCATCGACGACGAGGTGGCGGACCGGGTCGCGGCCCAGCTCGCGCTGATCGCGGCGATGCGGGCCAACGACGTCCGGTCGGTGGCGTTGCGGGCCGCGGCCGTGGCGACCATGTCGACCCACGGCGTGGACACCGTGCGGTCGTTGGTCGAGCGCAGCGGGCTGGCCGAGCGCGAGGGAACGCCGGACCAGGGGGCCCAGGCGTTCGAATAGACTCCGCGAGCGGCGTGCGGCGGGGGCCGTGCGGCGGGGGAGCTGTGCGAACGCGGGGGCGCGGATGGACCAACGGGAGTGGCGCAGGTTCAGGGCGCGCTGCGACAAGCTGATCGGACAGTTGGACGTCCCGAGGCCGTTCACGATCGAGAACCTGGCCGACGCGGTGGCCCGCCGGCGCGGACGGCCGTTACGGCTGATCCCGCTGTCCGACGGGGACACCCGTGGCTCGGGGGTCTGCGGAGTGTGGATCGCCTTCGCCGACGTCGACCACGTCCACTACGCGGTCGGGACGAGCCCCGCCCACCAGGCGCACATCGTCCTGCACGAGCTGGCCCACATCCTGCTCGACCACCACCAGAGCGACGAGCTCGACCGCGAGGGGCTGCTGCGGCTCTTCCCCGACCTGGATCCGGCGATGGCCGCCCGGCTGCTGGCCCGGGGCCGCACCCGGGCGACGACCGACCAGGAGCAGGAGACCGAACTGCTCGCCTCGCTGATGTGGCAGCACTTCGACACCACCCCGGCCGCGCTGCCCCGGGCGTCGCGCGCCTCCGCCGACGCGCTCAGCCTCGTGATGGGGACCTTCGCCGACGCCTACGAGTGGGAGCGCCCCGATGCGACCGGTTGACCTGGTGCTGCTGCCGGCCGTCTGGCTGCCCACCCTGTGGAGCCTGCGCAAACTGCGCTCGGCAGCCCGGCGGACCCGGCTGCTGTGGGGCGTGTGGGCCAGCTGGGCGGTCTCGATGACGATCGGGGTGCCGGCGGTCCGGCGGGTGATCGACGCCGCGCTCGGGGTCGCCAGCGGCACCAACCTGCTGGTGCACCTGTCCGGGCTGGTGGCGTCGGCGCTCATCCTGGAGTTCGTCCGGGAGATGACCGCGTCCTCCCGGGGCCGGGCGTCCCGGCTGAACCTGGCCGGACTGGCGGCCACGGCCGTCACGCTCACGGCGACCTTCGCCGTGATGCCCCGGCCGGACGGCGAGGTGGACCTGCTGACGTACAGCCAGGCTTCGACGGTGGGCTACCTGTACTGGACGGTGCTCACCGGCTACACCGCGATCGGGCTGACCGCCTCGGCGGTGCTGTGCTGGATCCACGGGCGGCACGCCTCGCCAGGGCCGGTGCGCACCTCGCTCTGGCTGATGCGGGCCTCCTCGCTGTTCGGCATGACCTACCTCGGGCACCGCTTCTACTTCCTGACGACCCGCTACCTGCGCTGGACGAACGCCGAGCCCTCGGCGGTGGCCGGGACGACCCAGGTCCTGCTGGCCGCCACCATGCTGCTGTTCACCCTCTCGGTGGTCTGGCCGGCCCTGGCGGAGCGGCGACAGAAGAACGCGGCCGAGCGGCACGCCCGGCGGATCGGCCCGCTCTGGCGGCTGCTCCAGACGGCGACGCCGGAAGTCGTCCTGCCGCTGCCCGATGAGCTGCGGCGGAACAACCCCCGGCTGAGGCTGTACCGGCAGGTGATCGAGATCCGGGACAGCGTGCTCGCGTTGGACGGGCACCTCTCCGCGGCCCACGCGGCCGCCGCCGAGGAGCAACTGCGCGCCGCCGGGCTGTCCGGCGACCGGCTCGCGGCGTCCGTCGAGGCGGCCCTGCTGCGCTACGCGGTGACGGCCGAACTGGCGGGCGGCGCGCCCGAGTTCGGCGGCCTGATCCGGCTGCGCGGGGACGGCCTGGACCTGGACGCCGAGATCGCCTGGTTCACCCGGGTCGCCGCGCAGGCCGACGCGGCGGCCGTGGTGGCCGCCGCGGATCGGCTGCGGGCGGTGCGGTAGCGGGCTACCTGGGCTGGCCCCAGTCGAGGACGGTGTTGCTGCCGTCGTCGTTGCGGAGGTGGAACTGGGCGGTGGAGGGGCGCCAGATGCCGACGTTGCCGGCGGGGGCGCCGTTGCCGCCGTCGAAGTTGGCGGAGACGGGGAGGTCGCCTGCTTCGCCCCAGTTGAGGATGGTGAGGGAGCCGTCGTCCATGCGGAGGTGGAAC
>NZ_JBEOSA010000013.1:0-23740 GCF_040302625.1 Kitasatospora sp. NPDC097643 | reverse complement strand
ACTCGCCGGTGGAGGGGCGGAAGATGCCGACGTTGCCGGGGGCGCCGCCGTCCCAGTTGCCGGCGAGGGGGAGGTCGCCGTTCTGGCCCCAGGCGATTTTGGTGAGGGAGCCGTCGTCCATGCGGAGGTGGAACTCGCCGGTGGAGGGGCGCCAGATGCCGATGTTGTCGGGGCCCTGGCCGTCCCAGTTGGCGGAGACGGGGAGGTCGCCGGCCTGACCCCACCCGATCTTGGTGAGGGAGCCGTCGTCCATGCGGAGGTGGAACTCGCCGGTGGAGGGGCGGAAGACGCCGACGTTGCCGGCCGGACCGCCGTCCCAGTTCCCCGCCACCGGGACGTCACCGCCGCTGGAGATCGCGTCGTCGACGATGCTGTTGTTGCGGGCCGGCTTGAAGGTGCCGTAGCCCGCGAAGTACGGGTACGGGATGGTCCGGTGGTGCACGCCGCTGCCGGTGAACTCGTAGGCGTCGTACGAGCTGTGCGAGGAGTCCGTCCAGCCCGCGAAGAGCGCGATGTGGCCGGAGGCGCCTGCGGCGTCGTTGAGCAGGGCGTCACCGGGCTTCAGCTCGTCCTTGCTGATCCAGCGGGCGACGCCGCTCGGGACGAAGCTGGTGGTGTCCAGGCCCGGCGTGCCGAGGTGCCAGGCCATCGAGGCGTAGCCGGAGCAGTCGGTGCGGTAGCCCTGGTAGGTGTTGTTCCAGCTGTACTTGAGGCCGAGGCCGACCCACGAGTCGGCGCGGCTGATCACCTCGCTGCGGGTGATCGAGGTGGAGGCTGCGGCCAGCTGCGCGGGGGCGACGGACTGGCCCTGGCCGGCGCCGCCCTTGTCCTTGGCGGCGATCTCGGCGGCCGACGACGGTGCGGACGCAGGGGCGGAGGGGTCGGCGGCGAAGGCCGGGGTGGCGGTGAGGATGCCGGCGACGAGGCCCGCGGCGGCCGCGACGGCCATGATGCGGGGCAGGGCGTGCGAGGTCGACATGAAAGGTTCTCCCCCTGGACGACGGATGTGTGAGAGCGCGGGACCCGCTCGCTCGGCGGCCCGCTGGTGACCCACGTCCGGCGGTGCTGGTGGTTTCCCCGGGCCGGATGTGACGGCTGGTCACGGATGGGAATGATTCACACGGGGGTCAGGGGGAGTCAACATTTAATGAAAATGATCAGGTTGGCGCGTGGCTTGATCTGTACAGGTCGGCATGACGGATTGTGCGCATTTTTCAGGGCATAGCAAAGAGAGCCGCAGCTGACCGGACGGTCGGCTGCGGCTCCCTTCTGGCTGAAATTTTCAGTCTGTAGATACTTCGCTGCTAGTGCACGCAGAACTCGTTGCCCTCCGGGTCCTGCATGACGGTGAACTCGCCGCCGGGTTCGCGGACCTGGCGCAGGACGGTGGCGCCGAGGGCTTCGAGGCGGGTGACGGTGGGTTCGCGCTCGCCGGGGCCGGGGTGCAGGTCGAGGTGGAGGCGGTTCTTGCCCTGCTTGGGCTCGGGGACGGCCTGGAAGAGCAGCCGGCGGCCGAGGCCGGTGTCGGTGGCCGGGTCGAACGGCTCCTCGGGGTGCCGGACGGCGGCCAGGGTGCGGAAGGCCGGGTGGCCGTCGACCTCGGTGACGGCCTGCGCGGGCAGCGCACCGTCGTCCAGGAGGCGGGTGACCAGGGGGCCGTGGTTCTCGACGGTGTAGTCGAGGGCGGCGGCCCAGAAGGCGGCCTGGCGGTGCGGTTCGGCGCAGTCGATGACGAGCTTCCAGTGCAACGGCATGTAACCGTTTATACCGGTGTCCACAGGAGGCGGCAATCACCGGCCGCCAGGGGTGGTCAAAAAGGTGTTCGTGTAGGGCAGTTGGCGGCGGGAATACTGCCTGGACGGAGACGGAGGGGGCTCGACCGATGGTGCAAGAGGATCCGCCCGGGGGCGTCGAGGCGCAGCTGCTGCCGGAGCTGTTCTGGACGGCGGACAAGGCCTCGCTGGACGGCCAGCGCGAGACGCTGCGCTGGTACCGCGGACTGATCGGGATGCTGGTGATCGCCGCCGTGATCGGGTCGCTGCCCGGCCCGGACCACAAGGGCGACAGCGACGTCGTACCGCTGTTCTCGGTCGCCGCCTTCCTGGTCGCCGGCTACTTCTGGTCCCGGCTGCGCCGGAGCAACCCGCAGGGCCGCTGGTACGAGGCCCGGGCCGCGGCCGAGTCGGTCAAGACGCTGGCCTGGAAGTACACCGTCCGGGCCCGGCCCTTCGACGGCGAGGCGGACGCCCCCGACGTGGACCGCGGCTACCTGCTCCAGGTGGAGGACGTGCTGCGGGCCTTCGAGGACCCGGAGATCGTGCCGCCCGGCACCGTCCCCGAGATCACCGAGGAGATGCGGCGGCAGCGGGCCGGCAGCCTGACCGCCCGCCGGACGCTCTACCTGCGCACCCGGGTCGAGAGCCAGCGCACCTGGTACCGCTCGCGGGCCGAGGCCTGCGAGACGCAGGCGGTCTCCTGGGGGCTCGGCATAGCCGCGCTGATCATCATCGGTGCGGCGGCGGCCATCGCCCAGGCCACCGGTGCCCTCCAGGTGCACGTCTTCGGCGCCAGCTCGGCCGCGGCCGCCGCCGTGATCGCCTGGACCCAGCTCAAGCAGCTCCGACCGCTCGCCGCCGCGTACCAACTGGCCGCGCGGGAGCTGGAGAACGTCGGCAACCAGCTGTCGGACCTGGACCTCAGGGCGCCGGACGCCGAGGCGCGCTGGGCCCGGCTGGCCGCCGAGGCCGAGGACGCGGTGTCCCGCGAGCACACCACCTGGCGGGCCCGCCGGGCCTTCCCCCGGTAGCCGGATCCGGGGCTTCGGGCGGCGGGGGACTGGGGAGATCCGGCGAAGCGCACACCATGCCGGGCGCACAGCTGTGCGGGGTGCGTGAGGGTCGGGCGGGGAAGCGCCGACCGTAATCATTACGTGTCCATGCCGTGGTTGCATCACCTCCGCGCACGACCCCAGTCCCTGCCCGGAGGCCCCCTTGCGCGTACTCCTGATCGCCAGCGCGTTCAACAGCCTGACCCAGCGCGTCCACGTCGAACTGCGTGCGCGCGGCCACCAGGTCGCCGTCCAACTCGCCCTCGGCGACGAACAGCTGAGGGCGGCGGTGCGGCGCACCGACCCCGAGCTGATCATCTGCCCGATGCTGACCAGGGCCGTCCCGGAGGACATCTGGTCCACCCGGACCGTCCTGATCGTGCACCCCGGTCCGAAGGGTGACCGCGGCCCCTCCTCGCTCGACTGGGCGATCACCGAGGGCGCCGAACGCTGGGGCGTCACCGTCCTGCAAGCCGTCGAGGAGATGGACGCCGGGGACATCTGGGCCTCCGTCGACTTCCCCGTCCCGGACTGCGGCAAGAGCGAGCTGTACCGGGGCGAGGTCGCCGACGCCGCCGTCGAGGCCGTCCTGCTGGCCGTCCAGCGGTTCGAGGGCGGGCTGTTCACCCCCGAACCGCTGGACTACCAGCGCCCGGACGTCCGGGGCCGGCTGCGGCCGCTGCTGCGGCAGGAGACCCGCCGGATCGACTGGGCCGCCGACGACACCGCGACCGTGCTGCGCAAGCTGCGCGCCGCCGACTCCCAGCCCGGCGTGCTCGACGAACTGGACGGACGGGAGTACTTCCTGCACGGCGGCCACCCCGAGGACGTGCTGCGCGGCCCGGTGCCCGGCGCCGTGCTCGCCACCCGCGACGGCGCGATCTGCCGGGCCACCGTGGACGGCGCGGTGTGGATCCCGCAGCTGCGCCCGCGCCGCACCCCGGGCGGGCCCGCCACCTACAAGCTGCCGGCCGCGACCGTGCTCGCCGACCGGCCGCACCGGGTGCCCGAGGTGCCGGTGAGCCCGGCCGCGGCGGCCCGCCGCACCACCTGGTCGGAGCTGCGCTACCACGAGGACGGCGAGGTCGGCTTCCTCGAATTCGCCTACCCCGGCGGGGCGATGAGCACCGCGCAGTGCCGCCGGCTGCTCGCCGCCTACCGCGAGGCCGCCGACCGGCCCACCTCGGTGCTGGTGCTCGGTGCGCCCCGGGACTTCTACTCCAACGGCATCCACCTGAACGTCATCGAGGGCTCGTCCTTCCCGGCGCTGGAGTCCTGGGAGAACATCAACGCGATGGACGACCTGGTGGAGGCCGTCCTCACCACCACCGACAAGCTGACGGTGGCGGCGCTGGCCGGGAACGCGGCGGCCGGCGGGCTGATGCTGGCGCTCGCCGCCGACGAGGTGTGGTGCCGGGAGTCCGCGGTGCTCAACCCGCACTACCGGCTGATGGGCCTGTACGGCTCCGAGTACTGGACGTACACCCTGCCGCGCCGGGTCGGCGCCGAGCAGGCCGAGCGGCTGACCACCGGGGCGCTGCCGGTCGGGGCGGAGCACGCGCGCGAGATCGGCCTGGTGGACCGGACCTGCGGCGGGGACGCGACCGCGTTCCGCCGCTGGGTGGCCCGGGAGGCGGCCCTGCTCGGCTCCTCGCCCGAACTCACCGGCCGGCTGGTGGAGAAGAAGCGCAACCGGGCCGCCGACGAGGAGGTCAAGCCGCTGGCCGCGTACCGGGCGGAGGAACTGCGCCGGATGCACGCCAACTTCTACCGCGAGGGCGAGCGGTACCACGCGTTGCGGCGGGACTTCGTGCACAAGGTCTGCCCGGTGGCCACGCCGGAGCACCTGACCGGGCTGCTCGGCCGGCCCGAGTAGGGCCGTCGGAAGACGTCCGGCCGGGCCCCGTTGATGGGGGGGCCCGGCCGGACGTCCGTGGGGGTCTGGAGGACGGGCCTCAGTGCCGGGCGTTCACCGGACGGCGCTGGCGCGGGACCAGCGGCGCTGCCGGGCCGACCAGGACGGGCTGCGCGGCGGTGCGGCTCGGCGAGACGGCGAAGGCCAGCGAGCCGAAGAAGACGTAGCAGCCGAGCCCGACCCCGAGCGGGAACAGGAACTGGAGGGCCATCAGGCCGCCTTCGGTGCCGCGCGAGAAGTCCAGCCGGACGGAGAGCGCGGCCATCCCGGTGTAGTGCATCGCGCAGACCGCCACGCCCATCACCGGCGCCGCCGCCAGGACGGCGAGGGTGCCCCGGATGTTCAGCGCGGCCCAGAGCGCGGCCGTCGCCGCGAACACGGCGATGCCGATGGAGAGCGCCACGGTGGCGTCGTCGTAGCCGAGGTGGCCGGGCAGGACCATGGCGGCCATGCCGAGGTAGTGCATCGCGGCGACCCCGAGACCGGTGGTCAGCCCGCCGGCCAGCAGCGACAGGACCGGCCGGCGGCTGTACCCGACGGTGAACAGGCCGAGGCCGACGACGGCGATCGCGACCAGCAGACTGAGCACGGTCAGCCCGAGTTGGTACGTGATCGCGACGCCGCTGACGGAGAAGCCGAGCATCGCGATGAAGTGCATGGACCAGATTCCGGCGCCGAGCGAGGTCGAGGCGAACAGCAGCCACACGGCCTTGGTGCGGCCCCGTGAGACGAGGGCCCAACGGGCGCTGCGCAGTGCGACGAAGGCGCCGAGGCAGGCGACGAAGTACGAGGCCGCCGGTGTCACCCAGCCGTGGTCGGCATGGTGGATCTCACCCAAGAGAGCTCCCTGGACTGATGGGGGGATGAAGGTGCCAGGGCTCGGACGGGCCTGCGGCCGGAGAGGGAGGTGCCGGGTCGGGGTGCGCGCGGAGTGGGGCGCGGGGGGCCCGCCGGAGGGAGACCCTGGCGTGTGGTGCCCCTGACAACCGGGACAGTAGTCACTGCCCGGCGGTCGCACAATCTTCGGTCGTTTCGTGAACTCCCAGGTCAGCGTGGGTCTTTACGCGGCCTGCAAGATCCCGGCACCAATTCCTGACACCGCCTGCGCAGGGTCCCCAGGCTTGCCCTGGTGCGTCTTGTGCGTTAGTCCAAGGGGGCTAGCCCGAACGGGTGGCCGGCCGGGTCGATCAGCACCCTGAGGGTCCGTCCGTGCTGGTACGTCGGCTCGGTGGCGCCGAGCGCGAGCGCCCTGGCGGTGGTCTCCTCCAGGTCGTCCACGTAGAAGTCCAGGTGGAAGTGCTTGCTGCCGTCCGGCTCGTTCCACGGCTCCGGCCGGTAGTCCGTGACGCGGCCGAAGCCCAGCGGGCTGCCGCCCTCCGGGTTGTCCAGGATCGCGAAGTGCTCGTCCGCGTGCCGGGTTTCCCACCCCAGCAGCTCGCCGTAGAAGGCGGCCAGCGCGACCGGGTCGGCGCAGTCGATGGTGACCATGGCGAGGCGGGCGAAGCCGGTGTCGTTCTGTTCGGCGGCGAGGTCGGACATGTCTGGTCGGCCCTTCTGGGAGGTCGGCCCTTCTGGGGGAGGGGCGCCCGAGGCGTTTCGGATCAAGACCTACGACCAGCATCGCACCGGGGCGTCCGCTCGGCGCGGGAACCAATTTTCCTTAGCGAGGGTAATGACGTAGGCTAAAGACCATGCCCGAGATGTCCGAGCAGGACCTCGCAGCGATCAGTCAGCTGCGGTCGTCCACGATGCGCCTAGCCCGCCGACTGCGCCACCAGCGCATCGAGGAGTCGCTGAGCCCCACCGAGATGGGGGTGCTCGGCACCCTCGCCCGGTGCGGAAAGGCGACGCCGGGTGAGCTCGCCCGGAAGGAGCACGTGCAGCCTCCTTCGATGACCAGGATCGTCGCGATGCTGGAGGAGAAGGGGCTGGTGCGGCGCGAGCCGCACCCCGAGGACCGTCGCCAGGTGGTCGTCAGCAGCACCGAGCAGGCCGAGGCGATCCTCGCGGAGAGTCGCCGACGCCGGAACGTCTGGCTCGCCGAGCTCGCCGAAGGGCTCGACGAGGAGGAGTGGGCCGTCCTCCGGGAGGCCGCGCCCGTGCTCTACAAGCTCGCACACCTCTAGGCACACCCACCTCGGCAAGCCGCCGGGAGAAGAAGGAGCACCGCATCACCGCAGGACCGACCACCGACACCAGGAGCGCGACGGCCGCCATGCGGACCGTCGCGCCGCGAGGGGAGAGCACCGTGACACCGCCGGCCGCAGCCAGCGCCGCCGCCCACCGTACCGACGAGCCGACCACCGACCCCGCCGCGGCGAACGCCGCGGCCGCCGACGCCCAGGCACCCGCCCCCACGGGGCTGCCCGGCAGCGGCGACGACGACCCCGACGAACGCACCGCGGCGGACGACCCCGCCGCTCCCGGCCACCACCACGTGGCCACGTCTCCCACAGGTGCCCGGTTCACGAGGCCCGGGGGGATGTTCTCCTCCCTGCGCGTTCGCAACTACCGCTACTACTTCGCCGGCCAGGTGGTGTCCAACACCGGCACCTGGATGCAGCGGATCGCCCAGGACTGGCTGGTGCTCAGCCTCACCGGCAGCCCGCTCGCCGTCGGCATCACCACCGCCATGCAGTTCCTGCCGATGCTGCTGCTCGGCCTGTTCGGCGGCGTGCTCGCCGACCGGATGCCCAAGCGCCGGCTGCTGATCTACACCCAGGGCGCGATGGGCCTGCTCGCCGCCGGCCTGGCGGTGCTGACCGTCGGCGGCCTGGTGACGCCGTACTACGTGTACGCCTTCGCGCTGCTGCTCGGCCTGGTCACCGTGGTGGACAACCCGACCCGGCAGGCCTTCGTGGCCGAGATGGTCGGGCCGAAGGACCTCGCCAACGCGGTCAGCCTGAACGCCGCCAACTTCCAGACCGCCCGGCTGGTCGGCCCCGCCGTCGCGGGCCTGCTGATCGCCGCGGTCGGCAGCGGCTGGGCGTTCGCCGTCAACGCGCTCTCCTTCGCCGCCGTGATCGGCGGGCTGCTCGCCATGCGGGAGGGCGAACTGCGCCCGACCGAGCCGATCGCCCGCGAGAAGGGGCAGTTGAGGGAAGGGCTGCGGTACGTGAAGGAGCGGCCCGAGCTGCTCTGGCCGATGGTGCTGGCCGGCTTCATCGGCACCTTCGGCTTCAACTTCCCGACGCTGCTGGCGGGTTTCGCCCATGACACCTTCAAGGTCGGCGCCGGGCAGTACGGCCTGCTGAACACCGCGATGGCGGTCGGCTCGCTGGCCGGCGCGCTGCTCGCGGCCCGCCGCGGCGCGCCCCGGCTGCGCCGGCTGGTGTTGGCGGCGCTGGCCTTCGGCACTCTGGAGGTGGTGGCGGCGTTCGCGCCCGGCTACTGGACCTTCGCGGTGCTGCTGACCCTGATCGGGGTGTTCGGGCTGAGCTTCAACACCGCCGTCAACTCCTCGCTGCAACTCGCCACCGACCCCGAGATGCGGGGCCGGGTGATGGGCCTGCTGGTGCTGGTCTTCACCGGCGGCACGCCGATCGGCGCGCCGCTGGTCGGCTGGGTGACCGCCTCGTACGGGCCGCGGCTCGGCCTGCTGGCCTGCGGGCTGGTGTCCGCGCTGGCGGCCGGGGTGGTCGGCCTGGTGCTGGCCCGCAGCGCGGACCTGAGGGTGCGGGTCGACCTGCACCCGGGCCGCGGTGGCCGGGTGGTGGCCGTGGTGCCGCGCACCGTGGCGACCACCAAGTCCGCGCTGGCGGCCGCCTGCTGACGAGGTGCCGGCCCCGGGGTGCGTGCGACGCGCCCCGGGGCCTTTTCGTCAGGTGGTCACGCGGTCAGAGCCGGATCTCCAGGACCTGACCGACCCAGACGCCGCTCGGCTGCTCGGCCTCGAAGGTCACGGTCTCGGTGAAACCGAGCGCCTTGTACTGGCCGACCAGCTTGCGGTCGGCGCCGCCCCAGCAGTCCACCCGCACCAGGCCGATGCCCCGGCGGCGGGCCTCCTCGATCGCGTCGGCGATCAGCGCGGCGCCGATGCCCGAGCCCTTGCGGGTCCGGTCGGTGACCAGGTTGCGGATGTACAGCTCGCGCTCGTCCACCTTCGGCGGGTACGGGCCGCAGTCCTCGTTCATCACGCAGGAGCCGACGGTACGGCCCTCGTCGTCCACCGCGAGGCGGATCAGGAACGGCTCGGCGCCGTACGTGGTGATCTGGTCGACCCTGGCCGGGATGCTGCTGAAGGACTGGTCGCCCCACTGGCCGGTGCGGCCCTGTTCGGTCAGCCAGGCCACGGCGCGGTCGAGCAGGGCGATGATGTCGGGAATGTCCTCGGGACCCCCGTTACGGATCTTCATGGCATTCCGTTCTAGCCCAAAGCGCCGCGCGGGGGAAGATGGGCCCATGAGGCTCTTTGTCGCGGTCCTCCCGCCGGTCGAGGTGTTGCAGGGGCTTTCCGACGCGGTGGCGCCGGTGCGCGGGCTGCCCGGGGCGGACCGGCTGCGCTGGACCACCGTCGAGGGGTGGCACCTGACGCTGGCCTTCCTCGGCGAGGTCCAGGCCGAACGGCTGCCGGAACTGGAGACGGCCCTGGCCGGCGTCGCCGAGGTCCACTCGGCGCACCGGCTGCGGCTGGCCGGGGCCGGCCGGTTCGGCGACCGGGTGCTCTGGGTCGGGGTGGAGGGGCAGACCTGGGCGCTGCGCCGGCTCGCCGACGCGGTCAACGAGGCCACTGCGGAGGTGACCGGCGAGGTGGACACCTACGCCTTCCACCCGCACCTGACCCTGGCCCGGGCCGGCTCCCACCGGGGCCACCGTCGGGCCGTCCAGCGGGTCGCGGCGGCCGAGCTGGACGGGCTGGCGCTGGCGCTGGCCGACTACCGGGGGCCGGAGTGGGAGGCCGCCGAACTGCACCTGATGAAGAGCGACCTCGACGGCGGTGTCACCCACTACGAGTCGCTGCACGCCTGGCCGCTCGCCGACTGGAGCTGACCGCCGCCGGCGCAGCGGCCGGGCCTCGGCGTCCGGCCCCGGGTGAGCCGGAGGTACGCTCGTTGACCGTGGATCCCAAGACTCGCATGCGCATCGTGACCGGCACCCTGCTGCTGCTGCTGGTCGTCGTCCTGATCAGCTCGCTCGTCAACCGGTAGCGGCCGGCAACCGGCGGCGGAAAGCAGCAGGGCCACCGCCCGGAGGCGGTGGCCCTCACCCGTTTCCGGGATCGCTCAGAGCTGCTCGACCACGTAGTCGATGCACTGGGTGAGCGCCTCGACGTCGGCCGGGTCGATGGCCGGGAACATCGCGACGCGCAGCTGGTTGCGGCCCAGCTTGCGGTACGGCTCGGTGTCGACGATGCCGTTGGCACGCAGTGCCTTGGCGACCGCGGCGGCGTCCACCGACTCGTCGAAGTCGATGGTGCCGACCACCTGGGAGCGCTCGGCCGGGTTCGCCACGAAGGGGCTGGCGAAGGAGGACTTCTCGGCCCAGGCGTACAGCCGGGACGAGGAGTCGGCGGTCCGGGCGACGGCCCAGTCGAGCCCGCCGTTGCCGTTCAGCCACTCCAGCTGGTCGGCCAGCAGGAACAGGGTGCTGATCGCCGGGGTGTTGTACGTCTGGTCCTTCGACGAGTTGTCGATGGCCGTCGGCAGGTCGAAGAACGGCGGGATGTAGCGGCCGGAGCCGGCGATCTCGGCGGCGCGCTCCAGGGCGGCCGGGGAGAACGAGGCCAGCCAGAGGCCGCCCTCGGAGGCGAAGGACTTCTGCGGGGCGAAGTAGTAGACGTCGGTCTCGGTGATGTCCACCGGCAGGCCGCCGGCGCCCGAGGTGGCGTCCACCAGGACCAGCGAGCCCTCGTCGGCGCCCACCGGACGCTTGATCGGCATCGCGACGCCGGTCGAGGTCTCGTTGTGGGTGAGCCCGTAGACGTCCACGCCGGCCTCGGCGACCGGCAGCGGGTGGGTGCCCGGGGCGGTCTTGATCACGCTCGGCTCGGCGAGCCACGGCGCGGCCTTGACCGAGGAGGCGAACTTGGAGGAGAACTCGCCGAAGTCGAGGTGCTGGGACTTCTCGCGCACCAGCCCGAAGGCGGCGATGTCCCAGAACGCGGTGGAGCCGCCGTTGCCGAGGACGACCTGGTAGCCGTCGGGCAGCGAGAAGAGGCTGCTCACGCCCTCGCGTACGCGCTTGACCAGGTTCTTGACCGGGGCCTGGCGGTGCGAGGTGCCGAGCAGGGAGGTCTGGGTGGCGGCGAGGGCACTGAGTGCCTCGGGGCGCACCTTGGACGGTCCGCAGCCGAAACGGCCGTCTGCGGGCTTGATGTCAGCGGGGATCTGGATCTGAGCCACGCGCGCAGCCTACCGGCCGGTCGCTTGTCGCGGGTACGGTCGTCCGCCCGCTGAGACTGTGATCTTGGTAGCTTCCCGGGGCCTCGCGGGCGGGCCGTCCGGCCGCCGCGAACCGGCCCTGAACTGCGCGAACAGCGGGCCCGGCCGGTGCCGGACCCGCTGTTCGGGAGGGGGTCAGTGGGCGATCGCGTCCCAGCCCTCGATCTCCTCGGGGCGGCGCGGGCCGGGGCCGATGTAGCGCGCGGCGGGGCGCACGAGCCGGCCCGTGCGCTTCTGCTCCAGGATGTGCGCCGACCAGCCGGCGGTGCGCGCGCAGGTGAACATCGAGGTGAACATGTGCGCCGGGACCTCGGCGAAGTCCAGCATGATGGCGGCCCAGAACTCGACGTTGGTGGCCAGCACGCGGTCGGGGCGGCGGTTGTGCAGCTCCTCCAGCGCGGCCTTCTCCAGCGCCTCGGCGACCTCGAAGCGCGGCGCGCCGAGCTCCTTGGCGGTGCGACGCAGCACGCGGGCGCGCGGGTCCTCGGCGCGGTAGACGCGGTGGCCGAAGCCCATCAGGCGCTCGCCGCGGTCCAGCGCGTTCTTGACCCAGGTGGTCGCGTCGCCGGTGCGCTCGATCTCCTCGATCATGCCGAGCACGCGGGAGGGCGCGCCGCCGTGCAGCGGGCCGGACATCGCGCCGACCGCGCCGGAGAGGGCGGCCGCCACGTCGGCGCCGGTGGAGGCGATGACGCGGGCGGTGAAGGTGGAGGCGTTCATGCCGTGCTCGGCGGCGGAGGTCCAGTAGGCGTCGATGGCCTTGACGTGCTTCGGGTCCGGCTCGCCGCGCCAGCGGATCATGAACCGCTCGACGACCGTCTCGGCCTTGTCGATCTCGCTCTGCGGGACCATCGGCAGGCCCTGGCCGCGGGCCGACTGGGCGACGTAGGAGAGTGCCATCACGGCGGCGCGGGCCAGGTCGTCGCGGGCCTGCTCGGCGGAGATGTCCAGCAGCGGCTTGAGGCCCCAGACCGGGGCGAGCATGGCGAGCGCGGACTGCACGTCGACCCGGATGTCGCCGGAGTGCACCGGGATCGGGAACGGTTCGGCGGCGGGCAGACCGGGGTTGAACTTGCCGTCCACCAGCAGGCCCCAGACGTGACCGAAGGAGACGTGGCCGACCAGGTCGTCGATGTCGACACCGCGGTACCGCAGGGCGCCGCCTTCACGGTCGGGTTCGGCGATCTCGCTCTCGAACGCGACGACTCCCTCAAGCCCGGGTACGAAGTCGGACATGCGACGGCTCCTTCAGTTCTGCGATCGGCGCTCCGCCGTGGTGGGGCGGGCACGCCTGTGACCGATGGTGGTTGGCACTCCGTGCCAGAGTGGCAGGCACGGGGTGCATTGCGCCATACACCACCGTGGTGATGTTTCCCGTAGGTCCGCTTGACTTTTCCGCCGAGGGTCGGTCGTGCCCGGGAAATCTCCGGAACCAAACACCCGGTTCCGGACAATTCACCGTACGACGGGCGGCCAAGCGGTGGCGAGTCACCTTATCTCCCACCGGGGTTTGTCCGGAGGTAGCGGTGCCGGTTGCTTGTCGTACGGGATGATGTTGACGTGCAGACCCCGGAACGCGCCCAGTCGACGCCCCTGAGCCCCGCCACCCGGATCCTGGCCGACGAGGCCCGGCCCGGCCCGGACCTCACCGTGATGCGCAAGCACTACACGCACGAGGGCCTGGTCGAGGGGCAGCTCGCGCCCGACCCGATCGGCCAGTTCACCCGCTGGTTCCACGAGGCGGACGACGCCGGGCTGGTCGAGCCCAACGCGATGGTGCTCTCCACCGCCGACGCCGAGGGGCGGCCCAGCTCGCGCACCGTCCTGCTCAAGGGCTACGACGCGCGCGGCTTCGTGTTCTTCACCAACTACGGCTCCCGCAAGGGCTCCGAGCTCGCCGTCAACCCGCACGCCGCGCTGCTGTTCCCGTGGATCGCGCTGGCCCGCCAGGTGATCGTGCAGGGCCGGGTGGAGAAGGTCGGCCGGGACGAGACCGCCGCCTACTTCCGCACCCGCCCGCACGGCTCCCAGCTCGGCGCCTGGGCGAGCGAGCAGTCCAGCCCGGTCGGCGGCCGTGAGGTGCTGGAGCAGCGGTACGCGGAGCTCGAACGCCGGTACCCCGAGGGCGAGGGCGTGCCCGTCCCGCCGTTCTGGGGCGGCTACCGGGTGGTCCCGGAGAGCGTGGAGTTCTGGCAGGGGCGGGAGAACCGGCTGCACGACCGGCTCCGCTACCTCGCCGACCCCGCCCTCCCCACGGGCTGGCGGGTGGAGCGGCTCTGTCCGTGAAACGGCTGAGTCCGTGAACAGGTGAGCGAGGGATTCCACACATCGGGCGACGCCGGTCGTACTTTGCAGCCGCGGCCGTGCCGCCCCGTTACCCTGTGGCCAATTCCCCCCACTTCCCATGGGGGTTGGCACTCCTGACGTGTGAGGCGCCCGATGCCTGAAACCACTGTCGCCGTCGAACTCCTGGCAGCCGAGCCGGACTGCGCCCGCTCGGGACCGTCCCTCAGTGAGCTCCTGGCCGCCTGTTCGCCCGAGACCGTCTGTCGGCTGGTGTGCCGGGTTGGCCTCGACAGGAGGGGGTTCTCCGTGCCGGTGGCCGCCTTCCAGTCCTCCATCTGACCGTCGCCCGCCGGCCGTTCGGGCCGGGATGTTCCGCATCCCGGCTCGACATTCGCCAACTCGCTAGTACGGTAGGCGCAGTTGGCGGACGGGGGGTGCCGTGGGGCCGTACTTCTTCTTCAGTTACGCACGGCGGGACCACCTGGCCGGCGGCGCCTTCGTCGACCAGTTCTTCGCCGATCTGAAGGACGAACTCGCCCGGATCGAGCCGACGGCCGGCCCCGCCGAACTCGGCTACCGCGACACCGAACGACTGCGGGTCGGCGACGACTGGGAGCAGCAGCTCTCCGGGATGGTCGCCTCCTGCCGCAGCATGGTCGCCCTGTACTCCCCGGCCTACTTCGCCAGCCTCTACTGCGGCAAGGAGTGGACCGCCTTCCATGAACGAGTGCGTCGGCACCGGGAGTTGACCGGGGAGGCGGTGCCCGCGCTGATCCCGGTGCTCTGGGAGCCCCCGCCGGGCCGACTGCCCGCCGAGGTGTCGCGGATCCAGTACGTCCAGCACGGCATGGGCGAGGCGTACGCCACCGGCGGGCTGCGCGGACTGCTGCGCGCGGCCCCGCACGGGCCCGACTACCAGCGGGTGGTCAGGGTCATCGCGGAACGCGTCCGGGACGCCGCCCGGCGGCCGGTCCAGCCGCTGCCCGCGCTGGACCTGGGCGCGGTGGAGGGCTGCTTCCCGCTGCCCGCCGCCGAGCCGCCGCCCACCCGGACCGGGCTGGTCCGGCTGTTCGTGGCGGCCGGTACGACGGCCGGGGCCGGCGCGGCGGGGGTGCCCGTGCCGGACGGGCCGTACCGGGGTGGCTGGTACGGGGCCGAGCCGTGGGACTGGGCGCCCTACCACCCGCCCACCCTGCCCTCGCTGGTGGCGCGCGCCCAGCAGGTGATCACCCGGGCCGGGCACACCACCACCCTGGCGGAGGTCGGTCCGGGCCTGGCCGCCGACCTCGACCGGGCCCGGGAGCACAACCAGGTCAGCGTGGTGCTGGTGGACCCGTGGGCGGCCGATGCGGAGCCGTACCGGCAGGCGCTGCGCGAGTTCGACGACCAGAACCACCCGGTCACCGGCGTCCTGGTGCCGGCCGGCACCGACGACCCGCCGGAGGGGCCGGCCCGCGCGCGGCTCTGGGGAGGGGTGCGCGCGGTGTTCCCGCGTAACTGGTTGCACCGCTCCGGGCCGGAACCACTCTTTCGGGTCCGCGTGCCGCGTGAACAGTTTGAATGCGAACTGATCCAGACTGTCACGGTGGCCCAGAACCGCCTCCTCGACGAGGAGGACGGGACCGATCCGGCCGCCGCCCGGGCCTCGTTCGGCCTGGGCCCGGGGGCCGTCGCCATACCTGGGCTGACCATTCCGTCCTGGCCGTCGGCCGCTTCCGGCTCGCACTTCGATGAAGGAGACCCGGAGCGATGACCGCCGACCAGGCCGTACTGGCCGACGCCGAAGCCGCCGCCCCGACGGCGACCGGCTCGGTCGTCACGTTCTACTCCTACAAGGGCGGCACCGGCCGGACCATGGCCCTGGCCAACCTCGGCTGGATCCTCGCCAGCCAGGGCCTGCGCGTCCTGGTGGTCGACTGGGACCTCGAAGCCCCCGGCCTGCACCGCTATTTCCACCCCTTGCTGGTCGACCCCGAACTGCGCGACTCCGACGGGCTGATCGACCTGCTGCGGGCCTACGTGGACCAGGCGCTGCCCACCGCCGGCGCCCCGCCCGCGGCCGGCCCCCGGGCCTGGCTCACCGCGCCCGGCCGGCTCGACCGCTACCTGTGCGGCCTCGCCCTCGACCTGCCGGCCGGCGGCCGGCTCGACCTGATGCCCGCCGGGCGGCAGAACGACGCCTACTCCGCGGCCGTCACCAGCTTCAACTGGCGCAGCTTCTACACCCGGGCCGACGTCCGCGGCGCCGAGTTCCTGGCCGTCCTGCGCGAGCGGTGGACCGCCTCGTACGACTACGTGCTGATCGACAGCCGGACCGGGGTCAGCGACACCTCGGGTATCTGCACCGTCCTGATGCCCGACACCGTCGTCGACTGCTTCACGCTCGGCGCGCAGAGCATCCGCGGCGGCGTCGACGCGGCCCGCGCCATCGCCCGCGCCGACGAACGGGACATCCGGGTGCTCCCGGTGCCGATGCGGGTCGAGGAGACCGAGCGCGCCGGGCTCGCGGCCGGCCGCGAGCTCGCCCACGAAGCCTTCGCCCCCTACCTCGACCGCTGGCTGGGCGCCGAACGCCGGGACGCCTACTGGCGGGACGTCGAGGTGCCCTACAAGCCCTTCTACGCCTACGAGGAGGTGCCCGCGACCGTCGTCGACCGGCCCCGGCAGCAGCGCAGCCTGCTCGGCGCCTTCGAACGGCTCGCGGACTGGCTCACCGAGGGCCGGGTGCGCGAGCTGCACCCCGTCCCGGACCGGGCCCGCCGCCGGCTCTACGCGGCCTACCTGCGCCCCGGCCGGACCAGGTCCCGCCAGGTGCGGGTGAGCTACGCCCCCGGGGACCGGATGTGGGCGGAGTGGGCCGCCGCCACGCTGACCGGCTTCGGCTACCTGGCCGCCCTGCACGGCGCGGCCGTCCGCCTCGACGAGGGCGGCGAACTGCCGGAGGCGGCCGGGCCGTTGGAGGGCGAGGGCCGGGTGCTGGCGCTGCTGTCGCCGGAGTACCTGGCGCTGCCCCGGGCCCGTGCCCTGTGGCGGCGGCTGGGCGGCGCGGACGGCGCGCTGCTCGCGGTGGCGCCGCAGTCCCTGCCGGGCCCGCTGCCCGAGCCCTTCGACGGCCACCCGGTGCTCGACCTGGCCGGGGCCGACGCCGAGCAGGCGCAGGCCCGGCTGTTCGAGCTGCTCGGCCCGCCGCCCGGGGCCGGCCGCTGGGTCGGGGCGGAGGAGGAACCGCCGCCCCCGCCCGCCCGGTTCCCCACCGAGCGGCCCGCCGTGCACGCCCTGCCACCGCGCGAACCCGCGTTCACCGGACGCGGCCCGCTGCTCGACCGGCTGCGGGACGGCTTCACCCTCGGGCCGCCCGCCGGCTCGCCCGCGGGCGCCTCCGCCCGGTCCCGCCAAGTGCTGTACGGCATGGGCGGGGTCGGCAAGTCGCAGACCGCCGCCGAGTACGCCCACCGCAGCGCGCCCGGCTACGACCTGGTCTGGTGGATCCGGGCCGAGCAGCCCGCCGACGTCCCGCAGCAGCTCGCCGACCTCGCCGCCGCGCTCGGCCTGCCCGCCGAGGAGGACGTCCAGCGGGCCGCCCGCGACCTGCTCCACCGGCTCGACCGCGGTGAGCCGTACCGGCGTTGGCTGCTCGTCTACGACAACGCCGAGGACCCGGCCGGCCTGGAGCCCTGGCTGCCCACCGGGACGGCCGACGGGCACGTGCTGGTGACCTCCCGGGACCGCCGCTGGGCCCGGCACCCCGGGTGCGTCGAGGTCGAGGTGTTCGACCGGGCCGAGAGCGTCCGGCTGATCCGGCGGTTCAACACCGCCCTGCCGGACGCCGAGGCCGGCCGGATCGCCGAACTGCTCGGCGACCTGCCGCTCGCGCTCGGCCAGGCCGCGCGCTGGCTCCAGGAGACGCCGATGCCCGCCGCCACCTACCTGCACCTGCTCGGCGACGCCCTCGCCGAGGTGCTGGACCGCTCCGTCCCCGGCGACGCCGAGTACTCCGGCGCCGCGGCCGCCACCGCCCGGATCGCCGGCGCGGACCTGCGCCGGATCAACGCCCCCGCGATGCGGCTGCTGGAGCTCTGCGGCTTCCTCGGCCCGGACGCCATCCCGATCGAACTCTTCTACGGCGAGCCCGCGCTGCGGGCGCTGGGGCTGACCGGGCGCCCGGGGGAGAACCGGATCGCCGTCGGCGAGATCCTGCGCACCGTCAACCAGTACGGCCTCGCCCGCTACGACGCCGAGGGCGGCGGCACCCTCGGCGTGCACCGGATCGTCCAGGCGCTGCTGCGCGAGCAGGTCGCCCCGGCCGAGCGGCCCGGTGTGCTGGCCGCCGTGCACGGCGCGCTCGCCCTGGCCGGGGCGGGCGACCCGGACCGACGGGCCGACTGGCCCCGGTTCGCCGCGCTGCTGCCGCACCTGGGGCCGTCCGGGGCGGTGGCCAGCCACGACCCGGCCGTCCGCCGCTGGATCACCGCATCGGTCCGCTACCTGCGCCAGCGCGGCCTGTCCGACGCCGCCCGCGACCTCGCCGAGCGCGCCCTCGTCCAGTGGTGCGGCAACGGCGACAGCGCCGACCCGGAGGACGAACTGCCCACCCTGCTGCTACGGATCGAGTACGGCAACGTGCTGCGCCAGCAGGGCGCCGCCCAGGAGGCGTACCGGACCGACCGGGAGGTGTGGGAGCGGCTGACCACCGTGCTCGGCCCGGACCACCTGCACACCGTCACCGCGGCCGGCGGCCTCGGCGGCGACCTGCGCCAACTCGGCCGCTACACCGAGGCGCAGAACCTGGACCGGCAGACCCTGGCGCACGCCGAGCAGGCCCTCGGGCCCGACCACCCGCGCACCACGATGCTGGTCAACAACCTGGCCGTCTCCGAGCTCCTGGCCGGGGACCTCGACCGCGCGACCGCCCTCCACCGGGAGGCGCTGGCCCGCCAACGGGCCCTGCTCGGCGACGACAGCCTGTACACCCTCTCCACCGTGGTCAACCTCGCCCGCGACCTGCGCGAGGCCGGCCGGGTGGCGCAGGCGTACGCCCACCTGGCGGAGGCGGTCGGGCAGTACCGCGAGCTGTTCGGCGCGGACCACGACGGCACCCTCAGGGCGCTCCGGGACCTCGGCGCGACCCTGCTGCGGCTCGGCCGCCCCGAGGAGGCCCGGGCCGCCGACGAGGAGGCGCACCGGCGGCTGCTGGCCCGGTACGGCGCCGACCACCCGCACACCGCGGCCGCCGCCGGGAACCTCGCCGCCGACCTCGTCGCGCTCGGCGAGCCCGGTCCGGCCGTCGAGCCGGCCCGCGGCGTGTTCGAGTACCACCGCGCCCACCTCGGCGAGGAGTACCCCACCACGCTGCTCGCCGCCGGGAACCTCGCGGTGGCGCTGCGGGCGGCCGGGCGGACGGCGGAGGCCGCCGAGCTGTCCGGGCGGGCGCTGGACGGTCTGCGGGCGCGGCTCGGCGAGCGGCACCGGTACGTCGGGGCGGCGCTGCTGAACCACGCCAACTCCCTTGCCGCGGCCGGGGACGCGGCCGGGGCGCGGGCCCTGGACGAGCAGGCCGCGGCGGTGCTGGCGCGGGCGCTCGGCGCGGACCACCCGGACGCCCTCGCGGCGGAGGCCAACCTGGCGCTGAGCCGGGCGGCCGCCGGGGAGCCCGCCGGGGAGCCCGCCGCGGCCGCCGAACTGCTGCGCCGGGCCGGCCAGGCGCTGGGGGAGGGCCATCCGGTGCCGGCGGCGATCCGGGCGGCGCGGCGGCTGGACGTCACGGTGGAGGCGCCACCGGTCTGAGCCGGACACCGCCCTGGTCGCGGCACGTGCGCCGGTCAGGTGCCGCCGCGCGACCGCCGAGTGGGTGAACTTTTGGCGAGACTTCACTGCCTGAAGGGGGTAGGGGGCAGGAAGGAGCACACAAGAGCACGCCAAGGCCCACAGGCTGGCAGTACCCTGTCGACTAAGCCGAGGTATATACCCGGCCCTGCTTCTCTCTAACCCCCATCGTGGAAGAGAATCGAACATGACACCCGCACTGGACACCATGCCCACCTCGGAACTGATGGAGCCTCAGGAAGTGGACCGGCTCTCACTGGCCGATCTCGCCCTGCTCGGCGCCGAGGAGCTCTCGGCCCGGCTCCGACGAGCCCTGCCCGGCACCGAGGCGGGTGCGGTGCCGGTCGCGGCGTTCAACTCCTCCATCTGATCGGCCGACCGACCGTCGGCTCCGGCTGAATCCGGATCGACCATGACGCCAACTCCACTGCCGTTCACGCAGTTCGTTGTGAAGGTCCACAGCCGGTGCGATCTCGCCTGTGACCACTGCTACGTCTACGAGCACGCCGACACCAGCTGGCGGCGGCGCCCCAAGGCGATCGACGCCGAGGTCCTGGACAAGATCGCCGAACGGATCGGCGCACACGCGGCCACCCACCGGCTGCCGGCCGTCCGGGTCGTCCTGCACGGGGGAGAACCCCTGCTCGCCGGCCCGGACCGGCTGCGCCACGCGGCCGAGGCGCTCCGGGCGGCCCTGCCGCCCGGCTGCGCACTCGACCTGCGGATCCACACCAACGGCGTGCGCCTGGACGACGCCTTCTGCACCCTCTTCGCCGAACTCGACATCAAGGTCGGCATCTCCCTCGACGGCGACCGGGCCGCCAACGACCGGCACCGCCGCTTCGCCGACGGCCGCACCAGCCACCCGCTCGTCCTGCGCGCCGTCGAACGGCTGCGCCGGCCCGCGTACCGGCACCTGTTCGCCGGGCTGCTGTGCACCGTCGACATCGAGAACGACCCGGTCGCGGTCTACCGCGCACTGGCCGACCTGCGCCCCCCCGCCGTCGACTTCCTGCTGCCGCACGCCACCTGGGAGCAGCCGCCGAAACCCTCCGCCGACGGGCGCCCGACCCCGTACGCAGACTGGCTGCTGACGGCGCACGAGCAGTGGGAGCGGGACGGCCGGCCGTTCGCCGTCCGGACCTTCGAATCCGTGCACCGGACGCTGCGCGGCCTGCCCAGCCTCACCGAGTCGCTGGGCCTGGAACCCACCGACCTGGTCGTCCTGGAGACCGACGGGAGCTTCGAGCAGGCCGACAGCCTGAAGACCGCCTACGACGGTGCCCCCGACACCGGCCTGGACGTCTTCTCGCACAGCCTCGACCAGGTCGCCCTGCACCCCGGCGTGACGGCCCGCCAGCTCGGACTCGACGGCCTCAGCGCGCAGTGCCGCGCCTGCCCGGTCGTCCGCAGCTGCGGCGGCGGCCTGTACGCCCACCGCTACCGTGCCGAGACCGGCTTCGACAATCCCTCCGTCTATTGCGGTGACCTCATGACGCTGATCAACAACCTCGCCGGGGACGGGCAGCCCGCGCCCCGTCCCGCCCAGCCCGTGGCGGCCGCTCAGCCCGCTCAGCCGGTGGCGGCCCGGCACCTTCCCGCGCAGCCGGGTGAGCCGGTGCTGCCGGCCGCCCTGAGCGAGCAGCAGATCGACGAACTCGCCCACGGCTACGGCGGCGCGGACACCGTGCGCGCCCTCGCCCGGGCCCAACTCGCCCTCACCCGGGCCATGCTGGCCGCCGCCTGGGACGCCTCCGGGCAGCGCGAATCGCCCGCCTGGTCGCTGCTCTCCGAACTGGACTCGGCCGCCCCGGCCGCCGTCGACGCCGTCCTCGCCCACCCCTACGCCCGGGCCTGGGCCGCCCGGCGGCTCGCCGGCAACCTCACCGTCGGGCTCGACCCGCTCGCCGCGCTCGCGGCCGCCGCCGCCGTCCGGGCCGGGCGGGGCGACACGGTGGCGGTGCCGGTCCGCGACGGCCGGCTCCACCTGCCCACCCTCGGGCGGACCACCCTCCCGGACGGCGCGGCCGTCGTCACCGGCCGCGCCGGCGGCCTCACCATCCGGGCCGCCGACGGCACCGTGCGCAAGGAGCTGGACGAGCCGCTGCGGCGGATCCGGCTGGCCGGCGGCTGGACCGTCGCCCTGGAGGACCTCGACCCGCTGCGCGACAGCCACGACCACGCCGTCGCCGACCGGCTCACCGAGCCCGAACTCCTCGACTGGACCGGGGCCCTGCGGGAGGCCTGGGAGCTCCTCGGCCGCGACCTGGCCCGGTATGCCGACGGCATCCGGACCGGCCTCGGCACCATCACCCCGCTCCGCCCCGGGCCCGCCGGCCGGGACGTCAGCTCGGCCGCGCGGCAGGCCTTCGGCGCCGTCGGCATCGCCCGGCCCGGCACCGCGCCGACCCTCGCCCTGCTGCTCGCGCACGAGTTCCAGCACGTCAAACTCGGCGCGGTGCTCGACCTGTTGGACCTGTACGACCCCGCCGACGACCGGGAGTACCTCGCCCCCTGGCGGCCCGACCCGCGGCCGCTCGAAGGCCTGCTCCAGGGCACCTACGCGCACCTCGCCGTCACCGAGTACTGGGGCACCCGGGTGCAGGCCTACGACGGGCTGGCCGGCCCGGCCGCGGAACGGGCGCGCACCGAGTTCGCGCTCTGGCGCCGCTACACCGCGGAGGCGGTCGAGCGGCTGGCCGAATCCGGCTCGCTCACCAAGCTCGGCCTGCGCTTCACCGACGGGCTGCGGGACAGCGTCGCCCCGTGGCTCGCCGTACCGGTGCCCGCGGCCGCCGAACAGGCCGCCGACCGGGCCCGCCGGGAGCGCGCCGCCGTCGGCGGCTGACCGGCCACCGAGCGTCCTGCCCCGCTCGCTCGCCTGCCCCGCCCCCGCGGGGCAGGCCCGATCCGGAGGAACAGCCATCCTCTCCGCCCCCGCCCCCGCCCCGGTCCGCGTGCTCGCCGCCGGGGAGCTCGCCGCCGGGTTCGCCCGGCTCGGCGTCCGGCCCGGTACCGTGCTGCACGTCCAGGCCTCGCTGCGCTCCCTCGGCCCGGTGGCCGGAGGAGCCGACACCGTGGTCGCCGCGCTGCTCGACGCCCTCGGCCCCGCCGGGACGCTGGTCGCCTACACCGCCACCCCCGAGAACTCGGCCACCTCGCGCATCCACAAGCAGGCCACCGCCGGCCTCACCCCGGAGGAGGTCGAGGCGTACCTCTCCCGGATGCCCGGCTACGACCCGGCCACCACCCCGTGCTCGCCGACCATGGGGGCGCTCTCCGAAGCCGTCCGCACCCTCCCCGGGGCGCTCCGCAGCGCGCACCCGCAGACCTCCTGGACCGCCGTCGGACCGCTGGCCCGCACCATCACCCGGCATCACCCGCTCACCTCGCACCTCGGCCCGGACTCCCCGCTCGGGCGGCTCTACGAGCTCGACGCCCGGGTGCTGACGATCGGCGTCCCGATGGCCCACTTCACCGCCTTCCACCTCGCCGACCTGCGGATGGCCGACGTGCCGCTGCGCGAGTACCGCTGCCGCGACGCCGAGGGCTGGCTCACCTTCAAGGCGCCGGACCTGGACGACCTCCACTTCGCCGACCTCGGCACCCACGTCCTCGCCCGGGCCACCGGAGTCACCACCGCCCGCATCGGCAGCGCGGACTGCCGCCTCATCCCCGTCCGCGAAGCCGTCGACCTCGCCGAGCAGCATCTCCGCCGCACCCGCGCCTGAGGCCGCTGCGCAGGAAGTCGGCCCGGCTGACTTCCTGCGCGGCAGGGTCGGTTGATGACGAACGGATCCCCGGCGTGCCTGCGCGCGGGCCGGGCCGCGCTTTGGCAGGGTCTGCGCCATGACGTCGCCCCAAGGGCCCGCTGGGCCGGGCTGGTCGTCCGGACCGCGGCCCCCGTCCCGGCCGCACCGGGTGCAGTGGTCCGCCGGCGTGCTGGCCCTGATCACCGCGCTGGTGGGCGGTCTGGTCGCTGCGCTGATCGCCGTGTTCGGGTCCATCGGAGGGCCGTTCGCGGGTGGGGAGGAGCCGCAGCCCACGGCAACGGAGCAGGAAACCTACGGGGGAGGGATTTCCCCGGGCCCCACCCACACCGCCTCGCCGACCGGGGAAGCGTCGCCGCCCCGGGCGACGCCCTCGCCGCAGGCGCCCACTCCCCAGCCGACCACGGCCGCGAGCATCCCGCTGGCGGTGGCCGGCGGGCCGCCGGTCACGATCGTGGTCTCGCTCGCCCAGCCCGCAGCCGGGAAGTCGGACAAGACCGCTGCCACTTCGTGGGTGTCGGCCTTCGGCGTGGCCGTGACCCCGATCATCGTGGCGGGCGTGACGTTCGCGCTGGGCCGCCGCGCCGGCCGGTCGTCGAGCGAGAGCCCACCCCCGGAACCCGAACCCGCCGAGCCCCGCCGGTAGCGCAGGAAGTCGGCCCGGCCGACTTCCTGTCGCGCGCCGTTGCGTGACTCGGTGGTGTGTGGATGTGCACCGACGGGTCTTCCGCAATCCTGC
>NZ_JBEOSA010000012.1:0-155948 GCF_040302625.1 Kitasatospora sp. NPDC097643 | reverse complement strand
TCGGCATCCTCAAGTCCGGTGCGGCGTACCTTCCGATCGATCCGGAGTATCCGGCCGAGCGGATCGCTTACCTGGTCGGCGACGCCGCCCCCGGACTCGTGCTGACGGATCGTCACCTCGACGTTCCATCGGTGCTGATCGGCGATCCGGCCACGGTGGCCGCCTGGGATCGTCAACCGACGGGAACCCCGGACGTGTCGGTGCGTGCGGCCAGTGCCGCCTACGTGATCTACACCTCGGGCACGAGCGGCACCCCGAAGGGCGTGACGGTCACACACGCGGGCGTGGGTGGCTTCTCCGCAGGATTGTGCGGGCGCGCGGGTGTGGGCGGATCGAGTCGGGTGCTGCGTTCGGCTTCGCTGAGCTTTGACGCATCCGTCCTGGAACTCGTCCTGGCCTGGGGTGCCGGTGCGGCGCTGGTGGTGCCGGGTGGTTCGGTCCTGGTGGGTGCGGAGCTGGAGGAGGCGCTGGCGTCCGGCGGTGTGACGCATGCGTTCCTGCCGCCCTCCGTCCTGGCGACGTTGCCCGCGGGTGCGTGGGAGCGGCTGGGCGACTTGGTCGGGCTGGTCGTCGGCGCGGAGGCGTGCTCGCCGGAGCTGGTGGAGCGCTGGGCACCCGGGCGCCGGATGATCAACGCCTACGGCCCCACCGAGATCACCGTGGCTGCGGCGATCAGCGACCCGTTGCTGCCGGGTGGAGGCACGCCGATCGGCCGTCCGGTCCCGGGGGCGGGTGTGCTGGTGCTGGACGAGCGGCTCGGCCTGGTACCGGCAGGCGTCCCGGGCGAGCTGTACGTCTCCGGCCCGGGCCTGGCGCGCGGCTACGGCAACCGGCCGGGGCTCACCGCAGAACGCTTCGTCGCCAACCCGTACGGCGCCCCGGGTGACCGCATGTACCGGACCGGCGACCTGGTCCGCTGGAACGCCGACGGCCTGCTCGAGTACCTGGGCCGCGCGGACGACCAGGTGAAGATCCGCGGCTTCCGCGTCGAACCCGCCGAGGTGCAGGCGCTGTTGGAGCGGGAGCCCGGGGTGGCGCAGGCCCTGGTGGTGGCGCGGCGGTACCGGGACGACGATGTGCGCCTGGTGGCGTACGTCGTCCTGGAGGACCACCGCGGCCGCCCACTCGGCGCCCTGCGTGACGCGCTGCGCCGCCGACTGCCCGCCTACCTGGTGCCGTCCGCGTTCGTCGCCCTGGACGGCTTCCCGCTCACCGTGAGCGGCAAGATCGACCGGGCCGCACTGCCGGCGCCCGAGTACGTCGGCACCGCCGGCTCCCGGGCGCCGCGGACCCGGACGGAGGAGGTGCTCTGCGAGCTCTTCGCCGGGGTGCTCGGCGTGCCGGCCGTCGGGGTGGACGACGACTTCTTCGACCTGGGCGGTCACTCGCTGCTGGCGACCCGGCTGGTGAGCCGGGTGCGGGCGGTGCTGGGCGTGGAGCTGCCGCTGCGGGCCCTGTTCGACGCCCCGACGGTGGCCCGGCTGGCCGGCCGGCTGACCGAGGCGGGCACCCGGCCGGTGCTGGAACCACGGCCGCGGCCGGAGTCGCTCCCGCTGTCGTTCGCGCAGCGGCGGCTCTGGTTCCTGTACAAGTTCGAGGGCCCGTCGGCGACCTACAACATGCCGCTGGTGCTCCGCCTGACCGGCAAGGTGGACGTGGCCGCGCTGGAGGCCGCACTGGACGACGTGGTGGCCCGGCACGAGCCGCTGCGCACGGTCTTCCCGGACGTCGACGGCCAACCGCGGCAGCAGGTGCTCGTCCCTGAACAGGCGCGGGTGGAGCTGGAGTTGGCCGAGGTCGCCGAGGAGCAGGTGCCCGAGCGGGTGGCGCGGATCGTGCAGCACGGCTTCGCGCTGGACCGCGAGATCCCGTTCCGGGCGGGCCTGCTGGTGACCGGCCCCGATGAGTCGGTGCTGGTCGTGGTGATCCACCACATCGCCGCCGACGGATGGTCGATGGGCCCGCTGACCAGCGACCTGGTGGCCGCGTACACCGCGCGGCGGGACGGCGTGCGACCCGACTGGGCCCCGTTGCCGGTGCAGTACGCCGACTTCACCCTCTGGCAGCACGAGCTGCTGGGCGACGGCGCCGACCCGGACAGTCTCTTCCGACGCCAGGCTGCCTACTGGACCGAGCACCTGGCTGCGCTGCCGGAGCAGGCCACGCTGCCCCCGGACCGGCCGCGCCCGGCCGTCGCCTCCTACCGTGGCGAAGTGATGCAGTTCCAGGTCGGCCCGGACACCCACGCCGGTCTGCGCGAGCTGGCCCGGTCGGCGGACGCCACCCTGTTCATGGTGCTCCAGGCGGGCCTCGTGGCGCTGCTGTCCCGGCTCGGCGCCGGCGACGACGTCCCGGTCGGCTCGCCGATCGCCGGGCGCGCGGACGAGAGCCTGGACCAGCTGGTCGGGTTCTTCGTCAACACCCTGGTGCTGCGCACCGACGCATCGGGCGATCCGACCTTCGCCGAACTGCTGGCGCGGGTCCGGGAGACCAGCCTGGCCGCGTACACCCACCAGGACCTGCCGTTCGAGTACCTGGTGGAGGCGCTCAACCCGCAGCGCTCGACGGCCCACCACCCGCTGTTCCAGGTCGTCCTGGTGTTGCAGAACGACTCGGGAGCCCGGTTCGACCTGCCGGGGCTGGCGGTGCGGGCGGAGAAGTCCGGTGTCGGGTCCGCCAAGTTCGACGTGTTCGTCAGCGTGACCGAGACCTTCGACGCGGCGGGCCGGCCGACCGGGCTCAGCGGGCTGATCGAGTACGCCACCGACCTGTACGACCCGGCCACCATCGACGCCTTCGCCGCCCGCTGGAGCCGGCTGCTGGATGAGGCGATCCGCGATCCGCAGCAGCCGGTCAGGGCCCTGGAGCTGCTGGAGGCGCGGGAACGCGAGGAACTGCTCGACTGGTCCAACGCGCAGCGCGAGGACCTGCCGCCGATCACCCTGCCGGAGCTGTTCGCCGCCGCGGTCCGCCGCGCCCCGGACGCGGTGGCCACGATCGCGGCGGACGGCGAGCTGTCCTACGCCGAGCTGGATCGCCGCGCGAACCGCCTGGCCCACCACCTGCGCGGCCTCGGCATCGGCCCCGAGCAGCGGGTCGCGCTGCTGATGCGGCGCGGGCCGGCGCTGGTCACCGCCGTCCTGGCCGTGCTGAAGACCGGCGCCGCGTACGTCCCGGTGGACCCGGACTACCCGGCCGAGCGGATCGAGTACATGCTGACCGACGCCGCGCCGGCGCTGGTCGTCGACGACGACTGGGCGGCCGGTCAGGACCTCTCCGGCCGGCCCGACACCGATCCGGCGGTGGCGATCCACCCCGCGCACACCGCCTACGTGATCTACACCTCCGGCTCCACCGGCCGCCCCAAGGGCGTCGAGGTGACCCACGCCGGGATCGCCAACCTGGCCCGGGCGCAGCTGGACGCGTTCGACCTCACACCGGACAGCCGGGTGCTCCAGTTCGCCTCGCCCAGCTTCGACGTCTCGGTGTGGGAGCTGGTGATGGCCTTCGCCTCCGGTGCGGCGCTGGTGGCGGCGTCCGCCGACGCGCTGGCCGGTGACGCGCTGGCCGGGACGTTCACCGAGCGGCGGGTGACGCATGTGACGCTGCCGCCGTCGGTCCTGGCGACCCTGGACGCGCAGGGCCCGGGGCTGCCGCTCCCGGAGCTGAGGACGCTGCTGGTGGCCGGTGAGGCGTGCTCGCCCGACCTGGTGGAGCGCTGGGCGCCGGGGCGCCGGATGATCAACGCCTACGGACCCACCGAGTCCACCGTCGGGGCCGCGATGAGCACCCCGCTGACCGGTCGGGAGACCGGGGTGGTCCCCATGGGGCGCCCGCTGTTCGGGCTGTCCGGCTACGTCCTGGACGCGGGCCTGAAGCCGGTGCCGCGGGGCGTCATCGGTGAGCTGTACATCGCGGGCGCGGGGCTGGCCCGCGGCTACCTGGGCCGTCCCGGGCTGACCGCGGAGCGCTTCGTGGCCAACCCGCTCGGTGCGCCGGGAGGCCCGGCGCAGGGTGAGCGGATGTACCGGACCGGTGACCTGGTCCGCTGGAACGCGGACGGCCGGCTGGAGTACCTGGGCCGGGCCGACGACCAGGTGAAGATCCGCGGCTTCCGGGTCGAACCCGGCGAGGTGCAGGCCGAGTTGCTGCGGCAGCCGGGCATCGTCCAGGCCGTGGTGACGGTCCACCGGTACCGCGGCACGGATCCGCGCCTGGTGGCCTACGTGGTGCCCGAGGAGCCCGAGGGCTTCTCGGTGACCGCGGTGCGCGACGCGCTGCGCGACCGACTGCCCGGCTACATGGTGCCGGCGGCGGTGACGGCCCTGCCCGCGCTGCCGCTCAGCCCGAACGGGAAGGTGGACCGCAAGGCGCTGCCCGCCCCCGACTACGGCGGCCGGGCCGGCGGGCGCCCGCCGCGCACACCGCAGGAGGAGGTGCTCTGCGGCCTGTTCGCCGAGGTGCTGGGCCTGCCCGGGGTCGGAGCCGACGACGGGTTCTTCGACCTGGGCGGCCACTCCCTGCTGGCCACCACGCTGATCAGCCGGATCCGGGCGGTCCTCGGCGTCGAGCTGCCGCTGCGCACCTTCTTCGAGTCGCCCACCGTCGCGGAGCTCGCCCTGCGGCTCGACCAGGAGCCCGGGCAGGGCCCGGCCGGCCCGTCCAGCGCCTTCGAGGTGCTGCTGCCGCTGCGTACCAAGGGGGACCAGCCGCCGCTGTTCTGCCTGCACTCGGGCGGTGGCATGTGCTGGAACTACGCGAGCCTGCTGCCGTACGTGGGCGCCGACATCCCGGTGTACGGCCTCCAGGCCCGCGGCCTGTCCGACCCGGACGACCTGCCGACCTCGGTCGAGGCGGTGGCGGACGACTGCATCGAGGCGATGGTCCGGGTCCAGCCGGAGGGCCCCTACCGGCTGATGGGGCACTCCTTCGGCGGCATCGTCGCGCACGCGGTGGCGGCCCGGCTGGCCGAGCGCGGCCGGCGGGTCGAGCTGATGGTCTGCCTGGACGCCAAGCCCGCCGAGGCGGAGGAGGAGATCCCCGAGCACGCACACCAGGAGTACTACCGGGGCATCCTCGAACTGCTGGGCGTGAGCACCGCCGAACTCCGGACCGAGGCGATGACCTTCGAGGAGTTCGCGGAGGTGGCCAGGACCACCAACACCGTCCTCGGCAGCATCGCGGAGAGCGAGTTCCTGACCATCATGCGGGTGATGGAGAACAACATCGACATCACCCGGCGCTACCGGCACCGCCGGGTCGCGACCGAGATGATGCTGTTCGCCGCCACCCGGGAGACCGACCAGGTGCTGCGGCCGGACGTCTGGCACGAGTACCTGGACGGACCGGTGGAGTACCGGCGGATGGACTGCTCGCACGCCGGGATGCTCAAGCCGGAGGTGCTCCGGCAGATCGGTGCCGCGATCCAGGACCGGCTGCGCCGGTCGTAGCGGCCCGCACGAACGGCGGCCCCGCCCGGAGGTTCCGGGCGGGGCCGCCGTTTGTGCACCCCGTCACGCTCTCACACCCGTACGCCGCTACAGCGGCCGCAACCGGACGCGGTCCGGGGTGAGCTCCTTGACGGAGGTGACCCCCAGCAGCTGCATGGTCTGCCGGACCTCCGCCGCCAGGATGTCCAGCACCCGGCGCACCCCGGCCTCGCCGCCCGCCATCAGGCCGTAGAGGTAGGCCCGGCCGATCAGCACGCCGGTGGCGCCCAGACAGACGGCGGCGACCGCGTCCGCGCCGGACCGCACGCCCCCGTCGAGGTAGACCTCCGCGCGGCCGTCGACCGCACTGAGCACGGCCGGCAGCTCCTCCAACGGCACCGGCGCACGGTCCAGTTGGCGGCCACCGTGGTTGCTGAGCACCAGCGCGTCCACGCCCAGGCCGGCGAGCGCGTGGGCGTCCTCGGCCGTCTGGACACCCTTGACGATGAGCTTTCCGGGCCAGACCCCGCGCAGCCAGGCCAGCTCCTCGACGGTCGCCGACGGGTCGAACATCAGGTTGCCCAGGTCCGCGGCGGTGCCCTGCCACTGGCGGAACGAGGCGAACTCCAGCGGTGCCGTGGTCAGCAGGTTCAGCCACCAGCGCGGCCGCAGCGCGCCGTCCAGGAGGGTCCGCGCGGTCAGCGCCGGCGGGATCGTCATGCCGTTGCGCACGTCCCGCAGGCGCGAGCCGGCCACCGGGGTGTCCACGGTGAGCATCAGCGCCTCGTAGCCGGCGTCCGCCGCGCCGCGCACCAGGTCCAGGCTCCGGGCCCGGTCCCGCCACAGGTAGAGCTGGAACCAGCGGCGCACTCCCGGCACGGCGGCGGCCAGGGCGCCGGCCGCGGTGGTGCCGAGGGTGGAGAGCGTGTAGGGCAGGCCGTGGTCCGCCGCGGCCCGGGCCACCGCGATCTCGCCCCGGTGGTGCATCATCCGGGTGAAGCCGGTGGGGGCCAGCGCGATCGGCAGTGCGGACGTGCCGCCCAGCAGCGGTGCCGAGGTGTCGACCGCCGAGACGTCCCGCAGCACGCTCGGCCGGAACTCCACCCGGCGGAACGCGGCCCGGTTGCGGGCCAGCGACTGCTCCTCACCGGCGCCGCCGTCGGTGTAGTCGAAGACCGCCCGGGGGGTCCGTCGGCGGGCGATCGCGCGCAGGTCCGCCACCGAGGCGGCCGAGGTGAGCCGGCCCGCGGCGCCGCCGGCGGCGGGCCACCGGGGGCGCAGCACCGGGGCGAGTTCGGTCAGTCGTGCGATCCGGCGCCGCAACTGGTCGTCCACGTGCGGCGGTTGGGGGCTGTTCATCGGCCACTCCTGGTCAAGCCGCGGGCCCCTCCCGGAGGTTCGCGGCGCCGTCCGATCAGGTCCCGGTGACGGTACGTCCGAGCCGCGCCGCCCGGCCACGGGTGTTCGACCTGCGCAGCCCGGCGCAGGGCTGCGCCGCAGGTCGCGGCGGTCGGCCGGCGGTCGGGCGTTCAACTGCTCAACGGCCTCGCGGCGACTGTCCTAGGGTGGCGGCCATGGCCTTCCCTGCGGTGATCCGTATCGTTTCCCGCGACTCGCCGATGGCACTCGCCCAGGTCGACCGAGTCCGTACCGAGCTGGCCGCGGCGTTCCCCGGGACCGCCACCGAGGTGGTACCGGTGCGGACCACCGGTGACCGGTGGCTGGGCGATCTGGCGCTGGTCGACGGCAAGGGCGCCTTCACCAAGGAGGTGGACGCCGCCCTGCTGGCCGGTGCGGCCGACCTGGCGGTGCACTGCGTCAAGGACGTGCCGGCCGACCGTCCGCTGCCGGCCGGCACGGTCTTCGCGGCCTTCCTGGCCCGGGACGACATCCGCGACGCCCTGGTGCACCCCGGTGGGCGCACCCTGGACCGGCTGCCGCCCGGCACCCGGATCGGCACCTCGGCGGTCCGCCGTTCGGCTCAACTGGCCGCCTCCCACCCGCACTTGGAGTGCGTGCCGATCCGCGGCAACGTCAACCGCCGGCTGGCCCGGCTGGCGGCCGGGGACGTCGACGCGCTGCTGCTGGCCGTGGCGGGCCTGGAGCGGCTCGGGTGCCGCGAGGTGATCAGCGAGGTGCTGGAGCCGGAGCGGCTGATGCCCGCCCTGGGCGCCGGGGCGCTGGCTCTGCAGTGCCGGGCCGGTGACACCGAGCTGATCGAGGCGGTGCGCACCCTCGGCGACCCGGACACGCACCGGCAGGTGGCCGCCGAACGGATGCTGCTGCACGCTCTCCAGGGGCACTGCAACAGCCCGATCGCCGGATACGCCCGGACGGCCGGTGACGGCAGCCTGTCGCTGCGGGCCGGCGTCTTCAGCTCGGACGGCAAGCGGGCGGTCAACGCCCACCAGTGGGCCGGGCCGCTCGACCCCGAGGCGCTGGGCGCCTCGGTCGGCGTCGAACTGCTCCGGCAGGGCGCCCGCGAGCTGATCGAGACGTCCGCGGCGCACAGTTGACGTGCCGTCAGCCAGCGGTCTCGTCGAGGCCGGTGAGCAGGTAGGCGACGTCGAGGCCGGTGGCGAGGTACTGTTCGAAGGTCGGGTTGGCCAGTGCCCAGGGCGACCGCTTGAGGCGGATCAGCTCGACGGCCTCGGCGGCCGTCAACCCCGTCTCGATGAGGGTCTGCGCCACCACCAGGCCGGAGCGGTTGTACCCGGACTGGCAGCGGACCAGCACGGTGAGCCCGTCGCGCACGGCGTCCGCCGTGGTCCGGGCCAGTTCCTGGACGGTGCGGATCTGCTCGGTGGTGAGCCGGCCGTCGGGGAACTCGCTCACCAGATGCCGGACCTGCGGGTCGGGTCCGTGTCCGGGCTGGCTGAACAGGCTGACGACCAGGTCGAACTCACTGCCGACAACGGCCGGTTGGGGCGTGCCCGCGGAGTCCGTCCACTGGTGGCCGCCCATCCACAGCCGTGGCACGATCTCGCTCCACGGGGCCTGCGGCTCACCGCCACCGCCGTCCTGGTCGTGCTGACGCGACGTCACCCTACCTCCAGTCCAGCGGCTCCACGTGTTCCGGGCCCGGTCAGGATTCCACCCAGCCGTGGTTCGCGGCGAGCTTGGCCATCGACCGGCGGATGTTGAGGATCTGCTCGCCGGTCAGGGACGGAGTGACGTGGAGCAGGGCCTCGGTGATCTCGTCCGTGAGCTCCTTCATGGTGAGCACCTCGCACATGAGGTCGTCGACGTCCACCGGCTCCCCGGCGGGAGCCGGCGCGTGCTCGACGATGGTCACCGCGGAGGCCTTCGGGCCGCGGTCGCCGTCCTCGAGGTCGAACTCCACCGTGATGCCCGGCTTGATCAGGTGCTTCTCCACCAGGAGATCGTTGGCGTGCAGGAAAACGTCATCGTCTCCGCCGCCGATCGCGATGAACCCGTAGCCGCGAATGTCGTCGAACCTGATGACCTTGCCCGTAGCCACAATCAAACCCCATCACATGTTTCGACGAACGGTGCTGTCCCTCAGGGTATGCGCGCGCCGTCCGGGGCGACACCCCCAGCTGATCGCGGACCGGGCATGGTGTCCTCGACCGCACAGTAGCGTTACGTACAGATGGCATGTACGCTGCGTGTCGCTGGTTGAAAAAGAGGCGGGCCTGGTCACCACTCCGTGGGGGGAGTCATGTCCAGGCCCGGTTGCCGGCCCGGGGCCCGGTTGCGCTCGTGGGGGAGCTACAGCCGGGCCCTTCGGCGGCCTGTTCTTGTTATGCCCAGCCTGACGGTGTTTCAGTCATGACAAGGCTCAAGTCGGACTGGAATCGTCAGAAATGGAACCGGAGCCTGATCACCAGGCACTCCCCGGGCAGGTTCTCCAGGTAGTCGTCGGCGAAGGCGTAGTAGTCGCCGGTGCGGCCGTCGAGCCGCGCGCCCCAGTCCTCCACGGTGCCGTCGACCCACCGGCCGTCCAGCGTCAGCAGGTGGTTGGTCGGCACGACCCGGGCGCTCTCGCGGCGGACGAACTCCCCGGGCCCGCCCCGGAAGTGGTCCAGCGGGTCGACGAATCGCGGGAAGAGGCCGCAGACCTCGGGCGAGGTGTCGGCCGCCGCGATCAGCGGCTGGGCGAAGTAGTCGGCGCGGGCCTGCGCGAGCGGGTAGCCGGCGGGGTCGCGGCGGGCGCGCTCGACGAAGGTCTCCAGGGTCAGGGCGGCCGGGTGGCGCGCCGCGAACTCCTGCCAGCGGCGCAGGCGTTCGGCGGCCCGCGCGGCGACCGGCGCCCGGGCGGCGGCGAAGTCGAGCAGCTCGCGCGGCCCGCCGTCCCAGCGCGAGGGGGTCCGCTCCCGCGGGGTGCCACTCGGCAGCGCGGGGTCGAAGATCAGCCGCGGGTCCGCCTCGTGCACCGGGGAGACCGCGAAGCCGTCGCCGTCGTACCCGCCGTAGACGTGCCAGGAGTCCCACTCGCCCTGCCAGGCGGGCCCGCCGGGCTGCGCCTCGAAGTCGTAGGAGTAGCGGGCCATGACGGTGTCCAGGGCCGCCGCGACCTCGCCGGGCGGGGTCGGCGGGAGGCAGACGGTCAGGAGGTCACGAGCCATGGTGTGCGCCTAGGGGACGAGAAGGTGATCCGGGATGAGACCCGAGGATCCTACTGACCTGGGGAAACGGGGCGGGCCCCCGGCCCGGCCGGCGCCGAGGAGGCGGCGGGCCGGACCGGGGGCCCGGTTCAGCGGTCGTGCGGTGCTGCTACTACGCCATCGGTTGGGGCTGCGGAAGGATCATGTCCCGCTCCCCGCCGAAGTCGAACGGGTCGAAGATGTTCGCCAGCGTCAGGTCGATGCCCTTCTGCCAGCCGTAGTTGTCGATGTCGTCCTTCGCCTGCATGGCCTGGATCGGGAACGCGATGATGCTCAGGATCGGCAGGCGTGCCACCTTGGCGATCTTCCCGCCCTTCGGCGGCCCCGGCTTCGGGATCGGGCGCGGCTTCGGCGGGACGACGGGGGCCACGGGCTTCACCGGGGAGCGGTGCGTGTCGAACCCTCCGTCCGCGGTGATGATCCGGACGTTCGGGTTCCCGGAGAAGTGGTTGGCGATCTGCTTCGCCTGGTCCGCGTCGGCCGCGACGAAGACGACGCTGTTCGCCTGCCCCTTCACCCGGATGTCCAGCTTGTTGGTGATGGTGCCGATACCGCCCTCGACGGTCTTGCCGCCGGTGGCGTCCACCGACTCGACGCCGACGATCTTCCCGTTGCGCCACGTCACCTTGATGAAGTCCGAGGTGGTTCCGATCGGGACGTTGTTCCCGTTGGCGTCCAGGATGGCGTTCTTCTGGATGATCGGGTTCTTCTCGTCCTGCAACAGGTACTTGATCCCGTTGCCGGTCTTCTCGTCGAAGTACTGGCCGGAGTTGCGCAGGTCGTCGTTGAGGTGCCGGTACGCGATCTCCTCGTTGTCGTTGGCGAACTCCTCGGTGTCGGCCAGGGCGTGCGGCACGCCGTAACCGTCGTAGATGACGTCCTGGTCGTCGATCGTGGTCTCGGTGTAGGCATGGGAGGGCTTGATGTGGTTGCCCTCGCAGTCGTCCGCGTGCTCCCGGCAGTAGTCCTTGATGTCCGGGTCGAACAGGCCGCTCGGGTCGCTGCGGTTGAGCGGGCTGCTGTGCGCGTACACGTAGCCGTTCAGCGACTGCGGGTCGTTCTCCGCGAAGACCGGGTCGATGCTGATGAACCGGCCGGTGGCGGGGTCGTAGTCGCGGGCGCCCAGGTGGACCAGCCCGGTGGGCTCGTTGGTGCCGCCGACGAAGCCCCGGCTGCCCGCCCAGGTGGTCGGGGCCGCACCACGCAGCCCGCCGAACGGGGTGCTGCGCCGGGCGCTGAACGCGCCCGTGACGGCGTCGATGTTGAGCGTCGCGGTGCCGTGGTGGTCTCCGACCTGGAAGGTCACCTTGTTGTCGTCGGTCCGCAGCGCGGTCGCGCCGCCCAGCTGGTAGTAGCGGGTGGCCGTGGCCTTGGCCGCGCCCTTGACCAGGGTCAGCTCGGTGTTGCCGAGGTTGAGCGTCCACTTCTCGGCGGCCGGGTTGGCGCTGTCGAGGTTGTGCGCGAGCAGGCGGTTGCCGAACGCGTCGTACAGGTAGTCGGTGGTCCTGGTCGCCGTGCCGGTGGTGCCGCCGACGGTGGTCTTCACGGTGTCGACGACCTTGTCCAGCTTGCCCTCGGCGTTCCAGCCGAGGGTCTGGTCGCTGGTCTGGTTGGCGGACGGCTTGAGGTGGCGCCCGACGGTGTTGCCCGCGGTGTCGTAGTCGTAGGACTCGACGGCCGGGGTGCCGACGGAGCCGACGACCGTGCTGGTGTTGCTCAGGGTGTGCGGGCGGGTGCCGGTCGCGGACGGGTAGCCGTAGCCGGCCGTGACGTCCAGCCCGGTGTTGCCGGTCGGGTCGTGCCGGGTCTCACCGGCCCGGGTGCCGTTGACGTTGTAGCGGTAGCTGGACCAGTACGGGGCCGGGCCGCCGAGCGACTTGCCGTCCGGGGTCGCCGGGCAGCTGGTGCCGGAGGGGGTGAAGGCCTCGGTGAGGCGCAGCTGGTAGTCGTACTGGAAGCACTGCCGGTCGACGGTCGAGCCGGTGGTGTCGGTCAGCGACGTGATGTTGCCGGCCTGGTCGTACGTGTAGGCGGCGGCCCGCAGGGCGGTGGCGACGCCGTACTCGTCGGTGCGGGTGGTGGCGAGGCGCTGGGTGCCCCACTCGTAGGAGTTGGTGACGTAGACGTCCTTGTTCGGGACGCCGGCGTTGAGCGTGGTCTGCAGCGGCTTGCCGGTCAGGCTGAACGTCTGGCCGGTCAGGTAGGTGTTGAGACCGGAGATCGCCGTCGCGCGGTGCAGTTGGTCGTAGCTGAAGGCGACCGACTCGGCGGCGAGGTTGCCCGCCGCCGGGTAGGAGACGGACTGGGTCAGGCCGTCGAGCCGGTAGATCGCGCCGGTGACGTAGCTGCCCGCGAGCGCCTCCTGGCCGGGGACGGACGGGATGGTGACGGTGGTGCGGGTCGCCCGGCCCAGCGGGTCGTAGAGCGAGTAGGCGGTCTTGTACTGGTAGGTGGTGCCGCCGATGACGGCGTAGCGGGTGCTGGTGGCCGGGAGGCCCTTGTTGCCCGCCGGGTCCCAGGTCTGCGAGGTGAGCAGCGGTCCGGTGAGCGAGCCGTCGTGGGTCTCCACCGGGCGGGACAGGTTGTCGTACACCGTGGCGATGGTCCGGCCGCGGCCGTCGGTGGTGCTGACCAGCTCGGCGCGGTCGTTGAAGACCTTGACGGTCGTCCCGGAGTCCGGGTCGACGGCCTTGGTCTGGCGGCCGCGCTGGTCGTAGAGCCAGGTCCACACGGTGCCGGCCGGGTCGGTCAGCCTGGTGAGGTGGCCGCCCTGGTCGTAGCCGTAGGTGGTGGCGTCGTAGCCGGTGAGGGTCCGGTCCTTGTACTGGCGGACCTCGGTGGTGCGCCCGCCCGCGTCCATGACGGTCGTGGTCGGGATCCCGCCGACCGGCGGGGTGACGGTGACGCGGTCGCCGCCGTACTCGGTGGTCGTGGTGGACAGCGGGGTGCCGACCCCGTTGCCGGCCAGCACGGTCGCCTTGACGATGCGCCCGAGACCGTCGAAGGTCTTCGCGGTCTGGGTCTCGACCCCGGTGGTGTCGTCGACGTTGCGCAGCGTGCCGGACGGCGCGCCCTTGGCGTAGTACGGCTCGTAGGTGAGGGCGACCTGGCCGCGCTCGTTGTAGAAGCTGTCGCTGATGATCCGGCCGCCGTTGTCACCGGGCGCCTGGGTCTGGCGCACCCGGCCGAAGCCGTCGTACAGCGTGTACCCGGTGTCCTGGGAGCCGTCGGCGTTCAGGCTCAGCGTCGTGACGGCGGTGATCGCACCGTCGGCGATGGCGTAGCCGAACTGGTGGTTGGGGGACTGGCCGGTGCTCTTGGAGCGGTTCGGCTGCCAGACCTTCAGGATCCGGCCGAGGCCGTCGTACTGCAGGTCGGTGCGCCGGTTGTTGGTGTCGACGGTGTCGGCGGTCAGACCGCGGGCGGGCTCGTAGTCGGTGGTGGTGGTGTTCGCGGTGGCGCTGTTGCCGGCCGTGGCCGGCGCGCCGGTGGTCCTCGACTGGGTCGGGCGGCCGGTGGCCGGGGTGTAGCCGGTGGTGGTGGTGCGCGCCAGCGTGCTCGGCGTCCGCACCGGCGCGGTGGCACCGGTGAGGTCGTAGACGGAGCTGAGGGCGAGCTCGGTGCTGGTCAGCGTCCGGCCGTAGACGTCGAAGGTGGCGGTGTTGCCGAGGTACGTCGCGCTGTTGCCGGTCCGGGACTTGAGGTTCTCGGTGAGGGTGACGTTGCCCGTGGTGGGGGCGACGCCGTGGGCCTGGCCGTCGAAGCTGATCCGGGTGTCGGCCAGGACGGCGGAGGTGCCGTCCGGCTGGGTGTCCCGGTTGACGTTGGCCGAGCAGTTCGCGGCCACGGTCTCGGTGCGGACGGCGCCGTTCAGGATCCAGGCGGCGGTGTTGTCGGCGTAGGTGATCCGGGTGCACTTGTCGTCGGTGGCGACAGCGGTGTCACCCAGGTCCTCGGCCTGGGTGGTGCGGCCGTAGCCGTCGACGGTGGTGTTGGTGCGGATCTCGCGCCAGTTCGCCCCGGCGCCGTTGTCCATCGAGGTGAAGACGCGCTTGGCGGCGGTGCCGGTCAGGTTGGCGGTGGTGGTGGCCCAGTCGCGGACCCGCTTGGCGGTCTCCTTCTTCCACGGCGTGCTGACCGTCTTGCCGACGACCACGCCGCCGGACTTGTCGAACTGCTCGACGCGGTACTCGTAGCCGGCCCAGGCGTTGTCGTCGGTGAGGGTGGTGCCCTGGCCGTCGTCGACGGTCACCGCGCGCTTCTGGTTCTTGTCGGCCGGGTCGGAGCGGTCGCCGTCCATGCCGCGCAGGTAGTAGTGGTCGGTCTGGGTGGCCATGGCGGCCACGCCGCCGGTCTCCACCCGGGTGCGGGCGTAACCACGCCACTGGGACCAGGTCTTGAGCTTGTCCCGGGTGAGCCCGTCCTCGTCGTCGTAGTGCCAGGCGGCGTCGCCGAGGTAGCTGTAGTGGGTGACCATGTCCGGCGCGCCGCCGGTGCGGTCGGTGGCGATGACCGACTCCACGACGTACTTGTTGAACCACTCGGTGGTCACCGGCACGTCGTTGGTCGGCTGGTACTGCTGCGGGAAGCAACGGGTGGTGTTGCTCTGCGGGGTGGGCAGGGCGTTCCAGTCGCAGGCCGCGGCCGAGTAGTTGACGTCGATCTGGCCGCCGAGCTCGTCGGTGATGGTGCCGAGCCGCTGCTTGATGAACGGCGCGCGGCCGTCACCGACCTTGTCGAGCCGGTTGGCCAGCTGCTTGTAGGCGAAGCCCGTCTTCGGCATCGGCACCGACGGGGCGGCGCCGGAGCCGGTGTGCTGGATCGAGTCCAGCAGCAGCTGGTAGTCGAAGTCGGCGGTGCCCCACTTGTGGTTCAGCGCCCAGCTGTCGACGTCCTTGTAACTGCCGTCCGGCTGGAGGGTCTTGGCGGTGACGGAGGTCAGCCGGGTGCGGGTGAAGAAGGTCGGCGCGAACTGGGTCTTGCAGTCGGTGCCGTCGGCGCAGTTCTGGTCCCAGGGGGTGTCGTACCAGTACTGCCGGTTGGTGTCGATCTTCGCCGGGTCGCAGAGGCCGGCGGTGGTCTCCAGGCAGCGCTCGGCGGTGCCGAAGTCCACCCGGGCCATCGGCTTCACGGTCGCCGAGTACAGGTCACCCTGCTGCTGGCCGTACTCCAGGTGGTCGAGGTGACCGCCGCGGATGTACGGGGTGCGGTCGGTGTCCTTGAGGTTGCGGCCGTAGTTGTTGGTCTCCGGCGTGTACCAGTAGGTGACGTCGTTGCCCTTGGCGTCGACGACCAGGTCGAGGTTCCAGCGCCAGCCCTGCTGGCACCAGGAGGAGGCGAAGTCGGCGCCGTGGCACGGCTCCCCGGTATTCTTGCCGTACACCGGAACGGTGTAGACCGACTTGGTCTCGGGCTTGCCGGAGCTCCAGTTCGGCAGCCGGTTGTAGCCGAAGTAGTAGCTCGTCCCGTCGGGGGTGACGGCGCGGAAGTACTCGCCGTCGTTGTCGCCGTTGCCGCGGTTGGTATCGCGCAGACGGGTGACCTTGGTGTTGTCGTCGCCCTCGATGCGCCACTCGTCACCGGAGTCGGACAGCGGGATCAGCTCGCCGGAGTGGCCGGCGAAGCTGATGGTGGCGTTGTCGGTGCCCCAGCACTGGTCGCCGACCTCGACGTCGTTGGTCTTGACGCCCTCGTCGGCGCAGGGCTTGTAGCTGCGCTCCACGAAGCCGGGGGACAGGTCGAAGCCGTCACCCGCCCAGGAGGACTGGTTGTTGCTGTTGGCGGTGCGGCCGTCGATCCGGCCGGAGCTGTACGACAGGCCGACCCGCGGGGTGAGCCCGCCGGGCATCGGGGTGAGCGGCATGTCGTACGACCAGGAGAACGAGCCGCTGTTCAGCGAGGTCGACCAGGACGAGGCCGAGGCGAGCGGGGTCGCCTTGTAGTCGCCGCCGGGGCCGGCCGTGCCGGGGGTCGCGGCCAGCACGGTCGCCGTGCCGCCGGTGGAGTTCAGGCGCATCGAACCGGCCGGCGGGGCGGCCTGGACGACCGGCTGGGCCGTGACGGTCTGCCGGGCGAGGTCGTTGCCGCCCGGCAGCGGCGTCTGGGTGCGGCACTCCGGCTTCTCCGGGGTGGTCAGCACACAGGCCGGCAGCTGGACGAGGCGCAGCCGGGAGCCGAAGCCGGAGCCGGCCGCCTGCGCGAAGGAGCTGTAGTCGACGCTGACCTCGGTCGGGTGCTCGGCGCCGCTGACGCTCAGCAGCACACCGGTGATGCCGGCCCGGCGGGCCAGGTCCTGGCCGTGGACCTGGACGGTGACCGCGGAGCCGGTGCCGCCGGCCGGTGCCCCGGCGGACGGCGGGTCGGCCTTGGCGGCCCGGGCGTCGTTGGCGGTGCGTTCGCCGGCGGGGCGCAGCGTGACGGGCAGGCCGCCCGCCCGGACGTCGCGGCCCGGGTCGGTGGAGAGCGTGACGGCCGCGCTGCCCGCGCCCGGCCACGCGGTCGGCTTGCCGGCGGGTGCGCTGACGGTGGTGTCGGCCTTGGCGGGCTTCACCTTGGCGTCCGAGCCCGGGACGGGCTTCTCGGCGGACGGCGCGTCCGGCTTGTGGTACTCGGCGGCGGCCGCGTGGGCCGCCAGCGGCAATGTCGGCAGCAGGGCGCCGACCAGGGCTGCCGCCACCAGGGCGGAGCCTCTCCTGCGGGGCCGCCGGTCGGCGTCCCGTTCCGTGCTCACTCGTGGAACTCCCTCGGGATGGTGGGGTGGAGGGCGCGCGGAACCGCGCGCAATGCGTCACCGCACGACCGCAGACCGTCACGGTCGCGGGACAGAAGTCGCGGGACAAAAGGGGTGCGGGCCGGACAGCGAGGCTGCCCGGCCCGCACGGGTGGGGTCAGGGACCGGGGACGGTACCCAGCTCGGTGTTGTAGTCCGCGAGCTTGACGATCTGCGCCGGGCTCAGCACGCCCTGGTAGAGCCAGACGTCGTCCAGCTCACCGGAGAAGTACTCGCCCCACGCGCCGGCCGCCTTGGTCCGGCCGAACTGCAGGCCGGAGGTGGCCTCGAACGGCTGCGGCGCGGTGGTCCAGGAGACCATCGGGGTGCAGCCGGGCGTGCCGTCGGCGCACGCCTGGTTCTCCAGCTGGCCGTTGGCGTAGAGGCTCAGCTGGTCGGAGAAGGCGTCGTAGCTGACCGCGAGGTGCGTCCAGTTGTCCAGCACCGAGACGACCGGGGTGTGCGCGGTGGTGGTGCGCACGGCGCCACTCGTGTCGGAGTTCCGGACCTCGGCCTGCCACTGGCCGCTCGGCTGCTGGTTGGCGTCGAGCCCGATGTAGTGCCAACGCAGCGTGACGGCACTGGTGTTGGCGCCGGTCAGTGACAGCACGGTCATGTCCCGGGTCGGCACGCCGGCCGTGTCGGCCCAGCCTGCCAGCGTGAAGCTCTGCCCGGTGTGCAGCGGCGCGGTGGCGGTCGCGGCGTAGCCGGTGGTGCCGTTGAGCTGGAGGGCGCCGGGGGTCGGGTAGATCCCGCCCGCGGTGTCGATCGAGGCGCCGGTGCCGAGCTGGGCGGCGGCCTTCAGCGGGCCCTCGTCCGGGGTGGCGAGCGGCGTGCCGGAGGCGTTGTTGAGCTTCCAGCGGCCCGCCAGTTGCGGGCGCTGCTGGACCAGGTCGCGGGCCTCGGTCGCGGTGACGACCCGGTCGTAGACCCGGACGTCGTCGAGGTCGCCGCCGAAGAACTCGCCGTTGGCGCCCTCGCGGTTGACCGCACCGAACTGCAGCCCGCCGGGGGAGGCCCACGGCGTGGTCTGCACGTAGTCGGCCTCGCCGACCAGGTAGCCGTTGATGTAGAGGCGGGTCTTCTTCGCCGTGGTGTCGGACACCCCGAGCAGGTGGGTCCACTCACCGGTGGTGGCGCCGAAGCAGGGCACGCCGTTCACCTGGGTGCCGGCCGTGCAGTCGGGCTGCATGGCCCGCACCACGGTGTCGGCCGAGGTGTCCTCCTTGGAGCGGCCGAAGATCCACCGCTGGTAGTAGGCCGAGTGGTACAGCGAGAACTCGCTGTTGTGCTGGCCGATCTGGGTGACGGCGATCCGTGCCGAGGCGTCGGTGTCGGCGGACTTGGGGAGGCGGACCCAGGTGGAGACGGAGAAGTCCCGGGTGCCGTCCACCTGCGGACGGGCGGTGCGGGCGTAGCCGCTGACGCCGTCCAGGTGCAGGGCCTTGTCCGCGACGCCGGGGACGCCGAGCTGGGCGCCGCCGTAGACGGTGGCGTTGTCGGTCTCCGCGGCGCCGACGGCGGTGCCGGTCTTGCCGTCCAGGTGCCAGACGGCCTTGGCCGGCAGGCCCTTGGCGGGCGAGCGGTCGGCGAGGACGTCGGTGACGTCGGCCGTGGTGAGCGCCCGGTCCCAGGCCTTGACCTCGTCCAGCGCGCCGGTCCAGTTGTCGGTGTAGGTGCCGCGCCAGTGCATGCGCCCGATGTCCAGCGAGCCGCGGGCCGCCCAGGCGGCAGGCGCGGCGACCGGCGCGGTGGCGACGCCGTTGACGTAGAGCGTCACGGTCTTCGCGGTGGCGTCGTACACGCCCAGCAGGTGGGTCCACTGCCCGAGGGCGACCGGGGCGTCGGAGGTCGCCTGCTGGTAGCCGTAGCCCGTCGCGTTGTCCTTGTCCACCGTGGCGAACGCCCACTTGCCGCCGCGCAGGCCGAGTTCGAAGGCGGCCATCGAGGTGCCCGCCTGCGAGACCGCGCTGCGGTTGTGGCTGGCGTCGGTCAGGTTGACCCAGGCCGAGACGGTGTAGCCGCGGGTGGTGTCCAGCACCGCGCCCTGGGTGCTCGCGTACGCGTTGGCGGTGCCGTCCATGGCCAGGCCCTCGGCCAGGTGGCCGGGGGTGGAGGTGGCGCCGCTGCCGGGCGTGGCGTCGAAGCCGCCGCCGGTGCCGGTGAGCGAGGTGCCGGAGGCGTCGTCCATCGACCAGCCGGCGCGCTGCGGCTGGCCGGCGAGGACGTTGAAGTAGTACGTCTCGGGCTGCGAGACGTTGCCCGAGGCGTCGACGGCGCGGGCCGAGAGGAAGTGCAGACCGGGCTTGTCCGGCAGCACGTTGAGGGTGCGCGTGGCGCCGCCGGTGGTGGCGATCTCGTTGGACGGGGACGGCAGGTTGTCCAGGCCCCACTGGTACTTCACGACGTCGGTGGCCGTGGAGGAGAGGGTGAAGGTGCCGTACTTGCCGACGCCGTCGGTCCAGGGGAGGGTCGCGGTGGCGTCCCTGGAGCCCGGGTAGGCGGCGGAGGTGATGGCCGGGCCGCTCGGGGCGGTGGTGTCGACCTGGAAGTAGCAGGCGGTCGGGTCACCGCTGGAGGACCACGGGCCCCACTGGGCGCCGTCCCAGGCCCGGACCTCCCAGTTCAGCCGGGTGTTGGTCGGCAGGGTGTTGGGCAGGCTCCAGGAGAACATCGAGCCGGAGCCCTTGAAGCTGTTGGAGGGTGGTGTCGCGCCCTCCGAGCCGGTCGACCACCAGTGGTGGTTGAGGCCGGTGCCGTCGCCGTTGTCCCAGGAGACCGCGAACTGGAGGCCGACCGCCTCGCCGTCCGGGTCGCTGCCCTTGGCGGTGACCTGCGGCCAGTTGTTGATCTTGACCGGGGTGGACTGGCAGACCGAGCCCGGGGACATCGTCATGTCGCTCATGGCGGTCTGGTTGGGCGGCAGGTTGTAGTAGACGCGCAGGAAGGCGTCGTCGGTGAGCCGCTTCCAGCTGTACATGTCGCCCTCGTTCTGGGCCTTGAGGCCGAAGGTGACGGTGGGCCAGCCCCAGTTGGCGGCGTCCTGGACGAGGTCCTTGACCGGGCCCGAGGTGCCGCCGAACTCCAGCCAGCCGCCGGGGCAACTGCCGTTCCAGCCCTTGGCCGTGTTCATCGTCTGGAGGTAGCGGCCCCAGAAGCCGGAGGCGTTCTGGCTGTTCCAGTTCAGGCCGGAGGAGATGTAGCCGGTGTTCCAGAGCTCGATCGGCCGGGCGTCGCAGGAGTACGACCAGCTCTCGTAGGTGCCGAACTCGGCGCTCAGGATCTGCTTGCCGATGAACGAGCCGTTCGGGATCTGGAAGAACGCGCGCTTCACGTCGGTCGGGGCGCACCGGGAGGTGTCGCCGCAGTAGCCGACGCCCCAGTCGTGCACGTAGTCGCTGTTGTACGTGAAGTGCCAGTAGGACTGGGATGCGTAGTAGCGCGAGACGCCGGCCCAGTCGGAGGCGTTGGGGGTGTTCCAGGCCGGGTCGATCATCACGGGGTAGACCGTGCCCGGGTCGTCCAGCAGGGTGCGGTCCGGGGTCAGGACCATCGTGTCCTGGGCCTGCGGGACGTCCACCTTCAGCTTGGCGACCTTCGCGCCCTCGCCGGGCACCAGGCCGTCCAGCGGTCCAGCGGCGGGGGCGCCGTTGGCCGGCGCGTCGGTGGCGGGGGCCTGGGCGGCCGGGGCCTCGGCGGCGGGCGCGGCGAGGGACTTCGCCTTCGGCGCCTGGGGGGCCGCGGGCGTGGCGGGAGCGGTCGGCGCGGCCGGTGCCTTCGGCCCGGAGGAGTCCCACATGACCGGGACGGGCGCCTCGAAGACCGTGCCGCCGGCGCTCTTGTCGACGGCGGTGAGGGAGCCGTCGGCGGCCTGCCGGATCGTCAGGCCGTCGCCCTTGAGGCCGAGGCGCAGCTCGTTCAGCTCGGGGTTCTTCGCGGCGGCCGCCGTGTGCACCACGACGACCTGGGAGAAGCCGGTCCGGGTCGCGGTCAGCTTGAGGTCGACGTCCGGCAGGATCGCGCGGTACTCCGCGGTGCTGCCGTTCAGTACCGGCTTGGGCAGCGGCTTGGGCCAGGCGAGCTTGAGCTCCTTGCCCGACTTGGCCATCCGCACGAGCGGCTGGGAGCTGCCGCCGCCGGAGAACTCGACGTCGGCGGTGGCCCCCTTGGGCGCCACCGCGCCGCTGGGCAGCGTCTGAAGGGTCGGGTCGATGTCGACCCAGCCGCCGTTCTTGCGGACGCGCTTGGGCTGGACGTACGTGGTCGTCACCAGCTTGCCGTCCGGCTGGGCGACGGTGTCGCTGGCCTCGGTGCGCTTCACGTCGACCTCGACCGGCTTGCCGGTCCGCTTGGCCTCCGCGACCGCCAGCGAGTCGGGCGAGTCCTGGTGCTTGGTGGCGCCCGGCGAGGGGTCGGCCTTGCCGCCGCCCGCGGCGGCAGCCGCCAGGGAGGGCGGTATCGCGCCTCCGGTGAGCGCCGCGGCGGTGAGCACCGCGATCAGCCATCCGCGCGCGGAGGGTCTCCGGCCTGTTCGTTCCAAAGTGTCAGCCCCGGTTCATTACAAGATCATGCAAAAGTTCGAGGCGGATCTTCAGACAATCATGGGGAAAGTGTCAACTGAACGTGAGAATACTCTGAGATTCCGGGCCCTGACGGTCCGATGTGCCGGAGCGGCCTGCGGAGATGGTCAGGCTGCGAAGGAACCGACTGTTCACCGCAAGGGTCTTGCCCGGTCATTTTCTACGCGCGTATCTTGGGTCCGCCGCGGGGGGCGGTCGACCGGCCCCCGCTGTCCTCTACGCGGGTAGCGCACCGAGACGTCCCGCCCGACCGACCGTCACCGCCCTACGGCCCCTGCGCCGTCGGGCGTACGTGCCGCTGCCACCGCATCCCCCGACCCGCCGTGCCGACGACCGAGCCGCACGGCGGAGCTAGGAGTCCTGACCCGGTGACCACCGCCCCCGCTCCCCGCCCCCGCCGGACCCTGCTGCGCGCCGCGGTCCTCCCGGCCGGCCTGGCCGCCTCGCTGGTGCTCGTCCCGCTGCCCGCCGCGTTCGCCGCGCCCGCCGCCGGACCGGCCGCCCCGACCGAGGCCGGCCCGCTGCGCATCCACGACATCCAGGGCACCACCCGGATATCCCCGCTGGCCGGCAAGGCCGTCACCGGGGTGCCCGGGATCGTCACCGGCGTCCGGGCGTACGGCAGTTCCAAGGGCTTCTGGCTCCAGGACCCGAACCCGGACGCCGACCCGGCCACCAGCGAGGGCGTCTTCGTCTTCACCGGCGGCAACCCGACCGTTAAGGTCGGCGACTCGGTGCTGGTGAGCGGCAAGGTCACCGAGTACTACCCGAACTTCAACGGCGGCTCCCAGTCCGTCACCGAGATCAGCGGCCCGGCCGTCACCGTGCTCTCCGCCGGGAACCCGCTGCCCGCCCCGGTGGTCGTCGACACCCGCAACATCCCCGGCACGTACGCCCCGCCGGCGGCCGCCGACGGCACCGTCGAGTCGCTGCCGCTCAACCCCGAGAAGTACGCCCTGGACTTCTACGAGTCGCTGGAGGGCATGCTCGTCCAGGTCAAGGACGTCCGGGTGGTCCAGGCGACGGACAAGTACAACGAGCTGTGGGTCGCCGCCGACCGCCAGGACCAGCGCAGCCGGCGCGGCGGCGTGCTCTACGAGTCCTACGCCGAGCCCAACGTCGGCCGCCTGATGGTGCAGCAGCAGGCCGCCGCCGCCCAGCAGCCCTTCCCGGTCGCCAACGTCGGCGACGTGCTGACCGGCACCACCACCGGACCGCTGGACTACAACCAGTTCGGCGGCTACACCCTGGTCGCCGGCACCCTCGGCACGCTCCAGGACAACCACCTCCAGCGCGAGGTCACCGCCCCGGCCACCGACCGCGAACTCACCATCGCCACCTACAACGTGGAGAACCTGGCCCCCGGCAACCCGGACGCCAAGTTCGCCGAGCTGGCCCAGGGTGTGGTGACCAACCTGCGCTCGCCCGACATCGTCGCCCTGGAGGAGATCCAGGACAACACCGGCGCCAAGAACGACGGCACGGTGGACGCGACCGCCACCATCGCCAAGTTCATCGCCGCGATCAAGGCGGCCGGCGGCCCCGCCTACGACTGGCGCTCGATCAGCCCGCAGGACGGCAAGGACGGTGGCGAGCCCGGCGGCAACATCCGGCAGGTCTTCCTGTTCAACCCGCAGCGGGTCTCCTTCACCGACATCCCCGGCGGCACCGCCACCACCGCCGTGGACGTGGCCGGGACCGGCGCCGCCACCGCGCTGACCGCCTCGCCCGGCCGGATCGCTCCGGACGACGAGGCCTGGACCAACAGCCGTAAGCCGCTGGTCGGCCAGTTCTCCTTCCGCGGCAAGAAGCTCTTCGTGATCGCCAACCACCTCAACAGCAAGGGCGGCGACCAGGGCATCGACAGCCGCTTCCAGGCCCCCACCCGCAGCTCCGAGGTGCAGCGGGTCAAGCAGGCCACCGTCGAGCAGGCCTTCGTCGCGAAGCTGCTGGCGGCCGACAAGGAGGCGCGGATCGTCTCGCTCGGCGACTTCAACGACTACCAGTTCTCGCCCGCGCTCACCGCGCTCACCAAGGACGGCGTGCTGCGCGACCTGGTGAACGAGCTGCCGGAGACCGAGCAGTACTCCTACGTCTACCAGGGCAACTCGCAGGTGCTGGACCACATCCTGGTCAGCCCCGAGGTCGGGTACGCCAAGTACGACGTGGTGCACATCAACGCCGAGTTCGCCCAGCAGGCCAGCGACCACGACCCGCAGGTGGTCCGGATCAAGCCCTGACCGCAGCAGCCCCCTGACCCGGGGCCACGCCGCCTCCGCCGCCGGTGCCCACCGGCGGCGGAGGCAACGGGTGCCGGTGGCCAGGATCCGGGTGACGCGCCGAAGCAGTCCGGCGGCCCCGTCGGTGAGCTGCGGGGCGATTCCCATGGCAGACCGCTATGGCGCGAGATCGCGAGATGCGGAGACGCCTTCAGCGGATCGTCGGTCCTCACATGGAGTGCAGTCGCGAGGGTTTCCAACTCTGTCTTCACACACTGACGTTGGACGCCCTCGCCCTATGCGCGCAGCCGATCCCTTGGAGCGCCGTGATTCTTCCCAAAGCTCGTGACCCCCGCTTCATCACCATCCGGCGTGGGGGGACGCTTACGGACTCCGACCATCGGCTGCTGGCTGTCTGGGCTGCCGCGTGCGCGGAGCACGTTCTGGACCTCTTCGAGTCGGTGCAGCCCGCGGACCCGCGGCCCCGCGAGGCGATCGAGCAGATTCGGGCATGGGCGTGCGGCGAGATCAGGATGTCTCAGTCCCGAGCGGCGGGTGGCCATGCCATGGCTGCGGCAAGAGAGTTGAGCGGAGCCGCTCGGCACGCCGCATATGCTGCCGGCCAGGCGGCAGCGGTCGCGCATGTCGCCGCACAGGAGCTCGGCGCTGCGGCCTACGCGATCAAGGCGGTGCGTGCGGCGGCCCCCGGACAGGAGGGTGAGAGCGCCGGCAGGCTCGAGTGCCGTTGGCAGCGCGATCAGCTCCCGGATGTGATTCGCGAACTCGTCCTGGACGATCAGCGGCGGCGAAACGAGATCTGCTGGTCGGTCTTCGACTGTTGACGGGTGCGACAGCCTGTCTGCACTGCCCCTTGGAAGGCCGGCGCCCGGGTGGTCGTCAACGATCTGGACGCCGAGGCAGCCCACACCGTGAGGGCCAGGCCGCCAACCGGAAGAAGAGGGCTCCAGAGGTGGCCGACCCGTCAGCCACGACGCCGATCTCCACAAGGAGCGGAACACCGTCGAACGCCTGATCAACAAGCTCAAAGCATGGCGAGGCATGCCACCCGATACGACAAGACTCCCGACAGCTACCTCGCCGGTCTCCACCTGCGCGCCTCGATGATCTGGATCAAGGACCTCACCAGGACCGCAGGAGTTGAGTCAACGGTCAACCAGCCGTGGACGCGGGGCCTCACCCGTGGATTCAGCGTCGGTGCCGACCGGGCCGCGGGGAAGCATCCGGTCTAGCCACTTCGGCAGCCACCAGTTGGTTCGGCCGAGGAGTGTCATGGTCGCCGGTACCAGCACCATGCGTACGACCGTGGCGTCGATGAAGATCGCGGCGGCCAGGCCGAGCCCGAACATTTTGGCGGAGGGGTCCTCGGCGACGGCGAAGGACAGGAAGACCGCCACCATGATGAGGGCGGCCGAGGTGATGATCCGGGCGGTGCGCGAGACGCCCTCAACGATCGCCGTGCCGTTGTCGCCGGTGCGCAGGTACTCCTCGCGTACGCGGGAGAGGAGGAACACCTCGTAGTCCATCGACAGGCCGAACAGGATGGCGAAGAGGAACATCGGGATGAACGACACGATCGGAACCGTCGCTTCCAGCCCGATGAGTGCGCCTCCCCAGCCCCACTGGAAGACCGCGACCATGATGCCGTAGGCCGCGCCGATGCTCAGCAGATTCAGCAGTACCGCCTTGAGCGGTACGAGTATCGAGCGGAAGACCAGCATCAGCAGCAGGAACGACATCGCCAGCACGGCGGCGACGAACACCGGCAGGCGTTGGCTGGTGCGTTGGCCCACATCGGACAGGCTCGCGGCGGCGCCGCCGACGTGGGCCCTGGCCGGGCCGTGCCCGATCGCCGTGGGCAGCACGTCGGTGCGCAGCCGGGCGATGGTGTCGGCCGTGGCCTTGTCCTGAGGGCTGGTGGTCGGGAACACCACGAGGGTCGCGATGCCGGTGGCCCGATCGATGTGCGTCGGCGCGACGGATGCGATGCCCGGATCCGCCGCGACCGTTGCGACGAGTCGGTCCAGCACTCCCGGATCACCGTTGGGTTCCGCGGCGATGACGAGGGGACCGTTGGTGCCCGGGCCGAACCCCTCGGCGACGAGGTCGTAGGCCCGGCGCTCGGTACGGCTGTGGGGCAGTGAGCCGTCGTCGGGCAGGCCGACGCGCAGGCCGAACACGGGCAGCGTCGCGGTCAGCAGCAGCCCCGCCGCGCCGGCCGCGTACGGCACCGGGTGCTGGCTGACGTGCCCGATCCAGCGACGCCACCCGGCGGCGTGGGCGGCGCCTGCCGCCGGGTCCCGCCGCCGTGCGAGTCGGCCCAGCTTCCTGGTCTGCAGAGCCCGGCCGATCCGGCCGGCCCGGGCCAGGCGTGGGCCGGCGGCGCCGAGGAAGGCCGGCAGCAGCGTCACCGACGCGACCACCATGGTCAGAACGACGATCGATACGGCGAGCCCGCCCACCGTCATGAACGGTACGTTCGCGACCGCCAGGCCGAGGATCGATACGACGACGGTGCCGCCGGCGAAGACCACGGGCCTCCCCGCCGTGGCCACCGCTCGCCCCGCCGCCTCGCGGGGATCGAGCCCGCGCGCGAGGTACTCCCGGTGCCTGGCGAGCACGAACAGCGCGTAGTCGATGCCCACTCCGAGCCCGACCATGCTGCCCAGGACCGGTGCGAAGGCGGGGACGTCCGTCACACCCGCCAGTACCGTCATCGTGGCGACCCCGACGGTCAGTCCGAAGACCGCCATGCCGATCGGCAGCGCGGCGGCGACGAGCGAACCGAACGCCAGGAACAGGATCGTGGCCGCGGCGAGGAGGCCGATCAACTCGCTCGCGCCGCCGTCGGGGTCGGAGAAGGCGTAGAAGAGGCTCCCGCCCATCTCGATGCGCAGGGGCAGTTCGGCGCGCAGCCGGTCGCCGAGATCGACGAGGGCGTCGAGGTCTTCGGCCGACAGCCGGCTCTGGTCGGGGTACTGCACCCGGACGACCGCGATCCGCCCGTCGACCGAGACGAGGCCGCCGCGCACGGCGGTGTCCCCGCCTGCGTCGAGTGCCCCCGCCGGGTCGCTCGTGCCGAGCACGTGCGGCAGCCGCTCCACCTCGGTCTGCAGCCGCGTGAGAGCGGTGCGCGCACTGTCGTGGTCGAAGAACGTCGTAGCGCCGTCGAGGGGGGTGACGACCACTTGGGCGGTCATCCCCTCCTGGCCGGTGCCGGCCCGCTTGATCAGTTCCGCGGCCCGCTGGGAGTCCAGTCCCGGAGCGGTCATCGAGTCCGCGGTCCGCCCGCCGAAGGCGACGGCGGCGAGGACGGCGAGCGTGGCGGCGACCAGCCATGCCGCGATCACCCGCCAGGGATGGCGGGCGGCGCTTGCGCCCAGGCGCAACAGGGCTTTCGAGAGCATCGGGTCCTCCAACCACCTCGTCGGCCGTCCTTGTACGGCCGCCGATGCCGAGGCTCGTCGCCACGGCGCTCCGCGGCATCGGCCCGCGGGCCGCGGATCCGTCGGCCCCGGGGCGGAGTGACGACCCGTCCTTTCGGCCGATGCGCCGCACGCCGCAGTCCCTAGGCTGAGAACCGTGCTCCGAGACGACCTGCGAACCCTGTGGACCGAACCCCGGCCGCCCGACGCGCCCGCCCGGGTGCGGCGGGACTGGGCGCTGCTCGCCGCGGGCCTTGCCGGTGTGGCGCTGGAGGCCACCCTGCGCGAGAACGTCGTGTGGCGTCCGGTGGCGGTGGTGTTCGCCGTATGGCTGTGCCTGCTGCCCCTGTGGCGCCGGACCCGCCCGCTGGCGATGGCCACGCTGGCGTTCGGCTCGGTGATCCTGCTTCAGGTGGCCTCGCTCGTCGCCGCACCGCGCGGGCCCGTCGGCCTGTCCACCGGCGCGGTCGTGCTCGTGCTGGTGTACGCGCTGCTCCGGTGGGGATCGGGACGGGAGATCGTGCTGGGCGGCGCGGTGATCGTCGCGGCGTGCGCGCTGTGTGCCGTCACGGCCGAGACCCCGGTCGTCGACAAGGTCGTGGGCTTCGTCTTCGGGCTGCTGCCCGGCGTGGTCGGGGCTGCGGTGCGGTTCCGGGTGACCGCTCGCGAGCGGCAGTTGGAGCAGGTGCGCTCCCGCGAGCGCGAGCAGCTCGCCCGGGAACTGCACGACACGGTGGCCCACCACGTGTCGGCCATGGTGATCATCGCCCAGGCGGGCCGGGTGCTCACGGGCACCGACCCGTCCGCCGCGGTCGAGGCGCTGGAGGGGATCGAGGAGGAAGGGGCGCGCACGCTGGAGGAAATGCGCGCCATGGTCGCCGCGCTGCGCGACCGCGGGGTCGGCGCCGAGCTGGCGCCCCCTGCCGGCGTCGCGGATCTGGAGCGCCTGGTGCGCACCCCCGGCGGTCGCATCAGGGTTGACCTGGGGCTCGACGGCGAGCTGGACACGCTGCCCCCGGCCGTGGACGCCGCCGTCTACCGGATCGTGCAGGAGTCGGTGACCAACGCGCTGCGCCACGCGGTGGACGCGACCGAGGTCGTCGTCCGGGTCTCCGCGGAACGGCACACGGTACGGGTGAGCGTGCGGGACAACGGTCGGCGCACCGGCCGGGGTCGCGACGGATACGGACTTACCGGACTGCGCGAGCGCGCGACCCTGATCGGCGGCACACTACGAGCCGGCCCGGGCACCGACCGGGGCTGGCATGTCGAGGCCGAGCTGCCGAGAGCGAGGAGCGAGAGCGGTGTCCATACGCGTCCTCGTCGCTGACGACCAGACGATCATCCGCACCGGGCTGCGGATCATGCTGAACGTCCAGCCCGGCATCGAGGTGGTCGGCGAGGCCGCCGACGGACAGGAAGCGGTACGTCTGGCCCGCGAACTGCGCCCCGACGTCTGCCTGTTCGACATCCGCATGCCCGTACTCGACGGGCTCGAGGCCACCCGGCTGGTCGCCGGCCCGGGCGTGGCCGACCCGCTGGCCGTGGTCGTCATCACCACGTTCGACCTCGACGAGTACGTCTACGGCTCGCTGCGTGCCGGCGCCCGCGGATTCCTCCTCAAGGACACGGGACCGGAGCTTCTGGCCCAGGCCGTACGGTCGGCGTCCGACGGGGAGGCGCTCATCGCGCCCAGCGTCACCGTCCGTCTGCTCCAGGCATTCGCGGACCTGCCCGCCGGCCGGCCCGCGGCCCAGCCGGTCTCACCCGTCACCGCCCGCGAGGAGCAGGTGCTCCTCGCCGTCGCTCGCGGGCTGACCAACACCGAGATCGCCGATGCACTGCACATCAGCCTCAGCACGGTGAAGACGCATCTGGCCAGCCTGATGGCCAAACTCGGCGCCCGCAACCGGGTCGAGATCGCGATGTGGGCCTACGAAACGCGCCGTATCCTCCCTGGAACCTGAGCCGGGTTCCGGGCCTTGTCCCATGAGTCCCCGCCCGGACATCAGTGCACCGGAGCACACCTTGCGATGACATGCGGGATCGGGGGTGTCCGGTTCCGGGGAACGTCCGCTGCCACAACATCGCGCCGGCTTGGTCGATCGCAGACAGAGCTGTTTCGAGGATCTCCGACCCGTAGCTCGTGACATGAAGAGGGCCTGCGGAGAGCGATCGAGTAGCGGAGTGGCCAACTCTCGCCGACAGTGGCCATCTAACAGCGGCAGTCACAGCCAGGCGCCACCCGACCGTCCACGGGGGCAGGAAACAAGCAGGCATGATTGCTTTTTTCCGCGCCCGGTGCCACGCTGCTGCCCGACGGCGCTCGTGCGGGAGCGTCGCCAACCCACCGGCAGGGGAGGCGCTTTGGCGCGCGCACGCTCGGTACTGCGGATCGGCAACGCCTCGGGCTTCTACGGGGACCGCTTCTCGGCGGTGCGGGAGATGCTCACCGGCGGGCCGCTGGACGTCCTCACCGGGGACTACCTGGCGGAGCTGACCATGCTGATCCTGGCCAGGGACCGGCTGAAGGACCCGTCGCTCGGGTACGCCAGGACGTTCCTGCGCCAGATGGAGGAGTGCCTCGGGCTGGCCCGCGAGCGCGGGGTGCGGATCGTGGTGAACGCCGGCGGCCTCAACCCCGCCCGGCTCGCCGAGGAGTTGCGCAGGCTCGCGCAGCGGCACGGCATCGCGGCGAACGTCGCGCACGTCGAGGGCGACGACCTGATCGCCCGGAAGTCCGAACTCGGCCTCCCGGACGGCTTGTTGGCCGCCAACGCCTACCTCGGCGGCTTCGGGATCGCGGCCTGCCTGCGGGAGGGCGCCGACGTGGTGGTCACCGGGCGGGTCACCGACGCGGCGCTGGTCGCCGGGCCGGCGATCGCCCACTTCGGCTGGACCACGGACGACCTGGACCAGCTCGCCGGGGCCGTGGTCGCCGGGCACGTCCTGGAGTGCGGCGCCCAGGCCACCGGCGGGAACTACGCCTTCTTCCGCGAGCACGACGTCACCCGCCCCGGCTTCCCGATCGCCGAACTGCACGCCGACGGCTCCAGCGTGATCACCAAGCACCCGGGCACCGGCGGCGCCGTCACCGCCGGCACCGTCACCGCCCAACTCCTGTACGAGACGGGCGGAGCGCGCTACATCGGCCCGGACGTCACCGCCCGGCTGGACTCCGTCCGGCTCACCGAGGAGGGCCCGGACCGGGTCCGGATCGACGGGGTGCGCGGCGAGGCGCCGCCACCCACCCTCAAGGTCGGGCTCAACCGGCTCGGCGGCCACCGGAACGAGGTCGTCTTCGTCCTCACCGGCCTGGACATCGAAGCCAAGTCGGCCCTGGTGCAACGGCAGTTCGCGGACGCGCTGCCGCCCGCCGCCCGCCCCGCCGAGCTGCGCTGGACACTCGCCCGCACCGACCACCCGGACGCCGCCAGCGAGGAGGCCGCCTCCGCCCTGCTCCGGCTGACCGCCCGTGACCCGGACCCGGCCAAGGTGGGTCGCGAACTCGGCAAGGCCGCCGTCGAGTTGGGCCTGGCCGGCTACCCGGGCTTCCACCTCACCGCCCCGCCCGGCCCGGGCGCGCCCTACGGCGTGTTCACCGCCGCGTACGTCGACGCCAAGGCCGTCGAGCACACCGCCGTGCTGGCCGACGGCAGCCGGATCGCCGTCCCGCCCGCCCCGTCGAGCAGCCAACTCGACCCAGCAGAGCCGGTGTTCGACCTCCCCGAGCCGCTGCCCGCCGGCCCGGTCCGACGCGCGCCGATCGGCCTGGTGGCCGGCGCCCGCAGCGGCGACAAGGGCGGCGACGCCAACCTCGGCCTCTGGGCCCGTACCGAGGACGGCTGGCGCTGGCTCGCGCACACCCTCACCGTCGACCTTCTGCGCGAACTCCTCCCCGAAACCGCCGAGTTGCCCGTCACCCGGCACCTGCTGCCGAACCTGCGCGCGGTCAACTTCACCGTCACCGGCCTGCTCGGCGAGGGCGTCGCCGCCCAGCACCGCTTCGACCCGCAGGCCAAGGCCCTCGGGGAGTGGCTGCGCTCCCGCCACCTCGACATCCCGGAGGCCCTGCTGTGACCGTCCTGCCCACCCGCGTCGATCCGGCCGGGCCGGAGCACGCCGAGCACCGCGCCGCGATGCTCGCCAAGCTGGCCGAGTTGGACGCCGAACACGCCAAGGCGCTGGCCGGCGGCGGGCCGAAGTACGTGGAGCGCCACCGGGCCCGGGGCAAGCTGCTGCCGCGCGAGCGGATCGAGCTGCTGGTCGACGAGGACTCGCCGTTCCTGGAGCTCTCCCCGCTGGCGGCCTGGGGCAGCGACTACCCGGTGGGCGCCGCGCTGGTCACCGGCATCGGGGTGATCGAGGGCGTCGAGTGCGTGATCACCGCCAACGACCCGACCGTCCGGGGCGGTGCCAGCAACCCGTGGACGCTGCGCAAGGCCCTGCGCGCCAACGAGATCGCGCTGCACAACCGCCTCCCGCTGGTCAACCTGGTCGAGTCCGGCGGCGCCGACCTGCCCAGCCAGAAGGAGATCTTCATCCCCGGCGGGGCGCTCTTCCGCGACCTCACCCGGCTGTCCGCCGCCGGAATCCCCACCGTGGCCGTGGTGTTCGGCAACTCCACGGCCGGCGGCGCGTACGTGCCGGGCATGTCCGACCACACCGTGCTGGTGAAGGAGCGCGCCAAGGTCTTCCTCGGCGGCCCGCCGCTGGTGAAGATGGCCACCGGCGAGGAGGCCGACGACGAGTCGCTCGGCGGCGCCGAGATGCACGCCCGGGTCTCCGGCCTGGCCGACCACTTCGCGGTGGACGAGGCGGACGCGCTGCGGCTGGCCCGCCGGATCGTCGCCCGGCTCGACCACCGCAAGCCCGGCCCGGCGCCGGACGCCCTCGCCGAACCGCCGAAGTACGACGAGGAGGAGCTGCTGGGCATCGTCCCGGGCGACCTCAAGGTGCCGTTCGACCCGCGCGAGGTGATCGCCCGGATCGTCGACGGCTCGGACTTCGACGAGTTCAAGCCCCGCTACGGCACCAGCCTGACCACCGGCTGGGCCCGCCTGCACGGCTACCCGGTCGGCATCCTGGCCAACGCGCAGGGCGTGCTGTTCAGCGCGGAGTCCCAGAAGGCCGCCCAGTTCATCCAGTTGGCGAACCAGCGGAACACTCCGCTGCTGTTCCTGCACAACACCACCGGCTACATGGTCGGCAAGGACTACGAGCAGGGCGGGATCATCAAGCACGGCGCGATGATGATCAACGCCGTCTCGAACTCGACCGTGCCGCACCTCTCGGTGCTGATGGGCGCCTCCTACGGCGCGGGCCACTACGGGATGTGCGGGCGGGCGTACGAACCGCGGTTCCTGTTCGCCTGGCCGAGTGCCAAGTCCGCGGTGATGGGCCCGCAGCAGCTCGCCGGGGTGCTGTCGATCGTCGCCCGGCAGTCGGCCGCCGCCAAGGGCCAGCCGTACGACGAGGACGCCGACGCGGCGATCCGCGCCATGGTCGAGCAGCAGATCGAGGCCGAGTCGCTGCCGGTGTTCCTGTCCGGCCGGCTGTACGACGACGGGGTGATCGACCCGCGCGACACCCGGACGGTGCTCGGCCTGTGCCTGTCCGCGATCCACAACGCGCCGGTCGAGGGCGCGCGCGGCTACGGCGTCTTCCGGATGTAGGGGAGCCTCACCATGTTGATCACCAATCTGCTGGTCGCCAACCGGGGCGAGATCGCCCGCCGGGTCTTCCGCACCTGCCGGGAGCTGGGCATCGCGACCACCGCCGTCCACTCCGACCCGGACGCCGGGGCCCCGCACGTGCGCGAGGCCGACGCGGCCGTCCGGCTGCCCGGCGCCGCGCCCGTCGACACCTACCTGCGCGGCGACCTGATCGTCCGGGCCGCCCTGGCGGCCGGTGCGGACGCCGTCCACCCCGGGTACGGATTCCTCTCCGAGGACGCCGACTTCGCCCGGGCGGTGCTGGACGCCGGCCTGCGCTGGATCGGCCCCCCGCCGGAGGCGATCGCCGCGATGGGCTCGAAGACCGCGGCCAAGCGCCTGATGGCCGAGGCCGGGGTCCCGGTGCTGGGGGCGCTGGCCGAGCCCGTCGAGGCCGACCTGCCGGTGCTGGTCAAGGCGGCGGCGGGCGGCGGCGGCCGCGGCATGCGCGTGGTCCGCACGCTGGCCGAACTGCCCGGCGAACTCGCCGCCGCCCGGGCCGAGGCGGCCAAGGCCTTCGGCTCGGACGAGGTGTTCTGCGAGCGCTACCTGCCCAGCGGCCGGCACGTCGAGGTGCAGCTGCTGGCCGACGCGCACGGCACGGTCTGGGCGGTCGGCGACCGGGACTGCTCACTGCAACGCCGGCACCAGAAGGTGATCGAGGAGGCGCCCGCGCCCGGCCTCCCGGCGGAGCTGCGCGCCGCCCTGCACGAGGCGGCGGTCGGCGCGGCCCGGGCGATCGGCTACGTCGGCGCCGGCACCGCGGAGTTCCTGCTCGCGGAGGACGGCCGGTTCTACTTCCTGGAGATGAACACCCGGCTCCAGGTCGAGCACCCGGTCACCGAGGCGGTCACCGGCCTGGACCTGGTCGCGCTCCAACTCGCCGTCGCCGAGGGGGAGAAGCTGCCCGACGCGCCCCCGGCGCCGACCGGCTGCGCAATCGAGGCCCGGCTGTACGCGGAGGACCCGGCGCAGGGCTGGCAGCCCGCCACCGGCACCCTGCACGCGATCGAACTCACCGTCCCGCACGAGGAGTTCACCGGCCGCGGGGTGCGCCTCGACTCCGGTGTGACGGGCGGCAGCGAGATCACCCCGCACTACGACGCGATGCTCGCCAAGGTCGTCGTCTGGGCGCCGACCCGCCCGGCCGCGGCCCGCCGGCTGGCCGACGCGCTCGCCCGCGCCCGGATCCACGGGCCCGCCACCAACCGGGAGTTGCTGGTCCGCGCGCTGCGGCACCCGGCCTTCCTGGCCGAACGCCTGCACACCGGCTTCCTCGCCGAGCACGCGGCCGACCTGACCGCCCCGGACGGCAAGGACACCGCGCGCGCCGCCCTGGCCGCCGCCCTCGCCGACGCCGCGCACCGCCGCGGCGCGCTGCCGCCGGGCTGGCGCAACCTGCCCTCCCAGCCGCAGGTCAAGCGCTACCGGGCCGCCGACGGCGCCGAGCTGGAGGTCCGCTACCGCCTCACCCGGGACGGCCTGCGGGCCGACGACCACCCGGGGACGAGCCTGCTGACGGCCGCCGCCGAACAGGTCGTGCTGCGCGAGGGCACCCTGCGGCGCACCTACCGGGTCGCCCGCTACGGCGACCGGGTGTACGTCGACACCCCGGACGGCGGCACCGCGTTCACCGCCCTGCCGCGCTTCCCCGACCCGGCCGCCCACCGGGATCCGGGCGCGCTGCTGGCCCCGATGCCCGGCACCGTCGTGCGCACCACCGCCGCGGTCGGCGACACCGTCACCGCCGGCCAGCCGCTGCTGGTCCTGGAGGCGATGAAGATGGAGCACCGCGTCACCGCCCCCGCCGACGGCACCCTGGTCGAACTCCGCGCCGCCCCCGGCCAGCAGGTCGACCTCGGCACCCTGCTCGCCGTCGTCCAGCCCGCCGCACACCCCGCCTGACCGGCAGCCGGCCCGCACCGCAACCCGCCCGCCCGCCCCGACCACGCCTGACCCGGAAGGACCCCGCATGTCCAGCATCGGCAGTCAGCTCATCGAGACCCCCGAACGCCAGGCCCTGCGCCAGGCCGTCGCCGACCTCGGCCGCCGCTACGGCTCCGCCTACTACCTCGCCAAGGCCCGGGCCGGCGAGCCCGCCGAGGAACTGTGGGCGGACGCCGGCAAGGCCGGCTACCTCGGCGTGAACCTGCCCGCCGAGTACGGCGGCGGGGGCGGCGGTATCACCGATCTGGCCATCGTGCTGGAGGAGTTGGGAACCGCCGGCTGCCCGCTGCTGCTGCTCATCGTCTCCCCGGCGATCTGCGGCACGGTGATCGCCCGCTACGGCACCGAGGAGCAGAAGCGCCGCTGGCTGCCCGGACTGGCCGACGGCAGCCGCACGATGGCCTTCGGCATCACCGAGCCGGACGCCGGCTCCAACTCCCACCGGATATCCACCGTGGCCCGCCGCGACGGCGAGGACTGGCTGCTGACCGGTCGCAAGGTCTTCGTCTCCGGCATCGACCACTCGGACGCCGTGCTGTTCGTCGCCCGCACCGAGGACGCGCGCACCGGCAAGCTCAAGCCCTGCCTGTTCGTCGTCCCGCGGGACACCCCCGGCTTCGAGTACCGGGCGATCCCGATGGAGCTGGTCGCCCCCGAGAAGCAGTTCCAGGTGTTCCTGGACGACGTCCGGCTGCCCGCCGACGCGCTGGTCGGCGACGAGAACGCGGGCCTGCTCCAGCTGTTCGCCGGGCTCAACCCGGAGCGGATCCTGACCGCCGCCTTCTCGCTGGGCCTGGCCCGGCAGGCCCTCGGCAAGGCCGTCGAGTACGCGAAGACCCGCACCGTCTGGTCCACCCCGATCGGCGCCCACCAGGGCCTGGCCCACCCGCTGGCGCAGTGCGCGGTGGAGATCGAGCTGGCCCGGCTGATGACCCAGAAGGCCGGGCTGCTCTACGACGCGGGCGAGGACCTGGCCGCCGGGGAGGCCGCCAACATGGCCAAGTACGCGGCCGGCGAGGCCGCCGCCCGCACGGTCGACCAGGCGGTGCAGACGCTCGGCGGCAACGGGCTGACCCAGGAGTACGGGCTGGGCGCGCTGCTGGCCGCGACCCGGGTCGGCCGGGTCGCCCCGGTCAGCCGCGAGATGGTGCTCAACTTCGTCGCCCAGCACACCCTCGGCCTGCCGAAGTCGTACTGAGCGGGCCCTCCACGGCCCCCGGGCCGGTTCACCGGACGGCCCCCGGGCCGGCTCACCCGACGGCCGTCAGGTGGGCGAACACCACGGTGTTGGACTCGTACCCGGTGCGCCGGTCGAACCGTCCGCCGCAGGTGATCACCCGCAGCTCGGACCGGTCGGTGTCGCCGTACACCTGCTCGCTCGGGAAGTCCTTCTTCGGGAACACCCGGACGCCGTCCACGGTGAACACCGCCGTCCGCCGGTCCTGGCGGAGCACCTCGACGGTGTCGCCGGGGCGCAGCAGTCCGAGCCGGTAGAACACGGCCGGGCCGCTGCGGTTGTCGGCGTGCCCGACCACGATCGCGTTGCCGGCGGCGCCCGGTGCGGTGCCGTCCCGGTACCAGCCGGCCAGGTTGCGCTGGTCCATCGGCGGGGTCGCCAGGGCCTGGCCGGTGGTCAGGCCGACGCCGGTCATCGGGGCGTCGACCGAGATCGCCGGGATCCGGATCCGGGTCGGCACCGCGGCGGGCAGCGGCGGCGCGGCGGGCACACCGGGCGACGCGGAGGGCGGTCGGGTGCCCGCGGGCGGTCCGCCGGGGCCGGTGCCGGCCGGGGTGACCGCCGGGGAGGCGGCCGAGGCCGGGGGCAGCGGCGGCCCGTCGCCGCCGGTGGAGCCGTCCCGGACCAGCCAGAGGCCGCCCGCCGCGAGCGCCACGGCGACGGCCCCGGCCGTGAGCGGGCCGGGGCCGCCGCGCCGTCCGCGGGGGGAGCGGTCAGGATTCGGCATTGCGTCCGTTGCGACGGCGCAGCGCCCGCAGCCCGAAGCCGGCCGCACCGGCGAACAGGGCGGCGCCGCCGAGCAGTTCGGCGGTGTTGCCGCCCCCGGAGGTGCCGCCGCCACCGGTGCCGACACCACCGACCGGGTGGGGCTCGGGCGAGTGGCTGGGCGAGTGGCTGGGCGAGTGGCTGGGGGAGTGGCTGGGCGAGTGCCCGGGGGAGGAGGTGGGGGAGGGCGAGGTGCTGTGCGACGGGCTCGTGGAGCTGGACGGCGACGGCGAGTTGCTGGGGGAGGGCGACGCGGTGGAGGTCGGCGAGGGCGAGCTGGTCGCGCACTGCACGTCGAAGACCTTCTGCTTGGCGTTGCCGTTCTCACCGACGAACGTCCACTCGAGCTTGTAGTGCCCCTCCGGCAGGCTGTAGTTCGTCGTGTTGCCGGCGCCGGTGGTCAGCACGATCGACCCGGCCAGCACCAGGGCGTTGCCGGTCGGCGGCTGTTGCGAGATGGTCCAGGACACCAGCGTGACGGTGTCGAAGTTGAAGGCGTCCAGGTAGAACTGGCAGACCTTCGCGTCGTCGTTCTGGTTGGTCACCGGGGTGTTGCTGTCGTGGATCTTGACGTCGCCGTTGTCACCGGGGGCGGCCAGCGCCACGGGGGCGGTGGCCAGGGCGAGTGCGGCGGCGGCCGTGGCGGTGGCGAGGAGGCGGCGGGTGGACGGTAGGGGTCGGGCGGTGGGTCTCAAGGGTGGTGCTCCAGGGTCCGGGGCCGCTCAAGGGCGTGGGCGGCCGAGGTGCAACACCGTCGGCCCGGGCGCCCGCCGGAGCAACCGTGCCACGCCTGCGCGCCCCCTCGTTCCTCACAATGGCGCAACACCCGCTCACTGTCCGTATGCTCCTGTCCGCGCCCCCGCCGGCCGGCCCCGAAGACCCGACGGCGGTAACCGGATCGTGCGTCAACTCCCTTTCTGGAGGCATACCTTGGTGTTCCACAGTGAATTCCCCGACGTGCCCGTGATCGACCTGCCGATCCACCAGGCGGTGCTCGGCGAGGCCGCCCGGTACGGCGACCGGCCGGCCCTGATCGACGGGGTCACCGGGGAGAGCGTCAGCTACGCGCGGCTGGCCGCGGCGGTCGGGCGGGTGGCCGCCGGGCTGGCCGGGGCCGGGGTGCGCCAGGGCGACGTGGTGGCCCTGTTCAGCCCCAACACGATCGTCTACCCGATGGCCTTCTACGGCGCGACCCGGGCCGGCGCCACCGTCACCACGGTGTCCTCGCTGTCCACCCCCACCGAGCTCGCGAGCCAGCTCGGCGACAGCCGCGCCCGCTGGCTGATCACCGTCTCGCCGTTCCTGCCGACCGCCCGCCAGGCCGCCGAGCTGCTCGCCGGGCAGGGCCGCCCGCTGGCCGAGATCATCGTGCTGGACGGCGCCGAGGGCCACCGCTCGCTCGCCGACCTGCTGGCCGCCACCGGCCCCGAGCCCGAGATCGCCATCGACCCGAGCGAGGACGTCGCCGTCCTGCCGTACTCCAGCGGCACCACCGGCCTGCCCAAGGGCGTGATGCTCACCCACCGCTCGATCGCCACCAATCTCGCCCAGACCGACGCCCTCTACCACCCGGCCGAGGGCGAGCGGGTGCTCGCCGTCCTGCCGTTCTTCCACATCTACGGGCTCGCCGCGCTGCTCAACCAGCCGCTGCGCTGCGGCGCCACCGTGGTGGTGCTGCCCCGCTTCGAGCTGGAGCAGTTCTGCCGCACCATCGAGGAGCAGAAGGTCCAGGCGCTGATCGTCGCCCCGCCGATCGCGCTCGCCCTGGCCAAGCACCCCGTGGTGGACCGCTTCGACCTCTCCTCGGTCGAGTACCTGCTGTGCGCGGCCGCCCCGCTGGACCCGGACCTCGCCGCCGCCTGCGCCCGCCGCCTCGGCCTGCCGCACCTGCTCCAGGGCTACGGCATGACCGAGCTCTCCCCGGTCACCCACGTGGTCTCCCCGAAGGAGGACGACCCCGCGGTCGGCTCGGTCGGCCGGATGGTCCCCTCCACCGAGCTGCGGGTGGCCGCCCTGGACGGCACCGCGGACGACCTCGGGCCCGGTGAGCGCGGCGAGCTGCTGATCCGCGGGCCGCAGGTGATGAAGGGGTACTTCGGCCGCCCCTCCGACACCGCCGCGATGATCGACGCCGAGGGCTGGCTGCACACCGGCGACATCGGCTACGTCGACGAGCGGGGCTACCTCCACATCGTCGACCGGGTCAAGGAGCTGATCAAGTACAAGGGGTACCAGGTCGCTCCGGCCGAGCTGGAGGCCGTGCTGCTCGGCCACCCGCGGATCGCCGACGCCGCCGTGATCGGCGTCCCGGACGGGGACGGCACCGAGTGTCCCAAGGCCTTCGTGGTCCGCACCCCGGGCGCCGACCTGGACGCGGCGGAGGTGACCGCCTACGTGGCCGGGCTGGTCGCCCCGTACAAGAAGGTCCGCGCGGTCGAGTTCGTCGACGCCGTGCCCAAGTCCGCGGCCGGCAAGATCCTCCGCCGCGAACTGCGCGCCCGCGAGGCCGCCCGGGAGGCCGCCCGCGCGGCCGCCGCCCCGGGCGCCCCGGCGGGCACCGGCCGCGAGCCCGCCGCCGAGCCCGCTCCCTGAGCGGCCGCTCACTCAGTGGCCGGGCCGAGGTCCGGGCCCCCGACCCGGCGGCCGGCCCTCGGCGCCGGTCTGTGAAGATCGGTCCGCGGAGGAGGGCCGCCCTGCCGAGGACGACCGCCCCGCCGAGCCCCCACCGGAACAGGAACGGCCAGCAACGATGACCAGCCACCCCGCCGCCCGCGCCCCCCAGCAGGACCGCAGCCGCGCCACCCGCGCCCGGCTGCTGGCGGCGGCCGTGGACTGTCTGGCCGAACTCGGCTGGCACGGCTCCACCGTCACCGTGGTCGCCGAACGCGCCGGCGTCTCCCGGGGCGCCGCCCAGCACCACTTCCCGACCCGCGAGGACCTGTTCACCGCGGCCGTCGAGCACGTCACCGCCGAGCGGCTGGCAGCCGTCCGCGCCCACGCGGACGACCTGCCGGCCGCCGGCCCGGCCCGCACCGAGGCCGTGGTCGACATGATCGTGCGCCTCTACACCGACCCGCTGTTCCGCGCCGCCCTCCACCTCTGGACGGCCGCCGCCACCGAGGAGTCGCTGCGCGACCGGATCGTCGCCCTGGAGGGCCGGGTCGGCCGCGAGGCCCACCGGGCCGCCGTCGAGTTCCTGGACGCCGACGAGAGCCGCCCCGGCGTGCGCGAGTCCGTGCAGGCCACCCTGGACCTGGCCCGCGGACTGGGCCTGGCCGACCTGCTCACCGACGACAGCGCCCGACGATCCCGGGTGATCCGGCAGTGGGCGGGCGTTCTGGAGAGTACGCTGCGGCCGGAACGCCCATGACGCCCGAACAACCGAACGTCCGGACGGCCCGACCAAGGGGTCGCCGGGCGGCCGATGTCCGTGCAGTCTGGAGAAGAATCCCGGCCGGCACGGACCGCGAGGCCCACCCGGCCGGGCACGAGCCGAACCGGGGTGCTGCCTGATCATGCACGGACACGAGTGGGACGCGACCGCCGCCGCCGGCCCCGCGCCGGGCGGCGCCCCCGAACGCCCCGAAGGCCACCGGCTCGTCCCGCTCGCTACGGTCCTGCTCCAGGGTGACGGTCTGATCCTGCACTGGAGTGAGGACGCCGAGGAACTGCTCGGCTACTCCGCCGAGGAGGCCGTCGGCAGCTACGCCGCCCGACTGCTCACCAGCGGCACCGACCGCCCCGAGGTGCTGGCCCTGTTCGAACAGATCATGGCCGGCACCGGCTGGTCCGGCGTCTTCCCGGTGCGCCACCGCGACGGCCACCGGGTCGACCTGGAGTTCCGCACCTACCCGATCGCCGGCCCGGCCGGCACCCTGCTGCTGCTCGCCACCGCCTCCGACACCCGCGCCCTGCACGCGATCGAGGCCGACCTCGCCGTCCTCGACGGCATCTTCGGCGGGTCACCGATCGGCATGGCCGTGTACGACACCGACCTGCGCTACGTCCGGCTCAACGAGGCGCTCGCCCGGATGAACGGCGTCCCGGTCAAGGCCCACCTCGGCCGCCGGATATCCGCGGTGCTGCCGGGCATCAACACCGCCGAGATCGAACAGACCATGCGGCAGGTCCTCAAGACCGGCAAACCCGTGGTCGACGCCCGCTCGCACGGCCGCGTCCCAGGCGACCCCAAACGCGACCGCGCGTGGTCCGCCTCCTACTTCCGGCTGGAGGACTCCACCGGCCGGGTCTTCGGCGTCTGCTCCTCGATCATCGACGTCACCGAGCGCTTCCAGGCCGAGGCCCGCGCCGCCCGCGCCCAGGAGCGGCTCGCCACCATCGCCGAGGCGACCGCCCGGATCGGCACCACCCTCGACCTCCAGCGCACCGCCGAGGAGCTGATCGAGGCGGTCGTCCCCCGGTTCGCCGACTTCGCCACCGTCGACCTGCTGGAGCCGGTGCTGCGCGGCGCCGAGCCCACCACCATCCCGCTCGACCGCCCCATCACGCTGCGCGCCGTCGCCGTCGGGGAGTCCTACGAGTCCGGCCTCACCCACGCCGTCGACGCCGTCGGCGAGGTCTCCGAGTACGCCCCCGACCGCAAGTACACCCAGTGCCTGCGCAGCGGCCGCCCGCTGCTGCGCGCCCACGTGGACGAGGCGGTGCTGCGCAGCCTGGTCGCCAGCGAGGACCGGGTCGCCCCCGGCATGGCGGCGGGCATCCACTCGTACCTGATGGTCCCGATGACGGCCCGGGGCATGGTGCTCGGCGGCGCCGAGTTCATCCGGATGCGCAACCCCGAGCCGTTCGGCGACGCCGACGTCGCGCTGGCCGAGGAACTGGTCGCCCGCACCGCGCTGGCCGTGGACAACGCCCGGCTCTACCGCCGCGAGCGGGAGACCGCGCTCACCCTCCAGCGCAGCCTGCTGCCGCAGGAGATCCACCGCACCCTCGGCCTGGAGATCGCCTACCGCTACCTGCCCAGCAGCGTGACCAGCGAGGTCGGCGGCGACTGGTTCGACGTGGTGCCGCTCTCCTGCGGCCGGGTCGCCCTGGTGGTCGGCGACGTGATGGGCCACGGCATCCGGGCCGCCGCCACGATGGGCCAGCTGCGCACCGTCGCCCGCACCCTGGCCACCCTGGACATGCCGCCCGAGCAGGTGCTCACCCGGCTGGACGAGACCGCCTCGGGCATCGGCGAGGGCCAGTTCGCCACCTGCATCTGCGCGGTGTACGACCCGCTGGAGCGCACCGTCCAGGTCGCCTCGGCCGGCCACCTGCCGCCGGTCTGGGTCGCCCCGGACGGCAGCGCCCGCAAGGTCGACATCCCGCCCGGGGTGCCGCTGGGCGTCGGCGGGGTGGCCTTCGAGTCGATCGAGTTCTCCCTGCCCGAGGGCGGCATGGTCACCCTCTACACCGACGGCCTGGTCGAGCGGCGCGGCCAGGACATCGACGCCGGCATCGACCTGCTCGCCCGCACCCTCGCCGAACCCGGCCGGACCCTGGAGGAGAACGCCGACGCCGTCCTCGGCGCGCTGGTCACCGACGGCACCGACGACGACATCGCGATGATCATGGCCCGGGTGCTGCCGCTGCCCGCGGACCGGATCGCCACCCTCCCGCTCACCGGCGGCGGCCGGCTGCCCGGCAAGGCCCGCCGCTTCACCCGCGCCACTCTGGAGGGCTGGGGCCTGTCGGCGCTCTCCGACTACGCCGAACTGCTGGTCAGCGAGCTCGTGACGAACGCCCTGCTGCACGCCGACGCCCCCCGGCGGCTGCGGCTCTTCCGCGACCGGGTGCTCACCGTCGAGGTCTCCGACGCGGGCGGCCAGACCCCGCAGCTGCGCCCCTTCGCCGAGCAGGACGAGGGCGGGCGCGGCATGTTCCTGGTCAGCGAGCTGGCCCAGCGCTGGGGCAGCCGGCTGACCCGGGACGGCAAGGTGGTCTGGGCCGAGCTGGAACTGCCCTTCGGCACGGTCTGAGGCACCGTCCGAGGCAGCGTCCGAACACGGCGGTTCCCCGCACCCCGGGTGGGGGTGCGGGGAACCGGTGTCCGCCTGCGCCTTATGCGCCGACCTTCTCCGGGGCCGGCTGCTCCACCGCCGCGGCCGCCGCGGCCGACAGCCCCCGCAGCAGCCACCAGGCGAAGGCGGCCGCGCCGACCAGCAGCGCCCCGGCCAGCAGCCCGGCGGTGTTCACACCGTGGACGAAGGACTCCCGGGCGCTCGCCAGCAGCGGCTCGGCGAGGCCCGCCGGCAGCTCCCGCGCGGTCTCGACGGCGGCGCCCAGCGACTCGCCGGCCCGGGCCGCGGCCGCCGGGTCCGTCCCGGCCGGGACGGCGAGCCCGCCCGCGTAGAGCGAGCCGACCACCGAGCCGACCAGGGCGATGCCGAGCGCGGTGCCCAGCTCGTACGCGGTCTCCGAGACCGCCGAGGCGGCCCCGGCCTTGTCGGCGGGCGCGGCGCCCAGCACCAGGTCGGCGCCGAGCGTGTAGACCACGCCCTCGGCCGTGCCGACCAGCAGGAAGGAGGCGGCCAGCAGCAGGTAGGTGGTGTCCTGTTGGAGCCAGCCGAGCACGCCCATCCCGAGGCCCATGGCCAGCAGACAGCCGGTCAGCGCGGCCCGGGCGCCGGTGCGCCGGACCAGCCGGGCGGTCAGCAGCCCGCCGGCCACCGCGCCGACGAAGGCGGGCAGCTCCGCCAGGCCCGCCCGCAGCGGCCCGAAGCCGCGCACCAGCTGGAGGTACTGCGAGGTCACGAAGACCACTCCGGACAGGCCCACCAGGGCGATCAGCGAGGCCAGCACCGCGGCGGTGAACCGCCGGTCCCGGAACAGCCGGACGTCGAGCAGCGGGGTCTCCAGCCGCAGCTGATTGCGGACGAAGGCGGTCAGCGCGGCCGCGCCCAGCACGAAGGCGAGCGGCACGTCCCAGCGGGCCACGCCGTGCGCCGCGGCCTCCTTGATCGCGTAGACCACGCCGATCACCCCGGTCATCGACAGCGCGACGCTCAGCACGTCCCAGCGCCCCGGCCGCGGATCGCGGGACTCGGGCAGCAGCCGGGCGCCGAGGACCAGCAGCAGGAGCAGCACCGGGATGTTCAGCAGGAACACCGAGCCCCACCAGAAGTGCTCCAGCAGCACCCCGCCGACCACCGGCCCGAGCGCCGCACCGGCCGTCGCGGCCGCGCCCCAGACGCCGATCGCGGTGGCCCGCTCCCGGTCGTCCGGGAAGAGCGCGCGGATCAGCGAGAGCGTGGAGGGCATGATCGTCGCCCCGGCCACGCCGAGCAGCGCGCGGGCCAGGATCAGCCAGCCGGGCCCGGGCGCGTAGGCGGCCAGCAGCGAGGCGGCGCCGAAGGCGGCGGCGCCGGTCAGCAGCAGCCGCTTGCGGCCGATCCGGTCGCTGAGCGCGCCCATGCTGACCAGCAGGCCGGCCAGGACGAAGGAGTAGGCGTCGCCGATCCAGAGCAGCTGGGTCCCGCTGGGGCGCAGCGTCTCGCTGATCGACGGGATGGCGAGGGAGAGGACGGTCGCGTCCAGGGCGACCACGGTGACGGCCAGGACGAGGACGGCGAGGCCGGTCCAGCGCTGGCGGGGGGTGGTGGTCATGGCATATCGGTTTCCGAGGGTGTGGGTGTGGCGGGTCCGGGTTCCGGTGCGGGGGGCCGGCGCAGCGCGCCGCCGAGGAACAGCTCGGCGAGCGAGAAGGCGGCGTCGCGCGGGGCGAGGCGGCCGTCCTGGATCGACCAGCCGACCCCGGCGACCAGGTCGAAGAAGGCCTCGCTCAGCCAGGCGGCGCTCAGCTCGATGCGGAACACGCCCTGCTGCTGGCCGCGCAGGAAGAGCGCGTGCAGCCGGCTGATCTGGACCTCCCAGAGGTCGTTGATGCTGTCGTCGTCGTAGAGCTGGTTCTCGCCGGCCAGGAAGGCGCAGAGCGCGGCGTCCGGGACGGCCGCGTCCACCAGGCGGCGCAGGGCGGCCTCGGCGTCGCCGTCCTCGACGGTGGCGGTGTCCAGGGCGGCGGCGAAGCGCCGCAGGCCGAGCAGGCCGACCTCGCGGATCAGGGCGTCGCGCCCGGGGAAGAGCCGGTGCAGGGTGGCGCGGCTGATCCCGGCGGCGCGCGCGATCTCGTCCAGGTGGGCGGTCGGGCGGCGGGAGAGCACGCCGACGGCGGCTTCCAGGACGGTGTCACGGTCGGTGGCCATGCGTCGAGTGTAGGTCATCTGAGACGTGGACGTCTCAGAATTAATCCCCGCGCCTCAGATGAGTCATGCAGCTGGGGCGTCCGGGCGCAAAAAACCGGGGACGGCGGGTGCCGTCCCCGGTCGGGGTCAACGCGCGGTGGCGCTCAGCTCTGGTTGTAGAACCCGGTGTCGTCCAGCGGGCGGTCGATCACCATGACCTCGACGTCGGCCGGGGTGAGCAGGAAGACCCGGCGGGCGATCCGCTCGATGCCGCCCTGGGTGCCGAAGATCAGTCCGGAGGCGAAGTCGACCATCCGCTTGGCCTCGGCCTCCTCCATCTCGGTGAGGTCCATGACCACCGGGGTGCTGGCCCGGATGTGCTCGCCGACCGTGCGCGCCGCCTCGAAACCGGTCGGCCGCAGGGAGACGATCTTCGCGGGCGCGGGCACGGACGGTACCGTCTCGTGCTCGACCCACTCGTCGTCGTACACCGCGGCCGGGTAGTTCCCCGAGGGCATCAGCCACCCGTTGTGGTGCTCGTCGCGAAGTGCTCCCATGCCGCGCCTCCCTGCCTCGTCCCGTACTGGTCCCCCGGGGCTGCGTGTCCTTTTTGACACGTCATCCACTCGTCGGAACTGTCCGAGTATCGCACTGTTCACCGGTCCCGTGCCCGCTCGCGACCCCCGTACGAGTCGTGCCGTGCCGGAAACCCGGGCGAGCCCGGGCACCAGCTGCGACGCGGTGGTGCGGCGTACGGTTGCGCGCGTAGACCATATCGGTCGCGGTCACCGCTTAATTGACCTTCTGTCAACAATGCGGAAACGATTTCACTCGCCGGTCTTGCCGTCCACCAGCTCGCGCAACAAATCGGCATGACCGTTGTGCCGGGCGTACTCCTCGATCATGTGGACCAGGATCCAGCGGAGCGTCACCTCCTGTCCGTGGCGCAGCCGCTTGCCGGCGGTGTCCAGCGACAGGCCGGCGCTCGCCCGGCGGGCCGCCTCGACCTCGGCGTGCCAGGTGGCGAAGTCGGCCGCGACGTCGGCGGTGTCCACGTGGTTGAAGTCGCCGTCCGGATCGGCCTCCGTCCAGTAGTGGCTGGCGGTGATCTCCGCACCGCTCAGCACTGTCTGGAACCAGTGCTGCTCCACCTCGGCCATGTGCCGGACCAGGCCGAGCAGCGAGAGCGAGGACGGCGGGACGGAGCGCAGCCGCAGCTGGTCGTCGCTCAGGCCCTCGCACTTGAGGGCCAGGGTGCTGCGGTGGTAGTCGAGCCAGGCGGTCAGCATGGCGGTCTCGTCGGCCGCCATCGGCGGGTCGATCCGCGGGGTGAGGTCGGTCATGCCCGCCATGGTGGCGGGCGGCGGCGGACGGGTCGAGGGGATTTTCCGGGTCCGCTTCGAGGCCCTAGCCGGCCGGCAGCCGGCGGCGGCGGGCGGCGGCGGCCCGCCAGAGCCCGACCAGGCTGCCGAGCACCAGCAGCGCGATCACGCCGGCCGACAGCAGGAAGGCCGCCGAGCCCGGCTCGCCCGCGCTGGCCGCGGCCGTGACGTACACCGCTGTGGTCGGCACCACGCCGATCGCGGTCGCGGTCAGGAACGGCAGGAAGCGCACCCCGGAGAAGGCCGCGCCGTAGTTGGCCGCCTGGAACGGCATGCCGGGCAGCAGCCGCAGCACCAGCACGCTGCGGAAGCCCTGCTCGGTGAAGCGCCGGTCCAGCCCGCCGAGCACCTTGCCGCGCAGGTACGGGCGCAGCGCCTCGCGGCCCAGGCCGCGCCCGAGGACGAAGGCCATGGCCGCGCCCAGCGTGGTGCCCAGCACCGCCAGCAGGACGCCCTGCTGGATGCCGAGCAGCAGCCCGGCGGCGGCGTTCAGCGCGGGCCGGGGGACGAAGGCGAGCGTGCCGACCGCGTACACGGCGGCGAACAGCGGCGCGAACCAGTACCCGGGCAGCCGGTCGGCCAGCCCCCCGTTCAGCAGCTCCGTCGGGCTCCACAGCAACAGCGAGCCGGCGGCGGCGCCGAGCACCACCACCAGCAGGGCGAACCGCCACCACGGCGAGCGGCCGGACGGCGTCTCCTGGGCGGCGTTGTCGTGGACGTCGGTGTCCCGGACGGCGGTGTCGGCGGGCGCGGGCGGCGTTGCGGGTGCGGGCACCGGCCGAGCCTAACCGGTGGGCTCGCTCGGACGGCCTGCGGGCCCGGCGAGGAAGGCCAGCAGCCGGCGCCAGACGTCCCGGGCGGCGTCGGCGTGCCCGGTCGCCGAGAGCTCGAAGAAGTTGTGCGGCGCCCCCGGGTAGGTGACGAACTCGTGCGGGCAGCCGGCGGCGGTGAGTGCCGCGTCGAAGGCCGCGACGGTGGCGGGCGGGATGTGCTCGTCGGCGCCGCCCCAGAGGGCGAGGATCGGTGCGTCGAGCCCGGCGGCGAGCTGGGTGGGGCCGGGCGTGCCGTTGACCGCGTCCGGGTAGCCGTAGCAGCCGACCGCGCCGGCCAGCCCGAACCGGGGCGCGGCGGCGCGGAAGGCCTGTCGGCCGCCGAAGCAGAAGCCGAGCGCGACCACCTCCGCGACGCCGGTCGCGCGCAGCCGGGCGATGCCGGCGAGGAGGTCGGCGTCCAGGGTTTCCGGGGTGAGCGTGAGCAGGTGGGGGAGCAGGTTCGGCAGCTCGCCGAATTCCGCCGGGCGGTTTTCCGGATCGGCTCCGGCGGTTCGGCCGTAATAGTCGAGGACGAGCGCCGGGTGGCCCTGTTCGGCGAGCCGGGCGGCGGTCTGCCGGTAGAACGGGGAAAGGCCTTTGTTGTCCGGCAGGAGAAGTACTGCGGCGCCGGTGGCGACCTCCGGGCGGGCCAGGAAGGCGGCGAACCGGGTGCCGTCGGCCGAGGTCAGGGTCAGTGGCGTGGCCTCGGCCAGGGCCCAGCGGGCGGGCGCGAAGGCGGGCGGTGCGGCGTCCGGGTCGTAGCACACGGGGAGTTCCTCTCGCGGTCGCGAAAACCGCCGGGCGCGGCTGCACCCGACGGTTGGCGATATTAGCGAGGAACTCCTCGGAATTTTCCCATCATAGTGTGGGGAGGTTTTTTCCGGAAGTGCTTTCCGGTGACATTGTGGTCACGTTTTCGCGGGCGGTGTTTTCGGTGGCGGAATTCTGTTCCGCCCGGCGCAGCGCGCCCGCGCTCAGCAGGAGGGCGAAGGTGAGTGCGGTGACCAGGCCGAAGGAGACGGTCAGCGAGGTGGCCTGGGCCAGGGTGCCGATGATCGCCGGGGCGACCAGGCCGGAGGTGTAGGTGACGGTGGCGACGCCGGCGATGGCCTGGCTGGGGTTGCTGCCGATCCGGCCGGCCGCGGCGAAGGCCAGCGGGACGATCACCGCGATGCCGATCCCGATCAGGGCGAAGCCCGGGATGGCCAGGGCCGGGCCGTCGGCGGCCACTACCAGCAGACCGCCGGTGGTGGCGACCGCGCCGCCCAGCCGGGTCGCCCGGACGGCGCCGAGCCGGCGGATCACCGCGTCCCCGGCGAGCCGGCTGACCGCCATGGTGCCCGCGAAGGCGGTGTACGAGGCGGCCGCCAGGGTGGCCGAGGCGCCGGTGACGTCCCGCAGGTAGACGCCGCTCCAGTCCATCGAGGCGCCCTCGGCGAACACCGCGCAGAAGCCGACCAGCCCGATCACCAGCGAGCTGCGCGGCGGCAGGGCGAAGTGCGGCGGCGCCTCCGCCTGCTCGGGCGCCCGCAGGTCGGGCAGGCCTCGGCAGACCGGCTGCGCCAGGGCGAGCAGCACCAGTGCGGTGACGGCCAGCTGGAGCCGGGCGTCGAGGTCGAGGTGGGCGGCGAGGATGCCGAAGCCGGAGGCCAGCAGCCCGCCCGCGCTCCACATCCCGTGCAGCCCGGACATGATCGAGCGGCCGAGCCGCTGCTCGATCTCCACGCCCTGCGCGTTCATCGCGACGTCCGCCATGCCCGCCGTCGCGCCGAACACCAGCAGCGCCGCGCACAGCACCGGCAGCGAGGGCGCCGGCGCGGGCAGGGCCAGCGCCAGACACCAGAGCGAGAGCAGTCCGCGCACCGCCGCCCGCCCGCCGTAGCGGTGGACGAACCGCCCGGCCAGTGGCATCGCGAGGGAGGAGCCGATGGCGGGCATCACCAGGGCCAGGCCGAGCCGGCCGGGGGAGAGGTCGAGGTGGTGCTGGATCCACGGGATGCGGGTGACGAAGCTGCCGCTGACGGCGCCGTGCACCCCGAAGACCAGGGCGATGCTCACCCGGGCCCGGCGCGGGGCGGTCAGCGCTTCCATGGGTGGTGCGGAGGTGGTGCTGTGCTCGCTCATCCGGCGTTCCCTCCCGGTCGCGCGGCGCGACGGTGCCCGGTGGAGTGGTCTGCGTGCTCTTCGTGGCTTCGTGGCTTCGTGGCTTCGCGGTCTGCCCGGTAAATTATCAGGAAGGGACCCTGATAGAAACAGTGCGGAAGTCTGAAAGGATGACCGGCCATGACCACCGTGCGCACGGCCACGCCGAGCACCGCCCGGGCGATCAACGACCGGCTGGCACTCAACCTGCTGCTCGAACAGGGCCCGCTGACCGCGACCGAGCTGCGGGACCTCACCGGCCTGTCCCGGCCGACCGTCGCCGACCTGCTCGAACGCCTCCGGCGCACCGGCCTGGTCGCCGTGGTCGGGGAGCGCGGCGAACAGCGCCGCGGCCCCAACGCCCGGCTCTACGCGCTGGTCGCCTCCCGCGCCCACCTCGCCGCCGTCGACGTCCGCTCCGGCGGCGTCAGCCTGGTCGTCGCCGACCTGGCCGGGCGCACCCTCGGCACCGCCGACGTCACGGTCGAGGACCCGACCGCACCCGAGACCGCCCGGCGGCTGGTCGCCACCCTGCTGGACACCGCGCGCGGTGCCGGCGTCGAGCGGCTGCACACCGTCGCCGTCGGCGCCCCCGGACTGGTCGACCCCGCCACCGGGCAACTCAACAGCACCGGCAAACTGCCCGGCTGGCACGCCGAACTCCTCACCGCCCTCCGGGAGTTGCCCGGCACCCAGGTGATCCTGGAGAACGAGGTCAACCTGGCCGGCCGGGCCGAGTACCGGATCGGCGCCGCCCGCGACCGCGACACCTTCGTGCTGCTCTGGCTCGGCCACGGCGTCGGCGCCGCGGTGATCCTCGACGGCCGGCTGCGCCGCGGCTTCTCCGGCGGCACCGGCGAGATCGGTTTCCTGCCCGTCCCCGGCACCACCGGCCTGCCCACCGCCACCAGCTGCGACGGCGGCTTCCACAGCCTGGCCGGCAGCGCCGCCGTCTGCGACCTCGCCCGCGCCCACGGGCTGCCCGCCGGCGCGGCCGGCGACGCCCCCGCCGCCGAGGCCGCCGTCCACGCCGCGCTGGCCGCGCTCGGCCCCGGCAAGCCGGGCGGGGCGTTCCTGGACGAGCTCGCCGAACGGATCGCCGTCGGAGCGGCCGGGATCTGCGTCGTCCTCGACCCGGGCTGCGTCGTGCTCGGCGGCGAGATCGGCCGGGCCGGCGGCGCCGAACTGGCCGAGCGGGTCGAACGCCGGCTGGCCGGGCTCTCCCCGCTGCGCACCGAGGTCCGGGCCGGGACGGCGGGCGGCGGCGCGGTGCTCGGCGGGGCCGTCCTCACCGCCGGCGACGCCGTCCGGCGGGACCTCTTCGGCGAGCCGTAGCCCTCCCCGCACTGGGCGCCGCTTCGCGGGCCGGGCCCCCGGTACGGCAGGATGGCGGCGGAGGCGGGCCTCCGGGCACCCCGGCCCCGGCTCCTGCGGTTCCACCCTCCCCTGTTCCCCCCGTTCCCTCGTCCGTCGAGTCAGCGTCAGGAGTCGCACATGGGCCAGTCCGACCTGCCGGTCAACCCGTACCGCATCGGTGAGGCGGCGGCGCTGCTCGGCGTCAGCGCCGACACCATGCGGCGCTGGGTGGACGCCGGGCGGGTCGCCGCCCAGCGGGACGAGCACGGCCACCGGATGATCCCCGGCGCCGACCTCGCGGCCTTCGCCCGTGAGCTGGCCCGGCCCGAGAACGCCGAGGCCGAGGGCCGTCCGTCCTCCGCCCGCAACCGCTTCCCCGGGATCGTCACCGACGTGGTGCTCGGTGACGTGGCGGCCCAGGTGGAGATCCAGGCCGGGCCGTTCCGGGTGGTGTCGCTGATCAGCCGGGAGTCGGCGGAGGAGCTGAACCTGGTGCCCGGCGCCCCCGCCACCGCAGTCATCAAGTCGACCAATGTGATGATCGAACGCCGTTAGTTCCGCTTCGCCGGCGCCGCCGTTACGCCGTCAGCGCCGCTGCCCGTCCGTCCGTACGAGTTCCGAAACGAGAGGCCCGCCCCGGATGTCCCATCCGCCCCTGCCGACCACCCAGAGCGCCGTGCACGCCATCGAGGCGATGGCCGCCCGGCACGGCCGGGAGGTCCGCGCCCAGCACGACATCGGCCGCGACCGGACCTTCGCCGGGCTGGTCGGCGCAGACGGCACCGGCAGCTCGGGCGGCTCGGGCAGCAGTGAGCTGGACGCCATCCCGCACGAGGCGCTGCTGGAGATCGCCGGCCGACCCGCCGTCACCGTGCGGCTGTTCGTCCACGACGAGGCCGTGGTCAGCCTGGACGGCATCGCCTTCGACGTCCCGCGCGACAGCGTCCCCGCTTTCCTGAACTCCGTCTGGACCGGCCTGGTGCACGTCAAGGCGCGCACCTTCCCGCCGTCCACCACCATGGTCGTCACCGTGCCCGGGGAGGACGGCTACCGGGAGAGCGTCGGCGTCCACGACCTGACCCCGTGGATCGCGGGGCTGATCACATGACCGCCGCCGACCGCACGACCCCCGCCGACCGCCGCCCGGTGCTCGCCGTCGCCCACCGCGGCGACCCGTACCGGTACCGCGAGAACACCCTGCCCTCCGTCGAGTCCGCGCTCGCCGCCGGGGCCGACGCCGTCGAGGTCGACGTCCAGCTCACCCGCGACCGGGTGCCCGTCCTGCTGCACGACCCCACCCTGAAACGCCTCTGGGGCGACCCGCGGGCGATCGGGCGGGTCACCATCGAGCAGCTCGACGAGCTGCGCCAGGGCCCGCTCGCCGTCCCCACCCTCGCCGAGGCGGTCAAGGTCGTCGCGGCGGTGGACGGCCGCCGGCTGCTGATCGACCTGGACGAACCCGGGCCGGCCGCCGCCACCTGGGAAGTCGTCACCGGCCTCGGCGCCGAACGGCTGGTCGCCTTCTGCGGCCCCGCCACCGCCATGCTCGCCGTCCGGGCGCTCACCCCCGACGCCGAGATCGCGCTCACCTGGAAGCAGCCCCGGCTGCCCGCCCGCGCCCTGCTGGACGACCTGCGCCCGCGCTACCTCAACCCGCCGTTCGGCCTGGTCACCCCCGCGTTCACGGCCGCCGCCGCCGACGCCGGCCTCGCCGTCTCCACCTGGACCGCCGACCTGCGCCGCACCATGCGCCGGCTGCGCGACGGCGGCGTCGCCTCCATCACCACCAACCGGATCGACGTGCTGCGCTCGGTGCTGGACGGCCGCCGGTGACGGTGCTGACCGTCCGGGCGCTCGGCCGGGCCCTGCTGGCCCGTCAGCACCTGCTCGCCCGCAGCGACCTGACGCCCGCCGAGATGGTCCGCCACCTCGGCGGGCTCCAGGCCCAGGCGGCCCCGCAGCCGCCCTACCTGGGCCTGCTCGCCCGGCTCGACGGCTTCGCGCACCCGCAGCTGAGCGCGCTGATCGAGGACCGCGCGGTGGTCCGGACCGCCCTCCAGCGCAGCACCATCCACCTGGTCACCGCCGAGGACTGCCTGACCCTGCGCCCGCTGCTCCAGCCCGTCCTGGAGCAGGGCCTGCGCGCCGGCTACGGCAAGCGGCTCGCCGGGCTCGACCTCACCGCGCTCGCCGCCGAGGCCCGCGCCCTGGTCGAGGAGCAGCCGCGGACCTTCCAGCAGCTCGGCCCGCTGCTGGCCGCCACCCGCCCGGAGCGCGATCCGGCCGCCCTGGCCCAGGCCGCCCGCTGCCTGCTGCCGCTGGTCCAGGTCCCGCCGCGCGGGCTCTGGGGGCGCGGCGGACCGGCCGCGCACACCACCGCCGAGGCCTGGCTCGGCCGGCCGCTCGACCCGGCCCCCTCGCTCGACGACATCGCCCTGCGCTACCTCGCCGCCTTCGGCCCCGCCACCGTCGCCGACCTGCAGAAGTGGTGCGGGCTCAGCCGGCTCGGCCCGGTGCTGAAGCGGCTCGCGCCGCGGCTGCTCACCTTCCGCGACGAGCAGGGCCGGCTGCTGTACGACCTGCCCGGGGCGCCCCGGCCGGACCCGGACACCCCGGCGCCGGTCCGGCTGCTCGCGCCCTTCGACAACCTGCTGCTCTCGCACGCGGACCGCACCCGGGTGCTGCCCGAGGAGTACCGGGGGCGGGTGATGACGCAGAACGGGATCGTGCTCGGCACCCTGCTGGTGGACGGGCTGGTCGCCGGGAGCTGGCGGCTGACCGGCGAGCAGGAGGTGTCCGTACGCCCGTTCTCGCCGCTGCGGCGGGCCGACCGGGCGGCGGTGGAGGCCGAGGCGCAGCGGGTGCTGGCCTTCGCGGGCGGGGGCGGGGGCGGAGCCGTGCGGATCGAGGCGGTGGAGTAGCCCGGTCGGGCGCGCCAGGGGTCGGGGCAAAACGGGCATACTGTCGGATCATCTGTTGAGATGGGGCGGTTCGGACCCAGCAACGATCCCGGCGGAGGTGGCCCGTGTCCGTGGAGCCGGAGCAGCCCCCGGAGGACCACCGCCGGCCGTACCTGATGCTGCCGCCGGCCGTCCGGCAGGCGGCGGCCTGGTCGGCGGCGGTGGTGCTGCTGATCACCGTCGCCTCGCTGGTGGTCTTCGCGCTGGTCGAACTGCGGGCCGCCACCGTGCCCGTGGTGCTGGCCCTGCTCGGCGCCTCGCTGCTCTACCCGGTCGTGCCGTGGCTGGTCCGGCGGGGCGTCAGCCGGAGCCTCGCCGCCGGGCTCACCTGCGTGCTGCTGGTGGCGGTCGGCGGCGGGGTGATCGCCCTGCTCGTCAACGCCCTCGTGCACAGCGCGCCGCAGATCGCGCGATCCCTCCCGGAGGCCGGCGACCGGCTCGCCGAGTGGCTCGGGCCGTTCGGGCAGAAGATCCGGCACACCCTGGGCAACGCCAAGGGCGAGACCAACTCGCTCGTCACGACCGTCACCAACGGTGTGCTGTCCGGGCTCGGCCTCGCCACCCAGCTCGTCACCGGGGGCGTGCTGGCGCTCGCCCTGGTGTTCTTCTTCCTTCGCGACGGCCACCGCACCGACGAGACCGTCCGCTCCTACCTGCCCGCGCGCAGCGCCGAGACCGTGATCGCCTGTGCCGAGCGGGCCTTCGAGGCGATGGCCGGCTTCATGCGCGGCACCACGCTGATCGCGCTGATCGACGCCACCTTCATCACCATCGGCCTGCTCGCGCTCGGCGTGCCCGGAGCACCCGGCCTGGGCGCGCTGGTGTTCATCGGCGCCTACATCCCGTTCGTCGGGGCCTTCCTCTCCGGGGCGGTCGCGGTGCTGGTCGCCCTCGCCGACGGCGGGCTGGGGACGGCGCTGTGGGCGCTCGGGGTGGTGCTCGCCGTCCAGCTGATCGAGGGCAACATCCTCCAACCCCTCATCCAGAGCCGCACGGTGGAGCTGCACCCGGCCACCATCATGGTCGCCGTGGTGGCCGGTTCGGGGATCGCCGGGATCCTCGGGGCGCTCCTCGCCGTCCCGCTCTGCGCCGCGGGCGTCGGCGTGGTCTCCGTCCTGCGCGGCACCCCCGGCCGCCGCCGGGCCCGGGCCGGGGACTCCGCCGAGCCGCGAGGCCTTCAGGGCTGACGGCGGAGGAGCTCCTCCAGGTCGGCGAGCAGGCCGAGGGCGGCGGTGCGGTCGGGGACGGTCGGCGGGACGGGAGCGCGTTCGGCGAGGACGCGCAGGGCGGCGGCGGCCTGCCGGGCGAAGAGGGCGAGCAGGTCGAGCTCGGGCAGGCTGGCGCGGGCCTGCGGGGCCGGGTCGAGCACCTCCAGGACGCCCAGGACCCGGCTGCCGTGCGTGAGCGGGGCCGCCATCAGGGCGTTCGGGACGTAGGCGGTGGACGCGGCGAAGTCCCGGTCGAAGGTCGGGTTGGCGGCCAGGTCGTCGACGACCATCGGCTCGCCGGAGGCGGCGACCCAGCCGGCGATGCCGCTGCCGGCCGGGAAGCGGCGGCCCACCAGGGACTCCTCGCCCCGCCCGGACACGGCCTGGAAGACCAGTTCGTCGGCGGCCTCGTCGAGCAGGCAGACCGAGCCGGCCTGGGCGCCGAAGATCGCCCGGGCGACGTCCACCACGGACTGCAGGAGCTCGCGGGCCAGCGGGTCGACGGCGGGGTCAGTGCTGAGGGTCATCGGGCGCCTCCGTGAGGGGGTTGGACGGGCGGGTTCCGACCTGGACGTTGGCCGCGGAGAGGTAGAGCGCGCTCTTCAGCTGGAAGGTGGTCAACCTCGGGTGGCGGGACAGGATGCGGGCGCAGAGCCCGGCCACGTAGGGGGTGGCGAAGCTGTTGCCGGTGGTGCGGATGGTCGCGCCGCCGAGCCAGGGCACCCGGACGTTCTGGCCCGGGGCGAAGAACTCGACCGGCGGCGCCGGGTTGTACAGGTGCAGGGCCGGGTCGTCCTCCTGGTGGCTGCCCACCGAGATCACCGAGGAGAACCGCCACGGGTAGCTCTCCACCGGGGTGTTGTGGGCGGAGGCGACGATGGCGGTGCGGGCGAAGAAGGCGTCGTCGGCGAGCGCGTGCAGCTCCTCCAGGAAGCGGGTCCGGGTGGTGGAGAGGCTGAGGTTGATCACGTCGAAGCCCTGCTCGACGGCCCAGCGCAGGCCGGTCAGCAGCATGTCGCCGGTGCCGGTGAAGCGTTCGCCGAGCACCCGGACGCTGTAGAGCTCGCAGTCCGGGGCGGTGCGGCGGATGATGCCCGCGCAGGCGGTGCCGTGGCCGCAGGTGTCGCCGGTGAAGTCGGGGCGGACCACCAGCTCCCGGGTGGCCGGGTCCTTGACCACCCCCCAGGAGCCGTTCAGCGGGCCGACCAGCGGGTGGTCCGGTTCGACGCCGGAGTCGACCACGCAGACCCGCACGCCCTTGCCGGTGCCGCCGGTCGGGTCGGGGTCGGGGGTGTCGGCCGGCACCGGGAGGTCGGCGGCGCCCCGGCCGCGCAGGCTCCAGGTGAGCCCGGCCGGGCCGCTCACCGGGTGCCCCCGAGCCGCTCGGCCCGGCGCACGCCCGGCAGGTGGCCCTTGGCGGCGAACCGGTCGCGGGCGGTGGCGGCGGCCACGGCGGCCTCGGCGGGGCGGTCGAGCAGCAGCAGGGCGTGCGCGCGGTCGAGCGCGGTGAGGGCCTGGAGCAGCAGCGACTCGGTCTCCCCGGCGGCGTGCGCGGCGGTCTCGGTCAGCTCCAGGGCCGGTCCGCTCTCGCCCGCGGTGGCGGCGAGGCGCCCGCGCAGCGCGTCCAGTTCGATCGCCAGCACCGGCGGCAGTGCGCCGAGGCCGTCGACGCCGTCCAGGTGGCGAGCGGCCTGGGCCGGGCGGTCGGTGTCGAGCAGGACGCGGGCGGTGGTCAGGGCGAGGCGGGGCAGCGGGGCGGCGGCGCCGAGCCGGCGGGCGATCTCGGCGGCGTCGGCGAGCAGGTCGAGGGCCTGCGCGGTCTGGCCGGTGGCGGCGGCGGCCTGCGCGGTCAGCGCCGGCAGCGAGACCATCGCGTCGGCCAGCGACAGCTCCCCGGCCAGGCCGTTCGCCTCGGCGAGCAGCAGTTCGGCCTCGCCGGGCCGGTCGCGCAGGGCGAGCAGGACGGCCAGCGGGCCGTTCATCGCGACCCGGACGGTCCGGCGGCCGGCGCCGTGCTCGGTGAGCAGGGCCCGCAGCCGGAAGACGGCGTTCGGGACGGGCGTGGGCCCGGCGAGCAGCGAGGCGGCCAGGGCGGCCAGCACGGCGGCCCGGTCGAGTTCGGCGTCGGTGCGGGCGGCGTGGCCGAGCGCCTCGTCCAGCAGCCGCTCGGCCTCGGTGTGCCGGCCCGCCAGCAGGTGCTCCTCGGCCAGCCGCAGGTGGGCGCGGGCCTGGCCGAGCGCGTCCCCGGCGTCGGTGAACAGCGGCAGGACGGCGCGGGCGGTGGCGGCGGGCTGCTCCGGGCCGGGCGGCAGGCCGCGGGCGGCCAGGGCGAGCCGGGCGTGCGCGGCGTCCAGCGGGTCGGCGGCCGCGTCGCGGACCTGCGCCAGTACGGGCAGTGCCTCGTCGGCCCGGCCGAGGGCCAGCCGGGCCTCGCCGAGGCGGCGCAGCGCGGGGCCGGCGGTCCGTTCGTTCGGGTAGTGCAGCCGGACGGCGCGTTCCAGCAGGTCGACGGCGGCGGGCAGGTCGGCGCGGCCGAGGGTACGGTCCCCGGCGGCGCCGAGGGCGGCGGCCGCGCGGGTGCGCAGGGTGTCGGTCCGGGCGTCCAGCAGGCCCAGTTCGAGGCGGTAGCGGTGGGCGCGCTCCAGGTGGCCGCCGACGGTGGCGTCCCCGGCGGCGCGGACGGCGGGCAACTCGGCGGCGCGCTCGTGGCGCTCGGCGCGGGCCCGCTTGGACATCGACTGGTAGACGGACTCCTGCACCAGGCCGCTGCTGAACCGGTAGCCGGTGCCGACCGGCTCGATCAGGCGGCGCTCGGCCAGGTGGGCGAGGGCGGCGTGCAGCCGGGGCGGGGTGCGGTCGCCCTCGGCGGGCGGGTCGCCGGGCAGGCCGTCGATCGGGCCGGTGAAGACGTCGTCCTCGGGGTCGGCGAAGGCGTCCTGGTCGGCACCGCCGGCGGCGAGTTCGGCGAGTTCGGCGGCGGTGAAGGCCCGGCCGAGGACGGCCGCGAGGTCCAGGGTGGTGCGCTCGTCGCGCTCCAGGTCGTCGATCCGGGCGCTGAGCAACGCCCGCCCGGTGGGCGGGAGTTCGTCGGCGAGGGCGGGTCCGTCGGACTCGGTGAGGGCGGCCAGCAGCTCCTCCAGGTGCAGCGGGTTGCCCTCGGCGCGCTCCAGCAGCCGGGTGGGCACGGTGTCCTGGTGCGCGCTCAGCTCGGTCAACTGGGCAGCTAGCAGGGCCGATTCGTCCCAGGAGAGGCCGCCGAGCGGCAGCGTCGGCAGCTCGGGGCGGGCGGCCGGGAGCTCCGGGCGGGCCAGGCAGAGCAGCAGCACCGGGGCCGCGCCGAGCGCGGCGACCAGCCGTTCGGCGGCGTCCAGCAGCGCCGGGCCGGCCCACTGGCAGTCGTCCAGGACCAGCACGACCGGGCGCTCGACGGCCCGCCCGCGCAGGATCCCGGCCAGCCGCTCGCAGGTCTGCGCGACGCCCAGGCCGGGGGTGGTGGCCTCGTCGAGCCGGGCCAGTGCCTCGGCGGGCGCGGCCGCCGCCGAGTCGCCCAGCAGGGTCCGGACGGCCTCCGCCAGCGGGGCCAGCGCGCCCTGCTCGCCGTAGCTGCGGCAGCGGCCGGTGCCGCAGCGGGCGGCGTGCCGGGCGGTCCGCTCCTGCCACTCGCGGACCAGCCGGGTCTTGCCGATCCCGGGCTCGCCGGCGACCAGCAGCAGCTCGGCGCCCAGGCCGGCGGCCACCCTGGTCAACGCGGCGTCCAGCTGGGCGAGTTCGCGGTCCCGGCCGACCAGCGGCACGTCGAAGCGGCGCAGCAGCTCCGGGTCGTCCTCGTCCAGGCCGACCAGGCGGTAGGCGGTGACCGGCTCGGCCTTGCCCTTGAGCTGCAACGGGCCGACCTCGTGCACCTGGGCGGCCGGGCCGGCCGCGCGCAGGGTCTGCGGGCCGATCAGCACCTGGCCGGGGGCGGCGTGGGTCTGGAGCCGGGCGGCGATGTTGACGGTCTCGCCGGAGATCAGCGCCTGGCGTGCGGAGGCGTCCGAACCGGCCACCACCTGACCGGTGTTGACGCCGATCCGGACGTCCAGCCGGACTCCCAGGGTGGCGTCCAGCTCGGTGTTGAGGTCCTCCAGGTCCTCCAGCATGGCGAGCGCGGCGGCCAGTGCCCGGTGCGCGTCGTCCTCGCGGATCACCGGGACGCCGAAGACGGCCATCACCGCGTCGCCGATGAACTTCTCCAGGGTGCCGCCGTGTGCCTCGATCTGGCGGTGCATCCGCTCGAAGTAGCGCAGGATCACCTCGCGCAGCGTCTCGGGGTCCAGCGCGCCGGACAGGGCGGTGGAGTCGACCAGGTCGCAGAACACCACGGTGACCAGCTTGCGCTCCTCGGCGGCCAGATCGAGGGCGGCGGCCCGCGGGGTGCCGCAGGAGGGGCAGAACTGGTCGTTGGTGAAGGCGAGTTGGGCGCACTGTGGGCAGGGCATGGTGGCAGTCCTTCGCTAGTCCTTCGCGGTGCGGGAGGTACGGCGTGCGGGCGGCGCAGGTGGTACGGGGCGGCGCGGAGTGCGGGCGGCACGGGCGCTGCGGGGTGCAAGGGTGCGGGAGGCCTCAGGCTGACCGGCCGGGCTTCGGGCCCGGTTCGGAGGCGCCTGGCGGGCGGTATGGCCGCAGGTGGCAGCGGGTGCCGGGGCCCGCCGGGGCGGCGGCCGCGGGCGGACAGCGGCCGGCGCGGGGGCGCCGACCTGCGGCCATACCGGTGCCGTACCGGTTCCGGGGCCGCGCGCAGCCGCGCCCTCCTACCGTCGACGGCACGGCGGACCACCACCCGCCGTGCCCGAACCCACCATTTCGCGAAGGGAGTTCAGCCATGGCCGAGAACATCGACCCGATCGTCGGCGAGGACGGCGAGGAGACCCCCGAGGTCGAGGCGCACACCGCCGACATCCTGGACCTTCAGGCGATGAAGGTCCTCCACGAGGCCTCCGACGGCAGCTGCTTCAGCCTGATCAGCTACGTCCACGGCGCCGAGACCACCGCCTGACCGCTTGCCGGGCAGGCCGGGTCCGTCGTCGGGGCGGGCGCACCCCCGCCCCAGACACGCTTCAGGCCCCCGGGGTGGTCCCGTCGACGCGGGACCGCCCCGGCCCGCTTCCACCCGCTCACCTCGGAGGACGGCCATGGCACCCACCTCGCTCGCGGGCAACCGGGACTTCCGGCTGCTCTGGATCGGCGGCCTGCTGGCCTCACTCGGTTCCCAACTCGCCTCGATCGCCCTGCCGTTGCTCGTCCTGCGGGAGACCGGCTCGGCCGCCCAGGCGGGCGCCATCGGCACCGTCTCGGTCGGCTCGCTGCTGCTCACCATGCTGCCCGGCGGTGTCCTCGCCGACCGGATCGAGCGGCGCCGGCTGATGCGGGTGTGCGACGTCGGCAGCCTGCTCGCGGTCGCCGCGCTGGTGACCGCCGTCCTGCGCGGCCACACCCCGCTGCCGCTCGTCCTGCTGGTGGCCGCCGCCGGGGCGCTCATCTCCAGCACCTACGGGCCCGCCGCCGGGGGCCTGCTGCGTGCGGTCGTGCCGCCCGGGCAGGTCCGGGCCGCCTCCTCCCGGATGCAGGCGCGCGGCGCCGCCGCCCGGCTCGTCGGCCCGCTCGGCGGCGGTGCGCTGTTCGCCTGGCACCCGGTGCTGCCGTTCGTCGCCGAGGGGGTCGGGCTGCTGCTCTCCACCCTCTGCGTGGCGCTGATGCGGACCCGCTCGGTGCCCGCGGCGAAGAGCGGATCGGTGTTCAGCAAGGCCGAGTTGACCGCCGGGCTGGCCTTCATCTGGCAGCAGCCCTACCTGCGGACGCTGCTGCTGATCTTCGGCCTCGGGATGAACTTCGCGTTCAGCGCGCTGATGTTCGCCACGCTGGCGGTCGCCTCGGACGGCGGGCATTCCGGCGTCGGCGGGGGCACGGTGGTCTCGTTCACCGCGGCCGGCGCGCTGGCCGGGGCGCTGCTCGCCCCGAAGCTCGACGCCCGGGCCCGCGACGGCAGCCTGGTCGCGGTCAGTTGCTGGGCGGCCGCGCTGACCGCCGGGGCCCTGGTGCTCACCCGGGTGCCGGTGCTGATCGGGGTGCTCTGCGCGGCCTGCATGTGCCTGTCCACGGTCGCCAGCATCGGCTTCGTCACCGGCATGTTGCAGGCCGCGCCGCCCGACCGGATCGGGCGGGTGCAGAGCGCCGCCGCCTTCCTGTCCACCCTGGTCCAGCCGGTCGGTCCGCTGGCGGGCGGGGCGCTGCTCGGCGCGCTCGGCGGCACCCGCACCTTCGCCCTGCTGGCGCTCGCCATCGCGCTCTGCGCGGCCGTGGTCACCTGGGCGCCGCCGGTCCGGCGCGGGCCCGCGCTGCAACCCGCGGCGGCCTGAACCCATCGGAGACACCGGAGAGTTGGAGGCGTGCCGTGGCCGGTGCCCAGGAGACCCAGCTGTACTGCCTCGCCGACCCGACGTACTACGACACCCCCGGGCGGCTGCGCGACCGGGCGAGCCGGTACCCGCTCGGGGTCGGTGAGCCGCCCGCCGGGTGGCGGCGGGAACAGCGCGGACTGTGGACGGCGCTGCGGCCGGACGGCGCCCAACTGCCCGAGCAAGGCTGGAAGATCCATGTCTCCGCCGTCCCGGACCAGGCCGAGGAGACCCTCGGCATCGTCGCCCGGCTCTGCACCGACCGCCGGGTCGCGTTCAAGTTCCTGCGCAGCCGGGCGGCGCTGCTGGTCGCGAACGGCAAGTACGCGGGGCGCGGCAGCAGCGGCAAGTTCGTCACCGTCTACCCTGGCTCGGACGGTGAATTCCTCGCGCTGGTCGATGAGTTGGCGGTGGCGCTGGACGGCAGGCCCGGCCCGTACGTGCTCACCGACCTGCGGATCGGCACGGCGCCGGTGTACGTGCGCTACGGTGCGTTCGTCGAACTCTGGTGCCAGGACGAGGCCGGGCGGCCCGCCCCCGCGCTGCGCGACCCGTCCGGCGCGCTGGTGCCGGACCGGCGCGACCCGGTGTTCCGGCTGCCCGCCTGGGTCGAGCCGCCGGCGGCGCTGCGCCCGCACCTCGCGGCCCGGCGTGCGGCCGTCGGCGAACTCCCGTACCGGATCGACGAGGTGGTGCAGTTCTCCAACGCGGGCGGGATCTACCGCGCCGAACACCGGACCACCGGTGAGCGGGTGGTGCTGCGCGAGGCCCGCCCGTACGCCGGGCTCGACGGCTCCGGCGAGGACGCCGTCACCCGGCTGCGGCGCGAACAGTGGGCGCTGGAGCGGCTCGCCGGCCTCGACTGCGTGCCCCGGCTGCACGAGGTGCGGCAGGTCTGGGAACACACCTTCCTGGTGCAGGAGCACATCGAGGGCGTGCAGCTGTTCGACGAGGCGGTCCGGCGCTACCCGCTGGTGCACCAGAACTGCACCGCCGAACAGCGCGCCGAGTACGCCGGCTGGGTGGGCGACGTGGTCGCCCGGGTGGCGAAGGCGCTCGACGCCCTGCACGAGCGCGGGGTGCGGTTCGGGGACCTGCACCCCGCCAACGTCATCCTGCGGCCGGACGGCTCGGTCGTCCTGGTCGACTTCGAGTACGCCGACGAACTCGCGGGCCGGAACGTGCCGTTGGCCGGCGCGGCCGGCGTCCGGGTGCCCGCCGGGCTCGGCGGCGCCGACGCCGACCGGTACCTGCTGTGGGCGGCCTGGCTGATGCTGCTGATGCCGGTGACGGAACTCGCGGCCCTCGACCCTGGCAAGCTCGCCGGGCTGGAACGGCGGGCGCGCGAGTGGTTCGGGCTAGGCCCGCAGGACGGGCCCGCTCGCCCGGTGCCGCCGCTGGCGTCGGTGCGGGACTCGGTGCGGGAGTCGGCGGGGGAGCGGCGGGTCCGGGAGCTGCTGGCCGGGCCCGACCTCGCCGCGGCCGAGGCCGAACTGGTCGCCGGGATCCACGCCGGCGCCACGCCGGACCGCTTCGACCGGCTCTTCCCCGGGGATCCGGCCGGGTTCGCGGACGGCGGCACGGGCGTCGCGCACGGCGCGGCCGGCGTGCTGTACGCGCTGCACCGGGCCTCGGCGCCCTGCCCGGAGGAGTACGCGGACTGGCTGCTCGCGGCGCTGCGGCGGCGGCCGGCCCGGCCGGGCACCGGGGGCCTGCTGGACGGGCCGCTCGGCGCGGCCGCCGTGCTCGCCCGGGTCGGGCGGCCGGAGGCGGCGGCCGAGGTGGTCGAACGGGCGCGGGAGGCCGGGCCGGCGCCCACCGTGGCGCTGTTCGGCGGACGGGCCGGCGCGGCGCTCGCCCGGCTCCGGCTGGCCGACGGCCTCGGCAGCGCGCGCGAACTGGCCGACGCGCTGGCGGACGCACGGGCGCTGGCCGCGGTGGTGCGGGGGGAGCCGGTCGGCGGACTGGCCGCGCCGGAGACGGCCGGGCTGCTGTACGGGCTCGCCGGGATCGCCTTCGTCCAGCTGCGGCTGTACCAGCGGACCGGCGAGGAGTGGCTGCTGGCCTCCGGGCGGGCGGCGCTCGCCCGGGCGGTCGAGGCCTGCGTCCGGGTGCCGGACGGGTCGGTGCAGGTGCTGGAGGGCGGGCGACGGCTGGCCTACCTCGACCGGGGCAGCAGCGGGATCGCGCTGGTCGCGCAGGAGTACCAGGCGTACGGGGGCGGGGAGCACGCGGGCTTCCTGGCGGACGTGCGGCGGGTCTGCGCGCCCGGGTTCGTCCGGGAGCCCGGGCTGTTCCGCGGGCGGGCCGGGCTGACCCTGGCGCTCTCCCGGCTCGGCGGGGAGCCGGCGGCCGTGGCGGAGCAGGTGCGGCGGCTGGGCTGGCACCTGGTGGGCCGGCCGGAGGGGCTGCTGGTGCCGGGGATGCGGCTGCGGCGCTGCTCCGCGGACCTGCACACGGGGTCGGCGGGGGTGCTGCTGGCACTCCGCGGGCTGGCGGGCGGGAACGTGCTGGACCTGCTGACGCTGGGGTGAGGCTCGCTGGGGTGAGGCTCAGAGCGTGTCCTGGGCGAGCAGGGTGACGGGGTGTTCGCGGGCGTGCAGGTGGGTGAGGCGGGGGAGGGCGTAGAGGGCGGCGTGGGCGGTGACCTCGGCGGTGGGGGAGGTGACGGCGCCGGTGTCGGTGAGGGCTTCGAGGGTGCGCAGGGCGAGGCGTTCGGGGCGGCCGAGGGCGGCGGCGGCCTCGGGGAGGGTGAACAGCTGGGACAGTGGGAGGGCGGCGAGCCGGGCGAGGGCGAGGCGGCCCTGGTCGGTGAGGTCGCGCCAGCCGGAGTCGAGGCGGGCGCGGACGGTGATGTCACCGGCGACGAGTTCGTCGAGGGCGCCGGCCGGGTCGGCGAGCCGGGCCGCGTACTCGGTCAGCGGCAGGTGGCGCAGCACGGCCAGCCTGGTCCCGGCGACCCGGACGGCGAGCGGGAGCAGCCCGCAGGCGTCGACCACCCGGGCGGCCGCGGCGCGGTCGGTGCCGGTGCGGCCGGGGCCGACGATGCGGCCGAGCAGGTCGAGGGCCTCGGTGGGGGTGAACGGCGGGACGGTGATCCGGTGGACCGAGGCCAGGCCGGCGAGTTGGCTGCGGGAGGTGACGAGGGTGGCGCTCGGGCCGATGCCGGGCAGCAGTTCGCGGACCACGGCCTCGCCCGGGGCGTCGTCGAGGATCAGCAGCATCCGGCGCCCGGCGAGGGAGGCGCGCCAGAGTGCGGCGGCCTGCGCCGGGTCGTCCGATGCGTGCTCCAACCGGCCGGTGAGGGAGCCGAGTTCGGTGAGGACGTCGGCGAGCGGGCGCGGGGTGCCGTCCGCGGTGCGGAGCCGGACGAGCAGGCGGCCGTCCGGGAAGCGGTCGGCGAGCAGGTGGGCGGCGTGCACGGCCAGCGCGGTCTTGCCGATGCCGGCCGGCCCGGAGAGCAGCGCGACCCGTCCGCCGCCCTCGCCCAACTCGTCTACCAGGTCCCGTAGTTCGATGGACCGCCCGGTGAAGTCGACGGTGTCGGCGGGCAGCAGCGCGCTGCTCGGGCCGGTGGCCTGGGCGGTGCGGGCGGTGGCCGGGCGGGCGCGGCCGCGGGCGAGCAGCTGCCGGTAGCGGGCGGTCAGGGCCGGGCTGGGTTCGAGGCCCAGCTCGCGGGCGAGCAGCTGCCGGTGGGTGTCGTAGACGGCCAGCGCCTCGGCCTGGCGGCCGGTCAGGTGCAGGGCGTTCATCCGGGCGGCCTGGAGGCGTTCGCGCAGCGGGTGGCGTTCGGCGAGTTCGGCGAGCTCCTCGGCGACGGCGGTGGCGTTGCCGAGCTCCAACTCGGTCTCCGCCCAGTCCTCGTGGACACCGAGGCAGCGGGCTTCGAGACGCTCGGCCTCCGCCTCGACGGCGGGGGAGCAGCGCAGGTCGGCGAGCGGCGGGCCCTGCCACAGGTCGAGCGCCTGGCGCAGCAGCCGGGCGGCGGGGGCGAGCGAGCCGCTGTCGGCGGCGGCCCGGCCGGCCCGGGCGAGGGCGCGGAAGTGCAGCAGGTCGAGCTCGGGTTCGGCGACCCGCAGCAGGTAGCCGCCGGCCGAGTGGGCGAGCCGGTCGGGGCCGTCCTCGCGGCCGAGCAGGGTGCGCAGGGTGCTGATGTACACCTGGAGGTTCTTGCGGGCGGTGCGCGGCGGCTCGTCCGGCCAGACGGCGTCGGTGAGCAGGTCGACCGGGACGGCGGTGTTGGCGCGGCTCAGCAGCACGGCCAGGACCAGCCGCTGCTTGAGCGGTCCGAGGGCGAGCGGGCGGCCGGCGGCCTCGCCGGTGAGCGGGCCGAGGACGGCGAAGCGCAGCCGGGCGGGGGCGGCGGGCTGGGCCAGGGGCATCGGCGTACCTCCGGGACGGTGGGTGGGGGCGTACGGGGGCGCGACCGGCCGTACTGGCCCGCATGGGCGCAGGCTACGTGACGGTGGGTGCGGGGGCGGGGCGGCTCCGGTGGTTCTCCAGCGGCGCTCGTCGCCGGGGCGAGCGCCCGGTCGTCCGGAGGTCCCGGTCCGGGCCCCGGAACGGGGGCCCAGCGGCCCCCGGTGGGTGGGCCCAACGACCCTGGGGTGCGGCGGGGGTGGGTTCCGATCATGGATCGCCATCCATTCGCACGACGTTCCGAAGGAGTGCGTCCTTGAGCGCCATCCCGGCACAGGGCGACCCCACGCCACCGCCGACCGCCGTACCGCCGGCGGCAGTTCGGGCCCGACGGCCCGGTTCGGCCGTGGTCAGGCTGCTGACCACCACCGACCACAAGACCATCGGCACCATGTACCTGGTGTCGGCGTTCTCGTTCTTCCTGATCGGTGGCATCCTCGCCCTGGTGATGCGCGCCGAACTCGCCCGGCCCGGCACCCAGATACTTTCCAACGAGCAGTTCAACCAGGCCTTCACCATGCACGGTTCGGTGATGCTGCTGCTCTTCGCGATGCCGCTGTTCACCGGCTTCGCGAACTGGATCATGCCGCTCCAGATCGGCGCCCCGGACGTCGCCTTCCCCCGGCTGAACATGCTGGCCTACTGGCTGTTCCTGTTCGGCTCGCTGATCGCCGCGGCCGGCTTCGCGACCCCGCAGGGCGCCGCCGACTTCGGCTGGTTCCTCTACGCGCCGCTGTCCGACGCCGTCCACTCACCGGGCGTCGGCGCCGACATGTGGATCATGGGCGTGACGCTCTCCGGCTTCGGCAGCATCCTCGGCGCGGTCAACTTCATCACCACGATCATCTGCATGCGCGCCCCCGGGCTCACCATGTTCCGGATGTCCATCTTCTGCTGGAACGTGCTGCTCACCTCGGTGCTGGTGCTGCTGGTCTTCCCGGTGCTCGCCGCCGCGCTGCTCGCCCTCGAGTGCGACCGCAAGTTCGGCTCGCACGTCTTCGACCCGGCCAGCGGCGGGGCCATGCTCTGGCAGCACCTGTTCTGGTTCTTCGGGCATCCCGAGGTGTACATCCTGGCGCTGCCGTTCTTCGGGATCGTCTCCGAGGTCATCCCCGTGTTCAGCCGCAAGCCGATGTTCGGCTACGCGGGCCTGATCGCCGCCACGGTGGCCATCGCGGGCCTGTCGGTGACGGTGTGGGCTCACCACATGTACGTCACCGGGCAGGTGCTGCTGCCGTTCTTCTCGTTCATGACCTTCCTGATCGCGGTGCCGACCGGGGTGAAGTTCTTCAACTGGGTCGGCACCATGTGGCGCGGCTCGCTGAGCTTCGAGACCCCGATGCTGTGGACCGTCGGCTTCCTGGTCACCTTCCTGTTCGGCGGCCTCACCGGGGTGCTGCTCGCGGCGCCGCCGATCGACTTCCACGTCTCCGATTCGTACTTCGTCGTCGCGCACTTCCACTACACGCTGTTCGGCACGGTGGTGTACGCGATGTTCGCCGGCTTCCACTTCTGGTGGCCGAAGATGACCGGCAAGATGCTGGACGAGCGCCTCGGGAAGATCACCTTCTGGACCCTCACCGTGGGCTTCCACGCCACCTTCCTGGTGCAGCACTGGCTCGGCGCCGAAGGCATGCCCCGCCGCTACGCCGACTACCTGGCCTCCGACGGGTTCACCACGCTCAACACCGTCTCCACCATCGGCTCCTTCCTGCTCGGCCTGTCGATCCTGCCGTTCCTCTACAACGTCTGGAAGACCGCCAAGTACGGCGAGCGCGTCGAGGTCGACGACCCGTGGGGGTGGGGGCGCTCGCTGGAGTGGGCCACCTCCTGCCCGCCGCCCCGGCACAACTTCGTCAAGCTGCCCCGGATCCGCTCCGAATCCCCGGCCTTCGACCTGCACCACCCGGACATCGCCGCCCTCGACGCGCTGGAGAACGGCAGCGAGCCCGGCCCGCACCTGGCGGGCGTCACACCGGCGATGTACGGGCTGCCGCGCCGGCGCGTGAAGTCCTCCGAGGAGTGACGGTGGCGTCGACCTGAACGGCCGCCCCGCCCGCGGCCCCGGCTCCGGGCGGGGCGGCCCCTGCCGATCCCCGTCGATCCCCGCTGTTCTCCGCTGCTCCCCGCTGCTCCCCGTGATGTTCCGCGACCAGGAAGGCCCGGCCCCATGACCCATGCCGTCCTCGCCATCGGCACCGCCGCGCTCACCGCGAGCGGCTGCGTCTGGTACCTGCCCGCCATCGCCGACCTCCAGGCCGGCGCCGACCGGCCCCGCTCCGTCCGGACGGCCGCGGCCGCGTGCGTCCTGTGGTGGGGGGCGCTCGCGCTGACCGGCGGGCTGCTGCTGGTGCTGCCCGACTGGCGGACCGCGGTGCAGTGCGCGTTCGCCGGGCTGATCGGCGGGACGGCGCTCCGGATCCGCGCGCTCCTGGAGCGGCACGGGGAGCAGCGGGAGGAGGCGGTCCGCTGGGCGGCGCTGGACGCGGGGCCGGTACCGCACTCCGCGCGGCCGGCGGCGGTGGTGCTGGCGGGGTGGCTGGTGGTGGGGACGGCGGTCGCCTCGCTGGGGGCGGCATCCCTGGTGCTCGGGGGTTGACGGCCCGGGCCCCGGGGGAATGGGGTCCTTGGGCCCTGGGCGCCGGTTGTGCGGGTGGGGGAGGATGCGTTGGGCCCTGCCGGCAGTGTGCGGGGACGAACGAGGGTGGAGCCGCGCGATGGCGACCGTGGTGGAGGGTGTCGGCGGTCCGGCACCGGTTCGGGTGTTCCTGCTGGACGACCACGAGGTGGTGCGCCGAGGAGTGCACGACCTGTTGGACGGCGAGCCGGATCTGGAGGTGGTCGGCGAGGCCGCCACCGCCGAGCAGGCGCTGGTGCGGGTGCCCGCGCTGCGGCCCGATGTGGCGGTGCTGGACGTCCGGCTGGGTGACGGGGACGGCGTGTCGGTCTGCCGGGAGCTGCGGTCCCGGATGCCCGGGCTGGCCTGTCTGATGCTGACCTCCTTCGACGACGAGGAGGCGCTGCTGGACGCGGTGATGGCGGGCGCCGCCGGGTACGTCCTGAAGCAGATCAGCGGGACGGACCTGGTCGCCGCCGTGCGGACGGTCGCCTCCGGCCGGTCGATGCTGGACCCGGGCGCGGCGACCCGGCTGCTGAACCGGCTGCGCAGTGACGCCGAGCCCGCGCGGTCCGCCCCGACGGGGCCGGCCCTGACCGCGCGGGAGGAGGAGGTGCTGGCGCTGATCGGCGAGGGGCTGACCAACCGGCAGATCGGCGAGCGGCTGTACCTGGCGGAGAAGACGGTGAAGAACCACGTGTCACGGCTGCTCGCCAAGCTCGGTGTGGAGCGCCGGGTGCAGGCCGCGCTGATCGCCACCGAGCGGCGCCAGGCCGCGGCCACGCCGCCGACTGCCGCCGCCCACCCGCGTCCCGCCTGGGGCTGACACCAGCAGGCTCCGGGGGCGCCCCGGTGCCCTACGCTGGGGCGCCATGGACTCGCACCCCGAGGCCGGGCCCGACCCGGCGATCGCCGCGCTGTACGAACGCGACCTGACCTGCCGGACGCTGGGCATCGCGCTGGCGGAGGCGTCCGCCGGGCGCGCGGTGATGCGGATGACGGTGGGCGCCACGATGGTGAACGGGCACGGCACGGCGCACGGCGGCTACCTGTTCCTGCTGGCCGACGCCGCCTTCATGTACGCCTGCAACAGCCACGGCCCGGTGACGGTCGCGCAGGCGGCGCAGGTGGCCTTCCTGGCCCCGGCCGAGGCGGGGGACGAGCTGGTGGCCGAGGCGGTGGAGCGGTCGCGGGCCGGGCGGAGCGGGATCTACGACGTGACGGTCCGGACGGTGGGCGGGAAGGTGATCGCCGAGTTCCGGGGGCAGAGCGTAGTGATCGGCGGGCGGCCGCACAGCAGCTGAACGCGGGCGGCCGCACAGCAGCTGAACGCGGTGCGGCCGCCGCCCGGCTCAGCCGGCTCAGTCCCGCGGGCGTTCGTCCAGCACCTGCTGGAGCTTGCCGGTGCGCGGGTTGACCACCAGTTCGGAGCGCGGCACCCACTCCACCGCGAGGTCGTGGACGGTGCCCAGCGCGACCTCCTCGGGGTAGAGCGGGCGGGCCGTGTACACCGCCTCGACCAGCCGGTCGGCCAGCTCGGCGAGCTCGCCGGGCGGCGGCTGCTCGGTGTGGCCGAGGCGCAGGATCAGGCCGTCCCGGCCGTCCCAGCGGCGCTGGACGAGCTGCATTCCGGCGATGCGGCGGTTCGGGTCGGCGGCGATCAGGACGGCCCGGATCTCCTCGGTGGGCATGGCGACCGCGCCGACCCGGGCGCCCTCGGTGGAGCGGCCGAGCAGGCGGAAGCGGCGGCACCCGGCGTCGACCCATTCGGCGCGGTCGCCGGTGGGGTAGCGCAGGATCGGCATCAGGGTGCGGAACAGGTTGGTGACGACGACCCGCCCGGCGACGCCCGGGGTGGTGACCGGCTCGCCGGTGGCCTCGTCGATCAGCTCGACGACCGTCCGGTTCGGGAAGGCCTCGTGCACCCGGACATCCTCGCCGGGCACCGGCGCGCCGACCAGGCCGGCGTCGTTGGAGGCGTAGCCGACGGAGGCGACGGCGGCCTTGGGGAAGGCGCGGGAGAGGATCGGCCGCAGGTCGGCGAAGAGCAGGTCGCCGCCGAAGAGCAGCAGCTCCACCCCGTTCGCCGGTTCGCCGCGCCGCACCAGGCACTCGGCGACGGCGCTGAGCTTCATCGGCTCCCCGGCGAGCACGTGCACGCCGAAGCCGCCGATCAGGTCGGCGACGTAGGCGTCCGGGGCGGCGCCGCCGACGGCGAGGCGGACGTTGTCCACCGGCGCGTGGTGCAGGGCGTTCTCGATGTAGAGGAAGCCGCCGTAGAGTTCGCCGGCCATGAACAGGTTGGCGACCCGGTGGCCGGGCCGCAGGCCGGCCTGGACCAGCCCGGCGCCGAAGGCGGTGACCGAGTCGGCGTGTTCGGCGCGGGTCCAGGGCGAGAACTTGGGGACCCCGGTGGTGCCGCCGGTCTTGTAGACGCCGGCGTCGCTGAGCGGGCCGGTGAGGACGCGGTTGTCGGGCCAGGTGTTGGCGGCCCAGAAGGCGGTCTGGTCGATGACGGGCAGCTGGTCGAGGCGGTCGATCCGGGGCGGCAGGTCGCGGTACAGCTCGGCGTAGAACGGCGAGTGGGTGCGGGCGAACTCGACCAGCTCGGGCAGGGACTTGGCGGGCACTGTGGTCAACTCCGTTGCTCAGCGGGGGCGGTGGGGCCGGTGGTGGGGTGCCCGAGCCAGGTCCGGGCGAGCGTCTGGACGGTGGAGCCGTCCGGGTCGGCGAGTTTCGCGGCGAGGTAGTCGGCGGCCCAGCCGTTGGCCGGGACCCGGAACGGCGGCCGCTCGGAGCGCAGGGTGCGCAGCACCACCTCGGCGACCTCGCGGGCCGGCTGGCCGGCCGACTCCCAGCCCTGGCCGCCGACCCACTCCAGGTAGCCGGCGAAGGTCGGCGCGTACGGGCCGGAGGCGGCGTGCAGGGTGGTCCGGTCGACGTCCGGGAAGATGCCGAAGTTGGTGTCGGGCACGAAGCCGGGGACGACGAGGGAGACCCGCACGCCGTGTGCCCCGGCGGTCGGGGCGAGTGCCTCCATGAACCCCTCGACGGCGAACTTGGCGGCGCAGTAGGCCTCGTTGAAGGGCTGGCCGATCACCCCGTGCACGCTGCCGACGGTGACCAGCCGGCCCCGGGCGGCGCGCAGCAGCGGCAGCGCGGCCCGGCTGACGGCGACCACGCCGAAGAAGTTGACCTCCAGGTTGGCCCGCAGTGCGGCCTCGGTGGACATCTCCAGGGTGGGGTCGCAGTTGGAGACGCCGGCGTTGTTGACCACGGCGTCCAGCCGTCCGTAGCGGCGCGCCACCTCCGCCAGGCAGCCGGTGACGGAGTCCGGCTCGGTGACGTCGAGCCGGCGCACGTCCACCTCGACCCCGGCGGCCTCGGCGGCGGCGGTCAGCGCGCCGGCCCGGTCCGGCTCGCGCATCGTCGCCACCGTGGTGAAGCCGGCCCGGGCGGCCGCGACGGCGGTGGCCAGGCCGATGCCGGAGGAGGTCCCGGTGATCAGCAGCACCGGGCCGGCGCCGCTCACCGGGCCGGCTCCGCTCAGCGAGCCGCCGCCGCTGACCGGGCTCATGAGGCGGACTCCACGAGGTCCTGGTCCGCCGAGGCGGCCGCGCGCTCGGCGGCGTCCAGCCGGGGCTGGATGCCGAGCGCCGGGACGAAGGAGCAGGCGGCCAGCAGGGTGCCGCCGGCCATCACCACCCGGGCGGCGTCCAGGATGCCGAGCGGCCCGGTCAGCAGGCTCACGGCGACGCCGCCGAGCAGCGCGGCGAGCGGGATGACGCCCCAGGTGACGGTCCGGAAGGCGGCGTGCATGACGCCCTGGTTGCGGGCGGACATCCGGGACTGCCGGGTCGGCGCGCTGCACACGTTGATGCAGGACATGAAGAAGCCGTAGCAGCCCATGGTCACCGCGATCACCGGCCCGGGCGGCAGCGCGGGCGCGGCCAGCACCCCGAGGCCGACCAGGCAGTGCAGCAGCAGCGACCAGGCCATCGTCCGGCCGAGGCCGAACCGGCGGCTGAGCTGCGGGGCGACCAGCGCGCCGATCAGCGCGCCGACCGCCGCGACGGACATCGCCGCGCCGAAGACGCCGACCCGCACGTCCAGGCCCCGGTAGGCGAGGACGGGCAGCACGGTGACGAAGACCGGCCCGCCGGAGTTGAGCACCACCGCCGCCAGCACCACTCGGCGCAGCACCGGGTCGGCCCAGTTGAGCCGGAAGCCCCGGGTCAGCCGCTCCCGGATCGAGCCCTGCTCGACGGTCCGCTCGCCCCAGGGGCTCATGGAGCGGAAGCAGACCGCGGAGACCAGGTAGCTGGCCGCGTCGACCAGCAGCGCGGCGACGCCGAGCGCGCCGTACAGGGCGGCGGCGATGGACGGCCCGGCGACCTCGGCGACCGAGCCGCTGCCCTCCAGCCGGGAGTAGGCGCGGACCATGCCGTCCTCGGGGACGACGGCGGGGACGGCCACCAGGTAGCCGACGTTGAAGAAGATCGTCGCGCCGCTGATCACCGCGACGCAGCCGAACAGCAGCGGGGTGGAGAGCACGTCGAGCGCGTAGGCGAGCGGGATCGCCGCCACCGCGAGGAGGCGGACCAGGTCGCAGCCGAGCATCGTCCACCGCTTGTCCCAGCGGTCGACCAGGACGCCGGCGATCGGCCCCAGCAGCGGGATGCCGAGGTACTGGGCCATCGCCACCACGCCGACCTGGAGGGCGGAGGCGTGCAGCACGAAGATCATCAGGGTCGGGACGACGAACACGGTGACCTTGTCGCCGACCAGGCTGACCGTCTGCCCGGCCCAGAACAGCGAGAAGCCGCGCCCGAGCGGCGCCGGGCGGCCGGGCTCCGCGGCGGCCGTGGTCACGCCTCCTCCCGCAGCACCAGGGCGGCGGTCTTGCCGGTGCGCTCGTTGCCGACCAGCTCCTCGACCGGGCGCACCCGGAAGGACTGCGGGTCGTGCTGGAAGGCGGTGCTCAGGGTGAAGACGGCGGCGAGCAGCTCGGTGCGCAGCCGCTCGGCGTCCGGCCGGGCGCCGGTGCCGGTCAGCAGCAGGAGGTCGAGGCCGGTGGCCCGGCCGCGCTGCTCGGTGAGCACCACCTGCGCCCTGGTCACGCCCGGCTCGCGTTCGGCCCGGGCGATCAGCTCGTCCACGTCCAGCCCGAGGCCGCGCACCTGGACGACGCTGTCGCGCCGGCCCAGCACCCGCATCGCCGGGCCCGGCCGGCCGCACCGGCAGGTGGTCAACTCGCCCGCGTCGCCGGTGCGGTAGCGCAGGACGGGGTTGAGCATCTCGGGGTTGAGGGTGGTGAAGTCCAGCAGGTCGCCGTCGCCGACGTGCACCAGCTGGTCGGGCAGCGGATGGAAGGTGTCGGCCGGGCAGTCAGGGGTGTTGGTGCCGACCACCCAGGTCTCGGTGGAGCCGAACATGCCCCAGCGGCGCGCGCCGGGCGCCACCACCGCGAGGTCCTCGGCGAGTTGGCCCTGCCAGGCCTCGCCGAGCCACAACACCTTGCGCAGCGAGGGGAGTTCGATCCCGGCGGCGCGGGCGTGCGCGAACCAGAGCCGCAGCACGCTGGGCGTGCCGCCGATCGCGGTGACCCGGCGGTCGGCCAGGAAGGCCAGCCAGTCGCCGTACTCCTCCCGGGTGACCGAGCCGAGCGCGATGATCCGGCAGCCGGCCAGGTCGGCGAGCGCGGCGGCGAGGAAGTGCGCGCCCCACATCCGGCCGGCGCCCCAGGCGTTGACGAAGACGTCCGAGCGGTCCAGCGGCTGCCAGTGCGCGTGCACCCCGGCCATGTAGAAGCCGGTGGGGGCGTAGCCGACCTTGGGGGCGCCGGTGGAGCCGCCGCTCTGGAACAGCCAGGTGGCGGCTTGCTCGGCGGCGGGTTCCAGGTGGGCGAGGGCGGTGTTGAGGTCGTCCTTGGCCAGCGGCGGCAGCGCGGCGAGCTCGGCCAGGGTGTGCGGGCCGGGGCGGCCGGCGTAGCGTCCGGCGAGCGCCGGGACGGTCCGCAGGCGCTCCAAGGTCCGCCGGGCGACGTGCAGTTGTGGCTCCGCGGCCTCGGGTGGCAGGGAGAAGGCGGGGGTCATCGGGGCTCCGGAGCGGCGGGGAGGGTGAGCGGGCGGGCGCCGTCGGCGAGCCACTTGGCATGGCCGTCGCGGTAGGCGGCGAAGCGGGCGCGGGTGACCTCCCGCTGGAGGACGCGGTCGGGGTCGGCGTAGTCGGGGGCGATCACGCCGTCCGGCTCCAGCTCGGAGAACCAGTACCGCTCGCCGTCGTACAGGAAGTCGACGCAGAAGAACGGGATCGGCAGCCGCTCGGCGAACCAGGCGGTGGCGGCGGCCAGTTCCGGCGGCACCGGCGGGAACTCCATCCGCCCGCCGCGGCAGGCGTTGGCCACCGGGGAGCCGGGCTCGGGGGTGCGCTTCATCACCGCGTACGGCTCGCCGTCGACCACGTACACCCGGTAGTCGATGGTGCCGTCGCCGAGGTAGGGCTGGACGACCAGCGTGGTGTCGCCGCCCTGGGCCAGGCTGGCCAGGCCCCGGACGTCCTCGGGGGAGCGGGCCAGGTTGATCCCGCCACCGCCGCACCAGCCGGCCGGTTTGACGATCGCCGGGTAGGTCATCGCGCCGAGCCCGACCTCGTAGCCGTGCTTGCTCACGTCCCGCCCGGTGCCGATCCGCACGGTCGGGATGGTCGGCACCGGGGAGCCGCGCAGGAACAGCAGGGTGGCCAGCTTGTCGTTGCCGATCAGCGACACCTGCGGTGGGAACGGCAGGTAGAACCCGGCCTGTTCGAGCACCGCGTAGAGCGCGTACTGGTTGAAGATGTCCATCGACTGGTACGGCAGCGAGTACAGCGCGGTGATGAACAGGGTGTCCTGCGGGGTGACCGGCTCGTCGTCGACGTAGACCCGGGGTCGGCCGGGCCCGGTGGCGTCCACGGTGACGGAGTCCGGGGCGTTCCTGGTCCAGCGCAGGCCGAGCTCGGCGGCGCTCTCGGCGTAGAGGTCCCAGAAGAAGCCGTGCCACATCTCGGCCATCCGGGAGGACTCCCGGTCGGGGAAGATCCAGCACAGGCGGCGCAGGTCGCCCGTCGGGGCGGGGGTGCTCGTCGCCGGGGCGGGTGTGCCGGACGGGGCGGGTGTGCTCATCGCTCTCCTCGCGGTGCGGCGGACGGCTGCCCGGACCACCAGTGGCGGCCGGCCTCCGGGAGGGTGTCCACCGGGTCGTAGTAGGGGTGACGGCGGTCCAGCGGGGCGTCCGCGCCGTCGTCGCCGGTCTCCAGGCTGGTGCGGTAGTTCTTCGTCCAGTACGAGATGCCGCGCTCGCGGTCGTAGGCCACCGCCTGGTGCACCCAGCGCTTGCCGACGCGCGGCACGTCGCACACCAGGCGCGGGGTGGCGTAGCCGGGCAGGTAGCCCATGATCGCCTCCTGGAGCCGCTGCGCCTGGTGCAGCGGGGTCCGCCAGTGCTCGGCGCCCGGGATCTGGTCGCAGAGGTAGAAGTAGTACGGCAGGACGTTCGCCTCGCCCTGGAGGGCGAAGCAGAGGTCCAGCAGGTCCTCGGGGGTGTCGTTGACGCCGCGCAGCAGCACGCCCTGGTTGCGGACGTCGCGCACCCCCGCGTCCAGCAGGGCCCGGGCCGCCTCGGCGACCAGCGGGGTCACCGAGCGCACGTGGTTGGCGTGGGTGTGCACGGCCAGGTTGACCGCGCGGTGCGCCGCCACCCCGGCGACCCGGGCCACCCCCTCCAGCACCCGGGGCTGGAGCCAGTGCTGCGGCAGGCCGACCACCGCCTTGCTGGCGAGCCGGATGTCGCGCACCGTGCCGAGGTCCAGCAGCCGCAGCAGGAACAGCTCCAGCCGGGGCCAGGGCACGTTGGCGAGGTCGCCGCCGGAGACCACCACGTCGCGCACCGAGGGGGTGCGCTTGAGGTAGTCCAGGATCTGCTCCTGCCGGTCGGCGGGCCGCAGCACCAGCCGGGTCTTGGCCACCTGCGGGGTGGAGGTGCCGACCAGGTCCATCCGGGTGCACTGGGCGCAGTACTGCGGGCAGGTGGAGGTCAACTCGGCCAGGACCTTGGTCGGGTAACGGTGCGTCAGGCCCTCGACCGCCCACATCTCGGCCTCGTGCAGCGAGTCCCGCTCGGCCCGCGGGTGGCTGGGCCAGCGCGGGTGCCGGTCGCTGCGCACCGGCAGCATGTAGCGGCGCACCGGGTCGGCCAGGAACGCTTCGGTGAAGGCGTCCTGGCCGGCCGGGGCGTCCGGCACCATGGTGTTCAGCATCTGCGGCGGCAGCAGCATCGGCATGGTGGCGAACCAGGCCTGGTCGGCGGCGAGTTCGCCGAAGAACCGGTCGGCGAGCAGGCCGCCGGTGACGGCCCGCAGCTGCTTGGCGTTCTTCACCGAGTGGGACCGCTGCCACTGGGGGTCGCGCCACTGCGCCTCGGTGACGTCGCGCCAGCCCGGCAGCCGTCGCCAGTCCGGCTCGACGAGCGCCCTGCGCGCGTACTGGTACGGCTGCCGGATCACGGGGTGTCCCATCGCGGGTTACTGGCCGTCCTGGCCGGGCCGGCCGTCCTGGTCGTCGTGGCTGCTCCGGCCGTCCCGGCCGCCCTGGTCGTCCTGGTCGCGCTGTTCGAGGAAGAGCGTGGCGAAGCGGGTGCGCAGCTCGCGCTTGAGCACCTTGCCGGTCGGCCCGAGCGGGAAGTCCTGCGGGGTGCGGGCGATCCGGACGGCGGCCAGGGCGGCCAGCCCGGTCTCGGCCAGCGCCTTGTTGGCCGCCTGCTGCACCTCCTCGGCGGTCGCGCCCTCGGCCGCCTCCTGCAACCTCACCACGGCGACCGGGCGTTGGCCCTCGCCGGGTGTCGCGCCGGGGACCCCGATCACCGAGCAGTCCTGCACCAGGTCGGCGCAGTCGGCCAGCAGCACCTCCTCGATCGGCAGGCTGTAGACCGGGCCGTCGGCGGTGTCGATGACGTCCACGGTGCGGTCGAGGTGGTAGAAGCGGCCGTCGGCGCCGCGCCGGGCGACGTCGCCGGTGAGCCAGTAGCCGGCCAGCTCGAAACTGGCGGTCAGCCGCTCGTTGTTCCAGTAGCCCGGGGTCCGGGACGGCGTCACCACGCCGAGCAACCCGACCGTGCCGTCCGGGAGTTCGACGCCGTCCTGGTCCAGGACCGCGGCCCGGTGGACCACCTCCAGTGGCGTGCCGACGCAGCGGTCGTCACGGGCGCTCTCCGGGGTGGTGACCTGGCCGAACAGCGCCATGCCCATCTCGGAGGAGCCCAGTCCGTCGATGAACTGCGAACCGGGCAGGGCGGGTTGCTCGGCCCGCTCCTGCGGCAGCAGCCAGGGCCGGATCAGTCCGGCGGGCCGCTCGCCGAGCGTCACCAGGCGGCGGATGTGCCCGTGGTGCGCGCTGTCGCCGGTGTTGAACCAGGAGTGCACCCTGGCCGCGCCCCGGACCGGGAGTTCGCCGGTGGCGAGTTCGACGAAGGTGCGCGGGAAGGAGGCGACCATGGTCGGCTGGAAGGCCTCCATGACCGGTTCGACGACGGCGCGGCGCCAGTCGGACATCACCACGGTGGGCAGGCCGAGCAGGGTCGCGGTGAGGAAGTAGCTGAGGCCGCCCGCGTGGGTGTGCGGCATCAGCGACATCAGCCGGTCGTACGGCTCGGCGGGGAAGCGCACCATGCGCGGCTGCTTGCCGTCCCAGAACTGGCGGTGCGCCAGCATGGTGGACTTGGGGATGCCGGTGGTGCCGGAGGAGTGGATCAGCGCGACCACGTCGTTCGGGGCGTGCCGGTACGGGTGGCCGGCGGCGGCGGCGGTGCTCGGGTCGGCGGCGGTCGGCTCGGCGGCGGTGGCGTCGAAGGCCTGCACCTCGGAGGCGAGCGCGATGAAGCGCGGGCGGCGGGCCGGGTCCTCGCGGTAGGCGGCGGCCAGCCGGGTCGGGTCGTCGGCGACGATGCCGACCACGCCGACGTGGTCGAGGTAGCGGACCATGACGTCGTGCCGCATCGCGTCGTTGACCAGCGCGGGGACGGCGCCCAGCGAGCTCAGCGCGAGGAAGTGCAGCAGCGGATCCAGGCCCTCGGCGACCACGATGCCGACCGGCTCGCCCGGGCGCACCCCGTTCGCCCGGTACCAGGCGGCGTAGCGGTCGCGCAGCGCCGCGAGGTCGAGCAGGCTGTGGCCGCGCAGTACCACCTCGCCGCGGTGGTCGGTGCGGTGGGTGAAGACGAACGGCACCGCGCGGTTCGGGCTGGCGGCGATGGCGTGGTCGAGGAAGTTGCCGGCCCCGAGGTCGGGTTCGGTCATCAGCCGCTCCCGGGCGGCGAGGGGCGCGATGGAACTCTGGTCGCTCATGACGGTCTCCCGGGCGTGGGGTGGCCGGGCGCGGGCTCTCGTGAAACCGGCGCCGGGCAGGGGAAGTTGGGGTGAAGCGTGCGGTGTGTTTCTCGGGGGGCGCGAGCCGCGGTGCCTCAGCGGCGCGCGAGGATCTCCGCGACGACGCGGTGGCCGGAGCGGATCGCGCCCTCCATCAGGCCGAAGTAGGCGGTGCTGGTCTCGGTGCCGGCCCAGTGCACCCGGTGGTGCGGGGCGGTGAGCGAGGGGCCCAGCCGCAGCCAGTCGCCGGGCCCCAGCAGGGCGGCGTAACAGCCCTGGCTGTACGGCTCGTTGACCCAGTCGGTGACGTGGCAGCCGAGCGGGTCGGGGAGCATCGGGAACAGTTCAGCGGCCTGCCGCAGGGCGGTGGCGCGCTGCTGTTCGGGGTCCAGGGCGGCGAAGCGGTGGGCCTCGGCGCCGGTGACGAAGCCGGTGAGCACCCCGATCCCGCCGTCGGCGGGGGAGTCGTCCACCGTGGAGAGCAGCGGGCCCCGGGCGTTGACCGACCAGCCGGACAGACCGTGGTCGCGCCAGACGGGCGCCGGGTAGACCAGGTGGACCTTGACCGCGCAGCCGCGCGCGGTGCGTTCCCCGGCCCGGCGCACCGGCAGCGCCGGGTGGTGCTCGATCGCGTCGGCGAGCAGCGGGGGCAGCGCCAACACCGCGACATCGGCGCGGTGTTCGCCGTGGTCGGTGCGGACGGTGACCTGCCCGGCGTCCTGGTGGACGGCCCGGACCGGCTCGCCGAGCCGCACCCGGGGGCCGAGCCGGTCGGCCAGCCGCTCGCACAGCTGGTGGGCGCCGCCGTCCACCCGGTCCTGCTGGGCGCCGCCCTCGAAGGCGTTGAGGTAGCGCAGCCCGCCGCCGGAGCGCAGGTAGAAGGCGACGTGCAGGACGGACACCTCGGCCGGGTCGGCGGCCATCATCTCGCCCAGGAACAGCGGGAAGAACAGCCGGGCGTCCGGGTGGGCGAGGTTCTGCTCGGCCCACTCGGCGGCGGTCAGGGTGTCCAGCCGCTCGGCGTCCGGGGTGAGCCAGGGCGCGTCCGGCCGTACCGCTTCGGTGAGTTCGGCCAGCTGCTCGAACAGGTCGCCGAGGGCGACGGCGTTGAGCGGCGGGAACCGGCCGTCCTGGGTGGTGTGCGCGGTCCCCAGTCCGAAGCGGCTGGCGCCGAGCATCGTGGTCGGTGTGGTCTTGAGGCCCAATTCGGCCATCAGAGCAAGGAGTTCGGTGTGCCGGCCGCCGAGGTATGCGGCGCCCGCGTCGACCTGCGTGCCGGGGGCGGCCGCGATGCCGTGGGTGCGTCCGCCGACCCGGTCGCGGGCCTCCAGCACGGTGACGGCGACCCCTCGGGCGGCCAGTCCGGTCGCGGCGGTGAGCCCGGCGAGCCCGGCGCCGACCACCACGGCGCTGGTGACGCCGCCGTGGTGCGGGGCGGGCCCGCTCATGCGGTGCCCGCGACGCGCCGCGCGAGCCCGGCGGGGGTGGGGGCCAGCAGGAAGTCGTCGAAGGTCAGCTCCACGCCGTAGTCGCGGGCGATCGCGCTCAGCACCCGGGTGGCGATCAGCGAGTCGCCGCCGAGCTCGAAGAAGTCCGAGTGGGCCGCCACGTCGTCGTGCTCCAGGACGCGCCGGAAGATCGCCACCAGCGCTTCCGGGGTTGCGGTGCTGGTGAGGTCAATGCTCAACGGAGGTCTCCTTTGACCTGTCGGGGGCCGCGTACCGGAGGTGGCAGCCGGCCCGGTCGACTTTGCCGCTCGGGGTGAGCACGAGCCGGGGGACGAGGGTGATCCGGCTGGGGACGAGGTGGCCGGGCACCCGCGCCCGCAGGTGGGCGAGCAGTGCGCCGTCCAGGCCCTCGGCCGTCGCCTGCGGCCGGGCCACCACGTACGCGACCAGGGCGGTGCGACCGGCCAGGGTGGCGGCGGTCACCGCGGCGGCGGTGACGTCCGGATGGGCGCCGAGGTGCGCCTCGACCTCGGCCGGGTCCACCCGGACGCCGCGCACCTTCACCTCGCCGTCCAGCCGGCCCCGGTGGACGAGCACGCCGTCCGGGTCGCGGCTCACCCGGTCGCCGGTGCGGAAGAAGCGGACGCCGCGGACGGTGCCGAACCGGGCCGCGGTCGCCTCCGGCAGGCCGCGGTAGCCGAGCGCCACGGCCGGCCCGCCGATCGTCAACTCCCCCTGTTCGTCGATGTGTTCGACGACGTGCGGGAGGGCGCGGCCGATCGGCGCCGGTGTCGTGCCGTCCCAGTGGCGCCCGGGCGCCAGCGGACCGTACAGGTCCACCGCGTGGGTGATCTGGGTGGTCTCGGTGCAGCCGTAGGTGTTCAGCAGCCGGATCCGCCCGGTGTCCAGCCCGGCCCAGTCGGCCAGCCGGGCGGGGTTGGCCGCCTCCCCGCCGATGACCAACAGCCTTAGTGATGCCGGTAGTTGGGCCCGTTCCTCGACCAGGTGGAGCACCAGCTCGTGCCAGAAGGCGGTCGGCAGGTCGAGGACGGTGATCCGCTCGCGCTCGACCGTCCGCAGGAAGCGCGGGAACGAGCCGCGGTGGGCGTCCGGGTCGAGGACGAGGGTGGCACCCGTGGTGAGCGTCGGGAGGATCTCCTCGAAGCAGGTGTCCCAGTTGAGCGAGGCGAACTGGAGGACCCGGTCCTCGGGGGTCAACCCGAAGAGCCCGCGCAGGGAGTGGGCGGTGGCCGCGGCCGCCCGGCGGGGCGTCACGACGGGTTTCGGCTGCCCGGTCGAACCCGACGTGAACAGAATGTAGGCCGGTTGTTCCGGGCCGGTGTCGGGCCGGTCCGGCGGTGGGGTTCCCGGGGGATCCCCGGTATCCCCGGTCAATTCCGTGAATAAGGCCAACTCGACTAATCGAAGCCCGGGTCGGGGGATGAGTGAGGTCTCGCAGGCGGTCGCCGGACGGCATTCGCCGACCACCGCGGTGCGGCATTCGGCGGCCGCAGCCATGGCGAGTCGGCGATCCACCGGGAATGCCGGATCGACGGGACAATACCCGCCTCCGGCGGTCAGCACGCCGAGAAGTGCGACCACCGTTTCGGCAGTGTGGACGGCCGGCACGGCGACCGTGCCGGGGTTCGGTCCCAGGCGCGTGGCCAGGGCTTTCGCCAACTCGTCGAGTCGGCCGTAACTCAGTGCGCGTCCCTGCTGGACTATCGCCGGGCGCTGCGGATTTCGTCGTGCTATTTCAGTGAACGCGTCAATCAGGTCAGGGGCGACCTGGAGGGTGTCGCGACTATTTGACATGCCCGCCCCAAATGATGCTGTCGAATGCTCATCCGTGCTCGGCGAACGGCGACTCTACCTTCGAACATGCGTGGCGACAATGGATGTTGAGGGTGTTCTTCCAAGGACGCGTGGTGGAAGTGTGAACCACTCCGGGGTGGTCCGCTCGTTCGGGTGGGGAGGGCCGTGTCCATCGCATGCGTGCCACCCGTGCCCGCCCGGCGATCCGCCGCCGCGCGGGCCCCGCACCGGAACTGACGATCCGTCACCCGGACCGGGCGGGTCAGCCGCCGAGCGGGGCCTCCCAGACCAGTCGGGTGCCGCCGCCCTCGGCCGGGTCGACGGTGAACGTGCCGCCCGCCCGCTCGGCCCGCTCGGCGAGGTTGCGCAGCCCGCTGCGCCGCCCGCCCTCGGGCACCCCCACCCCGTCGTCCGTCACGGTCAGCGCCACCCGACCGGCGAACGCGGCAAGCGTCACCTCCACCCGCGTCGCCCGGGCGTGCCGGGCCGCGTTGCTGAGCGCCTCACCGAGGACGGCCAGCACCTGCCCGGCCAGCTCCTGCGACACGTCGGTGTCCAGCAGGCCCTCCAGGCTGAGGCGCGGCGCGAACCCGAGCGTCGACCGGGCCTCGGCGACGGCGAGCGAGACGCGGGCCCGCAGCCCCCGGTCGGGCTCGCCGTGCGCGCGCAGCCCGAAGACCGTCGAACGGATGATCTTGATGGTCTCGTCCAGGTCCGCCACCGCCCGCCCCACCCGGTCCGCGGCGGCCGGACTGTCGATCAGCCGCCCCGCGCTCTGCAGCGTCATCCCGGTGGCGAACAGCCGCTGGATCGCCAGGTCGTGCAGATCCCGGGCGATCCGGTCCCGGTCCTCCAGCAGGGTCAACTGCTCCGCGTCGCGCCGCCGTTCGGCCAGCTCCAGGGCCAGCGCCGCCTGATCGGCGAACCCCAGCAGTGGCCCCGTCTCGTCCGGCCCGAACGGTGGCGCCCCCGCCGCGCGGGCCAGCAGCAGCACGCCCCGCCCGTACCCCGGACCGGTGCCCAGCGGCACCGCGACCGCCGCGCCCAGACCGGCGAAACGCCCCGCCGGGCCGGCGGGGAAACGCGCGTCGCAGGCCAGCTCGTCACTGGTCACCGGTGAACCGGAGGCGTACGCGGCCCCCGAGAGCGTGCCGTCCACCGGCACCGTCACCCCGAGCCGCGCCGACGGCGCACCGCCCAGCGCCACCTCCACCGACAGCTCCGCGGCCCGCTCGCCCGGACCGGCCAGCGCCACCGAGACGTCCGCCAGCTCCGCACCCGCGATCTCCCGGGCCCGGCGGGCGATCAGCTCCACCACCTCCAGCCGCGGCGCGCCCGACAGCAGGCTGCGGGTGATCTCCGCGCTCGCCCGCAGCCAGCGCTGCCGCAGCTGCGCCTCCTCGTACAGCCGCGCCTTCTCGATCGCCACCCCGGCCGCGACCGCCAGCGTCGAGATCACCGCCTCGTCATCGGCGTCGAAGTCCAGCCCGCCGCGCTTGTCGGTCAGGTAGAGGTTGCCGAACACCTCGCCGTGCACCCGCACCGGCACCCCCAGGAAGGTGTGCATCGGCGGATGGTTCGGCGGGAAGCCCACCGAGGCCGGGTGCTCGGACAGCACCGGGCAGCGCAGCGGCCGCGGATCCCGGATCAGCTCGCCCAGGATGCCCCGGCCGGACGGCGGCGGGCCGATCTCGGCCATCTCCGCGTCGCTCAGACCCACCGTCAGGAACTGCGACAGCGAGTGGCCGTCCGGCCCGATCACCCCCAGCGCGGCGTACCGGGCATCCACCAGATCGGCAGCGGCCTCCACGATCCGGTGCAGCGCCTGGGACAGGTCCAGCTCCCGGCCGACCACGAGCACCGCCGTCAGCAGGCCGTGCACCCGGTCCCGGGTGCCGCGCGCCGCGTCGATCCGCCACTGGAGCTCCTCCAGCAGCTCGTCCAGGCGCAGCCGGGGCATCCGGGTGCCGCCGCCCGCCGAGCTGCCGTCCGCGCCGCCCACCGGTGACCTCCTCGTCCGCGCGCCGACCGCCTCCACCGCCCCGGCGCCGGCGCGCGCCGTCCGGCCAGGGGAAACGCCGGAATCACGGTAGTGCGTGTGGGCCGGGCCCCGACAGGCCGGGGTCGGGCCGGGGGACTCTGCCCCGCGGTGCCCGCACCCTGGCGCCGCGGTCCGGTCCGACGGGATCCGCCGGATCGGCCCCGGGCCCGGCCGGGCGGGCCCTTCGTCCCCACCTCGGGGGCCCTGCGCCCCTGCCGCCCGGGTGCGCCGGGCCGTCAGGGTGGGGAGCAGACGGGCCGTCAGAGACCTCCCGGCCTCGGGTCGGGAGGCGCCCCCGTCATCAGCGCCGACATCGTGGAGGAACCCTCATGACCCTCGTGACGCCAACCGTCCTGACCGGGGTCGACGGCTCGCCCGAGAGCACCGCCGCCGCGCACTGGGCCGCCGGGGAGGCGCTGCGCCGGGGTGCGGAGCTGCGCCTGGTGCACGCCTGGCCGTGGCTGACCGACGGCCGGGCCGCGTTCGCCGAGGCCGACGCCCCGCCCGAGGCCGCCCTGCGGACCCTCGCCGAGGCCGCCGACGCCGTCCGGGCCCAGCACCCCGGCCTGGCCGTGCACACCGACGTCGTCCTCGACGCGCCGGTTGACGGGCTGATCGCGGCCGCCGTGGACGCCGAGCTGCTGGTGGTCGGCTCGCGCGGCCTCGGCGGCTTCAGCGGGCTGCTGCTGGGCTCGGTCGGCATGGCCGCGGCCGCCCGCAGCGAGGTGCCCGTGGTGGTGGTGCGTGCGGAGCCCACCGAGGAGGACGCGGCGGAGGCCGCCGGGGTGCCCGAGGTGGTGGTCGGCGTCGACGCGCACGCGCCGGACGACGCGGTGCTCGCCTTCGCCTTCCAGGAGGCCGGCCTGCGCCGCGCCCGGCTGCGGGCCGTGTCCGGCTGGGACCTCCCGCCGGCCTTCGGGTACGCGGGCTGGATCCCGCCCGGCGCCGAGATCGCCCAGCTGGAGGCGCTGGAGGCCAAGTTGCTCTCGCTGGCCGTGGCCGAGCGGCGCGAACGGCACCCGGAGGTCGAGGTGGTCGAGGAGGTCCGGCCCGGCCCCGCCCGCGCGGTGGTCGAGGCCGCGGCGGGCGCGCAGTTGGTCGTCGTCGGCCGGCGCCGCCGCCCGGTCGAGATCGGCCCCCGGCTCGGCCGGGTCGCCCACGCCGTCCTGCACCACGCCCCGGCCCCGGTCGCGGTCGTCCCGCATGCGTGACCGCCCCTCCCGCATGCGTGACCGTACGCCCGGCACGCGTCACCTCCATTCCCGCGGGGTTCGCCGGGCGCCCGCCCCGGGGAGATGACCGTCGGCCCTGGGCGCGGGGGGCTTTCGCCTCTGCCGCCCGCGTTGATCCCGGCGCACCCTCGGAACCAGCGGGGCCCCAGTGGTCGAAGGAGTGGATCACCATGACCGGTACCCCCCTCACCCCGGCGGACCTGCGCATGCTCGTCACGGCGGGTGGCGCGGCGCCGTCGCTGCACAACAGCCAGCCCTGGCGGTTCACCCCCACCCTCGACGGCTTCGGGCTCGCCGTGCACGCCGACTTCGAGCGCACCGTGCCGCTCGCCGACCCGAGCGGCGCCGCCCTGTACATCGCCGTCGGCGCCGCGGTGTTCAACCTGCGGGTGGCCGCCTGGCGGCTCGGCCGCGAGGCGGTCGTCCGGCTGCTCCCGGACGTCGGCGCCCCGACGCTGCTCGCCGTCCTCGACCTGTCCCGCTCGGCCGGACCCCGCCCGCCGTTCGGCTGCGACCTGTACCCGGCCGTCGCCGCCCGGCACTCCAGCCGACAGCCCTTCGTCCAGCGGGACGTCCCGGAGACGGTGCTCGGCGAGCTGATCGCCGCCGCCCGGGAGGAGGGTGTCACCCTCGCCGCCCTGGAGGAGGCCGCCGTCCGGCGCGTCCTCGCCCTCACCGCCGAGGCCGAGGGCCGCAACGCCGAGGACCCGGCCCGGCAGGCCGAGAGCCGGGCCTGGCTGCGCGCCGGCCCGGCCGAGGACGGCATCCCGTACGCCGCGCTCGGCCCGCAGGACCACGAGGCCCGCGTCCCGGTGCGGGAGTTCGCCGGTCGCCCGCCGTACCCGGGACAGGCGCCGCCCGCGCAGCCGTCCCGGCGCTTCGAGCCACTGCCCCAGCTGTGCACCTTCACCACGGCCGGCGACGAGCCGGCGGACTGGCTGCGCACCGGGCAGGCGCTGGAGCACGTCTGGCTGCTCGCCACCGTGCACGGGATCCGGCTGACGGTCTGGCACCAGGCCGTCGAGTGGTCGGACACCCGGTGGGCGCTGCGCGACCCGGCCGAGGGGCCGGGCCACGTCCAACTGGTGATCCGGGTCGGCTACGGCCCGCCCGGGGCAGCGACCTCGCGCCGGCCCGTCGAGTCGACCCTGGACGCGCCGTGGGGCCTCGGTCGGGACGCCGGGCTGCCGCCGGACGCGTTACCGGGCCTCAGCCGGGGCGGCGCGAGCCCGGTGGCAGCACCTCGGCCCTGAGCCGCAGCTGCGGGCTGTGCCGGAAGCTGAGCGTGAACTCCACCCACTGACCGGCCCGCAGCGGCGGCGGGTCGGCGATCACCAGATCGGCGTCCTCCGGGGACATCGTGAGCGCCCCGCGACCCGGCACCGGCAGCGCGGCGACCGGTTCCCAGCGGCCCGCCGCGCCCTGGTGCAGATGCCGCTTCAGGGTGATCCGGCCGCCGAACTCCCAGCTGGCGCCGGTGAGTTCGTCCGGCACGTCACCCGGGTTGCGGACCGTGAAGAACGCCGCGGTGGCCGAGGCCGCCCCCGCCGACGGCAGCAGCACCGAGCCCGCCCCTGCCTCCACCGGCCGGGACCGCCCGGCCCCGCCGACCGCCGTCCACCCGGTCAACAGCGCCAGCGCCAGCGCTGCCGCGCCCACCGGCGGCCCGACCGCCATCCACCGCTCCGTCCTGCCGGTCGCCCGGCCCGTCGCCCTCTTCATCGCCGTCCCCCCTGGCGCCCGGCGGTGCCGCGCCCCGGCTGCCAGGTACGCAGCCGCAGACTGTTCCCCACCACCAGCAGCGAGCTCAGCGACATCGCCACCGCCGCCAGCATCGGGTTCAGCAGTCCGACCGCCGCCAGCGGGATCAGCACCAGGTTGTAGCCGAACGCCCACAGCAGGTTGACCCGGATCGTCGCCAGCGTGCGCCGCGCCAGCCGGACGGCGTCCACCACCGCCTCGATGTCGCCGCGCACCAGGGTCAGCCCGGCCGCGCCGATCGCGGCGTCGCTGCCCGAGGCCAGCGCCACCCCGAGATCCGCCGAGGCCAGCGCCACCGCGTCGTTGACGCCGTCGCCGACCACCGCCGTGGTCCGCCCGGCCGCCCGCAGCTCGGCCACCACCTCCGCCTTGCGCTCCGGCGAGGCAGCGGCGTGCACCCGTTCGATGCCCAGCTCCCGGGCCACCGCGTGCGCCGCGCCCGGGCCGTCCCCGGTCAGCAGCACGGTCTCCAGGCCCAGCCCGCGCAGCCGGTGCAGCGCGCGCCAGCTGCCCGAGCGCAGCGTGTCGCCCACCGCGAGCACCGCCGTCGGCCGCCCGTCCAGCTCCACCAGCACCGCCGTGCGGCCCGCCGCGCCCGCCGCGTCGACGGCCCGCGCCAGCACGGTCGGCAGCGGTGCGGCGACGCCGTCCGGCCGGACCACCCGGACGGCCCGGCCCTCGACCGTCCCGGACACCCCGAGCCCGGCGGCGGCCGCGAAGCCGTCCACCGGCGGCAGCACCCCGCCCCGGTCGCGCGCCGCCGCCACCACGGCCCGCCCGATCGGGTGCTCCGACCGGTGCTCCACCGCGGCCGCGAGCCGCAGCACCTCGTCGGCGTCGGCGTCGCCGTCCTGGTCCACCGTGACGTCGCAGAGCTCCATCCGGCCGGTGGTCAGCGTGCCGGTCTTGTCCAGCACCACGGTGTCCACCCGGCGCAGGCTCTCCAACACCTCCGGGCCGCGCACCAGCACGCCCAGCTCCGCGCCCCGCCCGGTCGCCGCCAGCAGCGCCGTCGGCGTCGCCAGACCCAGCGCACACGGACAGGCCACCACCAGCACCGCGACCGCCGCCGTCACCGCCGCCTGCGGGGCCGCGCCCGCGCCCAGCCAGAACCCCAGCACGCAGACCGCCACCGCCAGCACCGACGGCACGAACACCCCGGCCACCGCGTCCGCCAGCCGCTGCGCCCGCGCCTTGCCCGCCTGGGCGTCCGCCACCAGCGCGGTGATCCGGGCCAGTTGGGTGTCCGCGCCGACCGCCGTCGCCCGCACCACCAGGGCGCCGCCCACGTTCACCGTCGCCCCCGCCACCCGGTCCCCGGGGCCGACCTCCACCGGCACGCTCTCCCCGGTCAGCAGGCTCAGGTCCAGCGCCGAACCGCCCTCCGTCACCACCCCGTCGGTGGCCACCCGCTCACCCGGCCGGACCACGAACTCCTGGCCGGGAAGCAGGAGTTCGACCGGCACCAGGCGCTCCTCGCCGGTGCTCGCGTCCCGGACGCAGACCTCCTTGGCGCCGAGCTCAGCCAGCGCCCGCAGCGCCGAACCGCCGCTGCGCCGCACCCGGCCCTCCAGCAGCCGCCCGGCCAGCACGAACAGCGGCACCCCGACCGCCGCCTCCAGGTACACGTGCGCCGCGCCGCCGCCGTCCGCCGTCAGCGAGAACGGCATCCGCATGCCCGGGTCCCCGGCCCCGCCGAACAGCAGCGCGTACGCCGACCAGCCGAAGGACGCCACCACACCCAGGCTCACCAGGGTGTCCATCGTCGCCGCCGCGTGCCGCAGCCCCTGCCAGGCCCGGCGGTGGAAGCCGGCCGAACCCCAGGTCACCACCGGGACGGCCAGCGCGAAGCAGACCCACTGCCAGGCGGGGAACTGCAACGACGGCACCATCGACAGCACCAGCACCGGGACGGCCAGCAGCGCCGTCACCAGCAGCCGCCACCGGTCCGCCGGCTCCTCCGCCACCACCGCGCCGACGGCCGCGCCGGACGGAGCCAACTCGGCGGAGTATCCCGCCCGTTCGACCGCCGCCACCAGCTCGCCGACCGACACCCCGGCCGGATGCAGCACCCGGGCCCGGCCGGTCGCCAGATTCACCCCGGCGCTCACCCCGTCGATCCGCGCCAGCCGCTTCTCGACCCGGCCCACACAGGCCGCACACGTCATCCCGCCGACCGCCAGATCCGTGCTCACCAGCGTCGGGCTCACCGCATGCCGCCCATGTCGTGCCCGCCCATCCCCGGCGACACCGAGCCCCCGGTCCCCGGGTTCAGCCCCGGCGCCACCGGCCCCACCTGCCGCCCCACCGCGTACGCCACCACGAACACCACCACCAGCAGCAGGGCGAACCCCGCCAGCACACTCAACGGCCGGACACCCGGCGACTTCGCACTCACGCCCCACCAGTCGGCCCGCCCACCCGATCGGTTCCCACACGCCCCAAATCCGTCCGTGCCGCTCCGGCCACCCCGGGCCGCCCGCGTTGCCGGGGCTTGGTACCGGTGAGCTCGCCCATCCAACTGTCGTCAGTTCGCCGTGGCGGCGGCTTGAAGCTTGCTCAGCCCGTCCCGGAGTCGTCTGCGCCCGGGTGTCGATGGCTCACCGGAGCAGGACCGTGACGCCGCGTCGTTCGAGGAGTTGCACGATCTCCTCGAAGTAGGAGAGCCGGCCCTGCGGATCCTCCACGACGTCCGCCAGTGCGCGGCGTGCGATCTCGGAGTCGTGCCAGGTCAGGGCGAAAGGCGGAGCCACGCCGAAGCCACCGCCCAGGCAGTCCTTGAAGGCGTTCCACTCCCGGCCGTAGTAGCGGCCGGGCCCGAGCAGGGCCTCGCCGATCGCGCAGTGCAGACCGGGAACGTCCGTGATGAACCGGCCGTCGAGATGGTGCTCACCGCCTGACCGGTCCGGCTGCGGCGCGGGCGCCCGCCAGGCACGAGTGGTGAGGTCCAGCCATTCGGCCCTGCCCTGCGAGTCGTACGGCGCCCACAGGTTGGGCTCGGCCGGCGGGCCCTGGTACCACTGCGCCCAGACCGGGCGGGCCGCCGGCGATGGCCGATCGTCTCCACCATCGGTGAGGGTGATGTCGACGAGCGCGCCGCCGAGAACGGACGGGCGCGCTCCGGTGATGGACAGGCCCACGGTGCGGGAGGCCATCACGGCACCACGGCGATCCAGAACCAGGAGGTGGGCCCAGTCCCGCTCCGACCGGCGGGGTCGTCGCAGTGCCGCGAGCAGGGGTTCCGCGGGCTCGCAGCCGATCAGCTCCAGCGGAACGGGGGCCGGGTCCGCTCGCGTCCCGAACAGGCCGTCCACGGCGGAACACCGGCCTGCACTCGCCGCAGCGACCGTCGTCCCCGCGAAGAGCTCGAAGCGCGGTGCCGCAGGCAGTTCGAAGAAGCTCTCCTCGTTCCTGACGCCGGCGCCGAGCACGATGTCGTACCGCGCCGGGTCGGCCGGGTGGGGCTGGTGGGCCACCACGACCGCATCGACGAGTGTCCACCACTGCACCGGCTTCTCGTCGTCCCAGACCTCGACGCACACGTCGCCGACACCCCGCAGCGAGACGTCGGGCTCGGCCAGGATGCTGCTCAGGAGACCGTCGGGGCGGCATCCGCGGAGAGTGAGGACCTCCGTGCCGGCGGGACCGGGTCGACGAACAGCCCTTCGACGCCCGCGCATCTCCCCCAGAGCCGCTCCACGCCGTCCTCGTCCTCCTGAACCAGGAGGTAGTTCACCGGAAAGCCCCGGTCCCACCTGGCGTGATCCGCAGTGCGCACCCGACCCCCGAACATGTGAGCAGCCTTCGCGCCCACGATACGGGCCCGCCCGGCCGGGGCGGGCGGGTCGTGGGGATGTACCCGAACGGGTGTGCAGGTTTCGCCGTTGGGCGGTGGGGGCCGAAGCATGGGGTGGGTACGGGCCTCCGGCCGCCGGACGCCGAGCGAGAAGAGAGAACCCCGGTGCGCGAACTCCACAGCCTTCCCAGCCCCTCGGACAGCCGCGGTTCGCGGCGTTGGACGGCGTCCCGGGCGGCCGCCCTGGCAGCGGCGGTCACGGCCGCCGGGGTGCTGGTGGCTTGCAGCAGCTCGTCGACGAACCCGTCGGTCGGCCCGTCGGGCCATGCGGCGGGCGAGTCGCCGTCGGCCTCCGTCTCCGGTGGTGCCTCCCCGGAGGCGTCGGAGAGCCCGACCGCGGTCGCCTCGGCGGCCGAGTCGGCCGCCGCCGCGGCGGCCTCGTTCGCGGCCTCGGCCGCCGCGCAGCAGGTGCAGACCCAGCAGAAGGCCGCCTCGGTGCTGGCCGACCTGCCCGGTGGCGGCAACGCGCTCGGCTCGGTCACCCTCACCCAGGTGCCGCTGACCGCCACCGGCGGGCTGCCCGCGGTCTGGGTGACCATCCAGAACGACGGCACCGAGCCGGCGAACTACGCGGTGCAGGTGGACTTCACCGACACCAGCGGCAAGACCGTGGACAGCGCCTTCGTGGGTGCCGAGAACGTCCCGGTCAACGGGCAGGCCACCCCGCTCGCGTTCAGCCGCAACGCGCAGGCGGAGCGCCTGCTCCCGGTGGTGGTGAAGGCCGTCCGCTACTGAGTCCGCCACCGAGTCCCCGGTAGCCCCGGCGGATTGTCAGAGCCATGGGCTAGCGTCCTTCGTGTGCCGAAGATCGGCACACGTCCATGACGTTCATGGCAGGGGGAGTCGCAGTGCGGCGTAAGACGGTACGAGCGCTGGCCGGGGTGGCGGGTGCGCTGGGCGTGGTGTCGGCGGTCACCGGGGCGGCGGCCGCCGAGCCGGTCCAGGGGCAGGCCCCGGCCCAGGCTCCGGCTCAGGTGATGGGCGGCCCGGGGGCGGGGGAGATCCTGCCGGATCCGGGGACGCCGGAGACCTTGCTCTGGATCCCGGACTGGATCGGTGACGGCGGTGCTGTGACGGCCTCCGTCACTCCCACGCTGCCGTTCACGGTGACGGTGGGCTGCCGGGGCGGCGGTTCGGTGCAGGTGCACGTCGGCGGCCTCGCGCCGGCCGACTTCACGGTGCAGTGTCCGGTGGAGGGGACGGGCATGGGTTCGGTGGAGATACCCGCCCGTGAGGGCCGGGACCTCGAGTTCACCGTGCACACCTCGGATCCGGCGATCCACTGGGGTATGTACGCCGTGCAGCCGGACGAACAGCCCTAAGGCCTGTCCGGCGGCCGGACGCTGCGCGGGCCGGTGACGGCTGCGCCCAGGGCGCCGACGCGGGCCCGCAGTTCGCGGTCGGCGGTGACGACCAGGCAGTGCCGGTGCGGGTGTTCGGCCCTGGCCGCCCGGACGAGTTCGACGATCCGGTCGTCGCCGCTGCCGACGGCGGCGACGACCCGGACCTCGGGCCGTCCGGGCACGCCCCGGGCCGCGCCCTCGACCACCAGCACCACGTCCAGCGGCCCGGGCAGGTCCGGCAGGCCCTGCCCGGCGACGGTGACCAGTGCGTCGCGCAGCCGTTCGGCGGCGCCGTGCCGGTCGCGCCACCAGCCGTCGGGTACCGACCCGACCACGTTGGCGCCGTCGACCACCAGCAGCGGCAGGTCGCTGCCGGTCTCCTCGGTTCCCACGGCCGCCCCGCCCGGTCAGGTGAGGGTGATCCGGATGCCGACGGTGCCGCGCTCGCCGCGGCGCAGCCGGCTGCCGAGCAGGGTGAGGACGCCGAGCAGGCCGTACTTCTGGCGCAGCAGGGTGCGGTAGGCGGCGGTGCGTTCGGGGCCGAGGAGCTCGGCGGTGGCGGGGTACTGCTCGCCGGTGGGGCGGCCCTTGACGTCGCAGGGGCCGACCAGGACGTCGGCGCGGTTGCGGATCCGCTTGACCTTCCACGAGTCGGCGACGGTCCAGATGCCGAGCGCCTCGCCGTCGCGCACCACCCAGACCGGGGTCGGCACGGCGGTGCCGTCCTTCTTGTAGGTGGTGACGAGCAGGTAGCTCCCGGCGGAGAGGCTGACGATGCGCGCGAGCCGTTCCGGCGAGGCGGGGCCGGAGGCGGGATCGGGGGTGGTCATGACGGGAAGTCTAGAGGTCCCAGGGGGTGCGGCGGTCACCAGAACTGTGCCAGCGAGCTCTCCTTGAACGGCTTCGGGGAGACGTTGAGGTCTCCCGCGAACGGCCGGTCCAGCACAACGACGAGCAGCAGGCTGAACCCGATCAGCGCGGCCACCGAGCCGACGAACAGCAGCCGGACCCTCCGGCTGCGGATGCCGTACAGCAGGGTGAGGAGGATGATCACCACGGCGCCGCCGACGATCAGGACCTGGAGGAGCACGGGCAACTGGTCGCGGCTCTCGGCGATCCGGTTCCGGCGCTGGGCGACCACGTCGTTCAGGCTGTCCAGCGCCTTGGCGTAGAAGGCCTGCTCGGACTGGGTCTGCGGTTCGAACCCGGACAGCACCCGGTACATCCCGTCGACCTTCTCGCCCGTCGCCGTGTAGTCGCCGTGCCCGGCCTTCATCAGCGGCCACTGCTTCTCGACGACGGTGTGCACGTAGTCGCGGACGGTGGCATTGACGGCGGCCCGGGTGTCGGGCGGGAAGGCCTGGGCGTCGCGGACGATCTGGGAGAGGGCGGTGGCCTCGGTGGCGACCACCTTCTGGGTGTCCTGGAGTTCGGTCCACAGGTTGACGATGACGAAGGCGAGGATGATGCCGTAGATCGCACCGAACATGCCGAGCACCACACCGACCATGTCGTTGTTCTCGCCGTCGTTGAGCGCCGGGTGCCAGCGGGTGGCGATCAGGCTGCCGGCGACGGCCAGGAGCACGAAGCCGCCGACCACCAGGACGGCCAGCAGGGCGGTGGACAGGTGGTTCAGCAGCCAGAGTTCCACGGAGGTCCTTGCTGGTCGGCGCGGCCTGACGGTCAGCGGTGCAGTCTGGTGCGGGTGGTGGCGACCAGCACCCGGGCGCGGCGGGCGAGCCCGCGCCGCCCCCGGCTGCCGACCCCGGTCGAGCCGCCGACGGCGGAGGCACCGGCGCGGGCCAGTGCGGTCGGCAGCGGGGTCGGTACCGCGGTCGGCAGCGGGGTCTGAGCCGCGGTCGGCAGGGCGTCCGGCAGCGCGGTGGCCACGGCCACGGTCACCGCGGCGGCCGGAGCCGCGGCGGCGGTGCTGCCCCGGCGCCGGACGACGGCCCGCCCGGCGGCCCAGGCCGCGAGGGCGCTGCCGAGCCCGACGGCCGTCCAGCCGACCGGGCCGAGGCCGCCGCCCCCGCCCCGGAGGGCGTGCGGCCGCACCCAGGGCGGGGCGAACGAGGTGGCGGCGTCCGGCTCGGGGCTCGCGGTGGCGGCGGTGTCCTCGACCAGTTGACCGACCGGCTGCACCTTGCCGAGGGCGGCGAAGCCCCAGTCGAGCAGGCTGGCGGCCTCGTCGTAGACCCGGCCCTGGGCCTCGGGGTGCATGACCGTCACCAGCAGGGTGCGGCCGTTGCGCTCGGCGGCGCCGGTGAAGGTCGCGCCGGCGTTGGTGGTGTAGCCGTTCTTGACGCCGATCAGGCCCGGGTACTTGCCGAGCAGTCGGTCGGTGTTGGCGATGTCGAAGGTGGTGCGCTGCCCGGTGACCTTGTCCAGCCCGCCGGGGAAGCGCGCGGTGCGGGTGGAGCAGTAGGAGCGGAAGTCGGCGTTGCGCAGGCCGGCCCGGGCGAACAGGGTGAGGTCGTAGGCGGAGGAGACCTGGCCGTCCATGTCGTAGCCGTCGGGGGAGATCACCTTGGTGTCGCGGGCCTGGAGCTTCTGCGCGCGGGCCTGCATCTCGGCGACGGTCTGCTGGAGGCCGCCGTTCATGTGGGCGAGGACGTGCACGGCGTCGTTGCCGGAGCTGAGGAAGACGCCCCGCCAGAGGTCCTCGACCCGGTACGGCAGGTTCTCCTTGACGCCGACCAGACTGCTGCCGGCGCCGAGGTTGGCCAGCTCGGCGGAGGTGACCTGGTGCTCCAGGGCGCGGTCGAACTTGGGCAGCACGGTGTCCGCGAACAGCATCTTCAGGGTGCTGGCGGGCGGCAGCGGCAGGTGGGCGTTGCGGGCGGCCAACACCTCGCCGGTGCCGGCGTCGGCGACCACCCAGGACCGCCCGGTCAGCGCGGTGGGCAGTGCGGGCGCCCCGGCCTGCGGCGCGACCTGGATCTCCGGGCGGCCGAGTCGTTCCCCGCCGACCGCACCGGTGGTGTCCTGTCCGAGGGCCGCCGGGGCGCCGGCGGCGACGACCAGGGCGGACACCGCGGCGGCTGCCGCCACCCGGCTGACATGCTGTGACATCTGCTGCACACCGCGAACGTACTGGCGCCGTCGCCGGGCCGCCGCGCCGTGCTGCTCCGTTCGGACCGCATACCCGGTGGGCGGCCCGGTGGGCGGAGGGCCGAGCGGCGCGACGACTTTGGTGACCCCAGGTCGCGCCGAAAGTCGGATTACCGGGCGCGGGCGGCTTCCTAGGCTCCCGGTATGAAGACCCTGCTCGGCTACCTCGGTTTCGTCCTGATCCTCGGCGGCGGGTCCGGCCTGCTCGCGGACCGGCTGGGTGGCTTCCGGCTGTTCGGCTTCGTCCGCTTCCTGGTGCCGGCCGGGCACGAGACGGTCGGGTACGCGGCGCTGCTGGTGCTGGGCGTGGTGCTGGCGATCCCGGCGGCCCGGCGCGGGGCCTGAGGGCTCGGCTACCACGCTCGACCGCCGGGCTCGGCTACCGGGCTCGGCTACCAGCGCTCAGCTACCAGGGCTCAGCCCCCGGCCGCCGAGGCCGCGATGCCGTCGAGCAGGACGGCGAGGCCGGTGCGGAAGGCCTCCTGGTCGCGCTCGCGCGGGTCGGCGCCGCCCTCGCTCTGCAGGGCGGTCAGCAGCGGGAACCGGGCGGTGAAGTGCGGTGCGAGTTCGGCGAGCCGGGCGGACCGGGCGAGCCACCAGTCCTCGTCGGTGACGCCGGTGGCGGCGGCCGCGCCCCGGGTCTCGGCGGTCACGGCGGCGGTGCCGCGGACGAACTGCCAGAGCGCGCCGACGGCCCCGCGCAGCCGCTGCGGCGGCAGGGCAGCGGGCTGGAGGGCGCGCAGCAGGGTCTCCATGGCGGCGAGTTCGGCGGGGCCGAGGACGGGGCGGGCCTGGGAGATCTGGAGCACCCAGGGGTGGCGCAGGTAGCAGGCGTACAGGGCCTCGGCCCAGCCGGTGACGGCGGCGCGCCAGTCCGGACCGACGGGGAGCCCATCCGGACCGACGGGGGGCTCGTCCGGGCCGGCGGGGAGTTCGGCGAGGGCCCGGTCGTGCATCAGGTCGAGCAGCTCGGCCTTGCCGGGCACATAGGTGTAGAGCGCCATGGCGGTGCGGCCGAGCCGGTCGCCGACCGCGCGCATGGAGAGCGCGGCCATGCCCTCGGCGTCGGCGACGGCGATTCCTGCGGAGACGATCGCGTCCACGCTGAGGCCCGGTTTGGGGCCGGTGCGTCCGGTGCGTCCGGGGCGCCCGGGACGCGGCTGGTCGGGCCCGCCCCAGAGCAGCGACAGGGACCGGTGGGCGTCGCCCTGTCCGGCGTAGACGACCATGGCACAACTCCTTATGGCGTAAAGTATCCTCGGCCGCAGCAACTCTTTATGCCGTAAGGTTATCAATCGAAGGGGTTTCGCGATGACACTGCCCGTCACCTTCGTCGAGGTCGCCGAGGTCTGCCGGATCACCCCGCGCACCGCCCGGATCACCTTCGCGGCCGAGGACCTGGCGGACACCGTGGGCGGTGCGCCCGACCAGCAGGTCAAGCTCTGCTTCCCGCCGCCCGGGCAGGCCGTGCCGCAGCTGCCCGCGCCGAGCGCCGACCCGATGGGCTGGTACCAGGCGTACCTCGCGATCCCCGAGACCGACCGCCCGGTGCTGCGCAGTTTCACCGTCCGGCGTCGGCGCCCGGGCACCCGGCTGCTGGAGATCGACTTCGTGCTGCACGGCGGCGACGGTCGCGACAGCGGCGACGCCGGCCCGGCCGTCGCCTGGGTGCGCCGCGCGAAGCCCGGGGACCGCCTCGGCATGGTCGGCCCCTCCGAGCTGTACGCCCGGCCGGTGCCGTTCGCCGAGGTGTTCGCGGCGGCCGACTGGGTGCTGCTGGCCGGGGATGAGAGCGCGCTGCCCGCGATCGGCACCCTGGTCGAGGCGCTGCCCGCCGACGCCCGGGCGGTCGCGTTCGTCGAGGTCGCGGACGAGGCCGAACGGCAGCCGCTGGACGCCCGGGCCGGGCTCACCGTGCACTGGCTCGCCCGGGGTGACGCGGCCCCCGGCGCCGTGCTGGCCGAGGCCGTCCGGGCGGCCGATCTGCCGCCCGGCACGCCGTTCGCCTGGCTGGCCGGGGAGGCGGGCGCGGTCCGGGCGCTGCGCCGGCACCTGGTGGCGGAGCGCGGGGTGGCGAAGTCCTCGATCGACTTCAGCGGGTACTGGCGTCACCGGCTGACCCAGGACGACGCGCCCACCGCCGAGGATCTGGCGGACGTTCAGGAGCGGCTGGCCGGGTCCTGACGCCGCCACCGGCCGGGGCGGCCAACGGGGCTCCCCGTCGGCCACCCGCCCCGGCCATCCCGCGCCCGATCCCGTAGGCCCCGCGCCCGGTCCCGTCCGCTCCCCGTCCGCTCCCGGCAGGCGCGTCCCGCCCGGTTTCGGCGGGCGCGCCGGCGGGGAAGACGGGTGGCAGCCGTGGTGCGGCCGAAGTGGCGGTGTTTCGCCAGTGTCCAGAGTTCGCCACCGGCATTTTCGTGGCACGGGGCTTGCCGGAACGGTCGGTTCCGACCTGGTCTGGTCAGCGAAAAGATGTGGACATGGCCCGATTTCGGCCGTGAATTTTACTTTCTGATGGTCATTTTTACTTTCTGATGGGGCTTTTCCCCCTTGTCGCGGTCGTGTCGCATGCGCTGGAATGCGACCGCTGTCGGGACGCGCGGTCCGGAGCAACCACGCGACCGACCCTGGATCCGGGTACGCTGAGCCGCGCAGCCTGACGTCTCATCAGACGAAAGGATGTCCATTGATCGGCTGGCGGAAATCCCAGCTAGCAGCTGCCGTCACGGTCACCGCCGCGTCCATGGTCCTGACCTTCGGGACCAGCGCGAACGGTGCTCCGATCCCGGATTCGCAGAGCGCCGCCCCGGTGGCGTCGGCGGACGGGCCCCCGGTGCCGGTGATCGTGATTCTCAAGGACCAGATAGCCGACTCCCCGGCGGACAGCGGACACCTGGGTGCCCGCAAGCAGAAGGCCGCGAACGCCCAGGCGCCGCTGCTGGACAAGGTCCGGGCCGGCGGCGGCACCAACATCAAGACCTTCGTGGTCGGCAACGCCTTCTCGGCCACGGTCAGCCCGGCCCTGCGCGCCGCGCTCCAGGCCGACCCGGCCGTCGCCTCGGTCGTGACGGACGAGCAGGTCACCGTCGCGCCGCCGGCCGCCGGCAAGACCAAGAAGGACAAGGACGGCACGGACACCACCGCCGCTGCCACGGGTGCCAAGGCCCCCAAGAGCGCCGCCGCGCAGGCCGTTTCGGGCAGTAACGGCAGCCAGGGCGCCGAGGAGAACGCGACCAACACGGTCTGCCCCTCCGACCCGTCCAAGCCGCTGCTGGAGCCCGAGGGCCTGTACTCCACGCACACCGTCGGCGCCAACGGCCAGCCCGGCGCGGCCGACCTGGCCACCGGCAAGGGCGTGAAGGTCGCCTACATCGCGGACGGCCTCGACCCGAACAACCCGGACTTCATCCGGGCCGACGGCTCGCACGCGGTCGTCGACTACCAGGACTTCTCCGGCACCGGCGTCGACGCGCCCACCGGTGGCGCGGAGGCCTTCGGCGACGCCTCGGCGGTCATCGCCCAGGGCCGCCAGGTGTACGACGTCTCGGAGTTCGTCAACGCCTCGCACCCGCTGCCGACCGGCTGCACCATCCGCATCCGCGGCCTCGCCCCGGACGCCAACCTGGTCGCCCTGCGGGCCGGCGGCGAGATCATGTCCAACTCGTCGATCCTGCAGTCCATCGACTACGCCGTCTCGGTCGCGCACGTCGACGTGCTGAACGAGTCCTTCGGTGGCAACGTCACCCCGGACAGCGGCGCGCACGACACCGTCGCGCTCTTCAACGACCAGGCCGTCAAGGCCGGTGTCACCGTTGCCGTCTCCACCGGCGACGCGGGCATCAGCGGCACCATCGGCACCCCGTCCACGGACCCGAACGTGATCGCGGTCGGCGCCTCCACAGACAACCAGAACTACCAGCAGACCGGTTACGCGGCCGCGCAGTTCTCCAACCGCACGTGGGAGAACAACCGCATCTCGGCGCTGTCCTCCGGCGGCTTCACCCAGGCCGGTCGCACCGTCGACCTGGTCGCGCCGGGCGAGTCGGACTGGGCGCTCTGCTCGCCCGACCTCACCAAGTACGAGGACTGCAAGGGCTTCAGCGGCAAGGGCTCGCCGATCCAGCCGTTCGGCGGCACCAGCCAGTCCGCGCCGTTCGTCACCGGCGCCGCGGCCCTGGTCATCCAGGCCTACCGCGACACCCACCACGGCCAGTCGCCCGCCCCGGCGCTGGTGAAGAAGCTGCTCACCGGCACCGCGCAGGACCTCGGCGTGCCGGCCGAGGAGCAGGGCGCCGGTCTGCTGAACGTCCGCGCCGCCGTCGAGGCCGCGCGCGGCTACCAGGGCGGCTCCGGTGCGGCCGACGGCAACACCGTCGTCGTCACCACCGGCCAGCTCGACATCGCGGGCAACCCGGGCTCGAACCACACCGCCGACGTGACGGTCACCAACACCGGTGCCACCGCCCAGACGGTCAGCGCCGCCACCCGCAACTTCGCGCCGCTGTCGAGCGACCAGCAGACCGTCCAGCTGGACACGTCCTCCACCGACACCTTCAAGTACGCCACCAACGGCGCCACCTGGGTGCAGAAGCAGGTCAAGTTCACCGTCCCGGCCGGTGCCGACCGCCTCGCGGCGTCGATCGCCTGGCAGGGTGCGCCGAACCCGGTCACCAACGGTCCGGTCGTCCGCATGACGCTGCTCGACCCCAAGGGCCGCTTCGAGACCAACACCCGCCCGCAGGGCGGTGCGACCCCGGCCGACTACGGCCTGGTGGACGTCCCGCACCCGGTCGCCGGCGAGTGGACCGCGATCCTCTACACCCCGGCGGGCAAGGCCGGTTACAACGGCCCGGTCCAGCTGGGCACCGCGACCCAGCGCGCGGTGCCGGCCGGCGCGGTGACCCCGCAGGTCGTCGACCTGGCCCCGGGCGCCACCAAGACCCTCAAGGTCCAGCTCACCACCCCCGCCACCAGCGGTGACTCCAGCGAGGCGATCACCGTCGCCAGCTCCAACGGCCGCACCACCAGCGTGCCGGTGGTCCTGCGCAGCCTCGTCCCGGTCAACCAGGGCACCGGCAGCTTCACCGGCACCATCACCGGTGGCAACGGCCGCAGCGCCTCCCCGACGCAGAGCTTCGCGTACGCGTTCGACGTCCCGAAGGGCCAGAAGGACCTGCGGGTCGGCGTGACCGTCGCCAAGGACTCGAAGCTGCTCATGCAGGGTGCGCTGATCAGCCCGAACGGCACCCCGGTCGACATCGAGGGCAACGCGCTCCTCGACGCGCAGGGCGGCCTGAGCGGTACCACCGCCGGCGTCTCGGCCACCACCGTCAACCCGGCCGCCGGCCGCTGGCGGTTCGTCCTGAACGTGCTCGGCCCGGTCAGCGGCCAGCAGCTCGCCCAGGACTTCACCGGCACCGTCGCGTTCAACCAGAACCGCGCCACCGCCACCGGGCTGCCGGACAACGCGCGCACCAAGCTCGCCGCCGGCAAGCCGGTCACCGTCCAGGTGAACTACACCAACAACACCGTCGCCACCCAGAAGATCGCGGCCGACGGACGCCTGGACCGCCGGGTCGACCTGCCGCTGGTGCCGCAGGGCGCCTCCGCGACGGTCGCGCTCCCGCTGAGCCTGGAGTCCTCCGTCCCGTTCTTCCTCGTCCCGCCGGCCACCGACCAGCTGCGGGCCGTGTCGGCCTCCACCGTCCCGGCCCACCTGGAGATGAGCGCCGCGGCCGGTTCGCCGGACCTCTTCGGCGACCTGAAGAAGGCTCAGGACGGCTCGACCATCTCGGTCGCGACCTCCAACGGCAGTGCCGCGCAGCAGGTCGTCCCGGGCATGTGGAGCACCTTCGTCCAGCAGGTCGGCCCGTTCGGCCCGGCCGGGGCGCCGGCCGGCTCCGCCACCATCACGGCGACCGCGCACACCCAGGCGTTCGACCCGGCGCTGACCTCCAGCACCGGTGACCCGTTCGCCGCCGCCGTGAACGCCTCGGCCCCGGCCGCCACCCCGGTGGTCGTCCAGCCGGGTGAGACCGGTTCGCTCCAGGTCACCCTCACCCCGACCGGCCCGAAGGGCAGCACCGTCAAGGGCGTGCTGTACCTGGTGTCCGGCCCGAGCTCGCTGGCGACCGCCAACAACTCGCTCGGCACCACCGGTTCCGTGCTGGCGGCCATCCCGTACAGCTACACGGTGAACTGACGTAGCATCACCAAGCCGAGGCCGTCCCGGAATTCCGGGGCGGCCTCGGCCGCGTTCCGGGGTGGTGCGGCGAAGTGCGGGGCCGTCCACCGGTGTTCGGGGCGGTCCGGTGGGATTCCGCGGCACCCCGACTGGGCAGGGTCGAACCGAGCGGACCTGTCACCTGTCACACCGAACCGGGGAGCCGGAGTTGAGCGACGCGATCGAGTACGGCGCGGTCAGGCACAGCGAGGTCGAGGTGAACGGCGTGCGGCTGCACGTCGCCGAACAGGGCGAGGGGCCGCTGGTCCTGCTGCTGCACGGCTTCCCCGAGAGCTGGTACTCCTGGCGCCACCAGTTCGCCCCGCTCGCCGCCGCCGGCTACCGGGTCGTCGCCCCCGACCAGCGCGGCTACGCCCGCAGCGAGCAGCCGGACGGCGTGGACGCGTACACCCTGCTCCACCTGGTCGGCGACGCGACCGCGCTGATCGACGCGCTCGGCGCGGAGCGGGCCGTGGTGGTCGGTCACGACTGGGGCGCGGTCGTCGCCTGGGCCACCGCGGCGCTGCGGCCGGACAAGGTGCGCGGCGTCGCCGGGCTGAGCGTGCCGCCGATCCCGGTCGGCGGGCCGCCGCCGCTCCAGGCCGCCCGGGCGAACTTCGGCGACGGCTTCTACCAGCTCTACTTCCAGGAGCCCGGCCGGGCCGACGCCGAGCTGGCGGCCGATCCGAAGTCCAGCTTCCGCCGCATCCTCGGCGGCATCGAGCCGGACGGGCGGCCGCGCGCCTGGATCATCCCCGAGGGGAAGAAGCTGCTGGACACCCTCCCGGAGCCGGAGCAGCTGCCGGCCTGGCTCACCGAGGCGGACATCGACGCCTTCGCCGCCGACTACGCCACCCACGGCGAGCGGGCCTTCACCGGCGGGCTCAACTGGTACCGCAACCTCGACCGCAACGCCGAACTGCTGGCGGCCTTCACCGGCGTGAACGTCGAGGTGCCCGCGCTGTACGTGGCCGGGGAGCAGGACCTGGTCAACGCGATGATGCCACCGGAGGTGCTCGCCCACCTGCTCGGCCGACTGCCCCGGCTGCACCGCCACGTCCGGCTGCCGCGGACGGGGCACTGGACGCAGCAGGAGCGTCCGGCGGAGGTGAACGAGGCGCTGCTGGACTTCCTGAAGGCGCTCGATTAGACCGGCTCAGACCGGCAGCAGGCGGGCGATCAGCTCGCCGAGGCGGCGGGCGTTGCGGCAGGAGTGCATCTCGACGACGCCCGCGTAGGCGGGGGCGGCGGAGTCGCCGGTCGGCCAGAGCGCGGTGCGTTCGGGGTTGAGCCAGAAGACCCGCCGCGCCCGGCCGGCGATCCGGCGCAGCGCGTCCAGGTTCGGGTCGCGGTGGTTGTTGCGGGCGTCGCCGAGGATCAGCACGCTGGTGCGCGGACCGACCGCGTCCAGGTGCCGCTCGGCGAACTCGCCCAGCGCCGTGCCGTAGTCGCTGTTGCCGTGGTAGCCGGTGACCTTGGCCTCGGCGAGGATCCGGGCGGCCAGCCGGGCCGGGTCGGTGCCGCCGCGGTTCAGCAGGTCGGTCACCTCGGCGGTGCGGTTGACGAAGGCGAACACCCGGACCCGGCTGAACTGTTCGCTCATCGCCTGGACCAGCAGCATGGTGAAGTCGGCGAACCCGGCCACCGAGCCGGACACGTCGCAGAGCAGCACCAGCTCCGGCCGGGCCGGGCGGCGCAGCCGGTACGCGGGGCGCAGCGGCACCCCGCCGGTGGACAGCGAGCGGCGCAGGGTGCGGCGCAGGTCGATCTGCCCGCGGGCGGCGCGGCGGCGCCGGGCGGCCAGCCGGGTGGCCAGCTTGCGCGCCAACGGGTGGACGGTGCGCCGCAGTTCGGCCAGCTGCTCGCGGCCGGCGGCGAGGAAGTCGATCCGGTCGACGGTGGGGGCGACGGCGCGTTCGGCGATCCGTTCGGCGCCGCGCAGTTCGGCGACCCGGCGGCGGGCCTCGCCGGTGACCAGGGCGCGGAAGTCCCGGATGCGGCGGCGGATCTCGTCGGCGAGGACGAGGTCGGAGACGTCCTCGGGGGCGGTGGACCCCGCGCGCAGTGCGGCGAGGACCCGGGCCAGCAGGGTCTCGGGGGCGAGCCGGCCGAGCGCCTGGTGCGCCGACCAGCCGTCCGAGCCGGGGGCGGAACCGGGCCCGGCGGCGGCGCCGTACCGGCCGAAGGCCTCCACCACCTCGCCGGCCAGCCGGGCCTGGGCGGCCCGGTCGTCGGCGGCCAGGGCGGCGGCCAGCCGTTCGCGCAGGTCCTCGCGGACCGGGTCGGGCCGGCCGAAGCGCGGCGGCTCGGGGTCGTCCGGCAGCGCGGGAGGGTCGGCGCGCAGCGCCTCGGGGACGCCGACGCCGAGCGGGAAGAACAGGTCGAAGGTGGCGTCGAAGACGGGCCGTTGGCCGTCCGAGCGCAGCAGCGCCGCGGCCAGCCCGGCCCGGACCTGCTCCCGGTCGACGAACCCGAGGACGTCCAGCACGGCGGCCGCGTCCACCGTCTCGGCCGGGCCGATCCGCAGGCCGTGGCCGCGCAGCGCCCGGACCAGACCGGTCAGCCGGGCGGCGGTGTCGGCGGGCGCGTTCGCGTCGGCTGGCGTGTTCGTGCCCGTGGCCGGGCCAGTGCCCGTGCCCGTGTCGGGGCCAGTGCCCGTGCCCGTGCCCGTGTCCGGGCCCGTTCCGGTGCCGGTCATGCGAGGGTGAGCTTCTGGGCGGCCTTCCGGACGTCGTCCTGGTGCTTGAGGATCACCCCGAGGGTGTCGCGGACCACCGCCTCGTCGAGGGTGTCCGCGCCGAGGGCGAGCAGGGTGCGGGCCCAGTCGATGGTCTCCGCGACGGACGGCGCCTTGCGCAGCTCCATCGCGCGCAGCGCGCCGACCACCCGGACCAGCGAGCCGGCCAGCGTGTCGTCCAGGCCGGGCACCTTCTGCCGGACGATCCGGCGCTCCAACTCGGCCTCCGGGTAGTCGAGGTGGAGGAACAGGCAGCGGCGGCGCAGCGCCTCGGAGAGCTCGCGGGTGGCGTTGGAGGTGAGCAGCACGAACGGGCGGCGGCTCGCGGTGATGGTGCCCAGCTCGGGCACGGTGACCTGGAAGTCGCTGAGCACCTCCAGCAGCAGCGCCTCCACCTCGACGTCGGCCTTGTCCATCTCGTCGATCAGCAGCACGGTGGGCTCCTCGCCGCGGATGGCGGTGAGCAGCGGGCGGGTGAGCAGGAACTCCTCGCCGAAGATGTCGGTGCGGGCCTGGTCCCAGTTCTCGTCGCGGCCGGCGGTGATCCGCAGCAGCTGCTTGGCGTGGTTCCACTCGTAGAGCGCGCGGGCCTCGTCGATGCCCTCGTAGCACTGCAACCGGACCAGCCGGGCCTGCCCGATCGCGGCCACCGCCTTGGCGAGCTCGGTCTTGCCGACCCCCGCCGGGCCCTCGACCAGCAGCGGCTTGCCGAGCCGGTCGGCGAGGAAGACGGTGGTGGCCACCGCGGTGGAGGCGAGGTATCCGGTGGCGGCCAGCTGGTCGACGGTGTCCGCCACCGATGTGAAGAACCCCGTGCCGTCGCCGTTGCCCATGTCCGTGCCTCGTTCCCGTCCGTGTACCCGTGGCCGCGTGCGCCCGTGTCCGTGCGGCAGCACCCTACCGGCCGGTCACTTCGCTGTCTCGGGGTCGCCTCGGGTGGAGGGGAGAGGGGGACGGCAGGCGGGAGCGGTGTACGGCCGGGGGCCGTACACCGCCGGCGTGCTCGCCCGTCCGCGGCGTCAGTTGACGAAGATGAGCGGGCTGCCGGCCACCGAGGTGTCGGCGACCGGCCCGTAGGTGGCGCTGAAGTAGCCGACCGAGAAGCACAGGCCCGAGCCGGAGACCAGGTTGAACGGCTGGCCGGCGAAGCCGATGCTGTTGGTGGCGTTGGAGGTGGTCCCGGAGATCCCGGTCGTGTTCTGGTAGACGCAGGTGACGCTGCCGAGGATGGTGCCCAGCACCACCGTGGTCCTCATCGAACCGGCCGCGCCGGGGGCGAGGGTGACCGGGTTGCCGGGGCCGTCGCCGACCGTGTTGGTGAACGGCAGGTTGTTGACGGTGATGCTGCGCACGCTGGTCACGCCGAGGACGTTGGAGCTACAGGATCCGAAGGTCTGGGTGTTGAGCTGTTCGACGGCGTTGCCGGGCGCGGCCGGGTTGGCCGTCACGGTGGCGGAGAAGGACGAGGCGGCGCATTTGATGCCGCTCGTCCCGGAGGCGCTGTTGTAGAAGGTGGCGTAGCTGCCGGGCAGCAGGTTCGCGGTGAGGACGTCGCCGACGGCGGCGTCCGGGCCGGTGGGGCTGCCGGTGGTCAGCACCGCCGGGCCGTCGGCCTGGGCGGGTGCGACGGCGGCGGCGGTGAGGGCGAGTGCGGCGAGGGCTGCGGCCCCGAGGGTGCGGCGGATGTGCATGAGGGTGTGCCTCTCTCCGTGCGGAGACGGGTGGGGGTTCGCCGGCGTGCGGGTGTGGTGGCGGGCACGACGGGGGAGGTGCGTGGCATGGCGCACCGGGGTGGGGCTGCGCGGGGCCGCGGCGCGGCGGGCCCGGCGCCACGGGCCCGCGCGCCGCGGTACGGCGCTGCGGTACGGCGATGTGGTGGTGCGGACGTACAGCGGTGCGGACGTGCGACGGTGCGCACGTACGACGGTGCGGACGTACGGTGCGAGGGCGGACGTGCGGTGTCGTGGGGGTGCACGTCGGCGGCTGCCACCGCCGCGGGCACGGGCCGCCGGTCGGCCGGTGACTGGTTCGTCCACCGGTTGGAAACCTGCCAGTGTTGTAAACCCGCTGTTGCGTCAATGTCAATACCGGACACAGGAGTTGGCGATGGAGTGGAACCCGTCCCGGAGTCCCGAGGTGGTCCTGCTGCCGGGTGCGCGGACCGGCCGTGACCCGGCCCGGTCGATCAAGCGCGGACCGAGCCGGCTACCCCCGGACGTGGTGGCCGCGACCCAGCGCGAGCGGCTGCTCGACGGGCTGGTCCACACCGTCGCCGAACGCGGCTACCAGCACGCCACCGTGAGCGACATCTGCCGCGCCGCCGGGGTGACCAGGCCGGTCTTCTACGAGCTGTTCAGCGGGAAGGAGGACGCCTTCCTGGCCGCGCACCGGCACGGCACCGGTGTGGTGATCCGCCGGATGGCGGCGGCCTTCGCGGCCGAGTCCGACTGGTGCGTCGGGATCCGGCAGGGCCTCGACGTGATGCTCCAACTGCTGGCGGGCGTACCGGCGTTCGCGACCATGGCGGTGATCGAGATCGAGGCTGTCGGCCCGGCCGGGCGGCGTGAACGCGACCAACTCCTTACCAGGTTCCGGGTGTTCTTCGCCGAAGTGCCGCAACTCCCGGTCGGCGTGGGGGTGGAGGAGCTGGTGGACGCCGTGGTGGGCGGCGTCTACAGCGCGGTCTACCGCCGGGTCGACTCCGGTCGGACGGATCAACTCCCGGATCTGCTACCGGTCTTGAGCGTCTTCTGCCTGGCGCCCTTCCTCGGCCCGGCCGAGGCGGCCCGGCGGGTCGGGCTGCCGGGCCGGGTCGCCGAGCGGTGAAGATCCTTCGTGCACCGCTCTTGACCCGGCCGATACCCGGCAGTAGCTTTCCGGTTACTCCACGCGGTCCTTTCCGGCCCCGCCCCGCTGCCGGGGGGCGGGCGGCCCCGGCGGGCCGCCGAACGCTGTCCGCGCCAGGGCAACGTGCCAGTGCCTGCACATCCCACCCACCCAGGGAGCACACATGGCCATGTCCGAGGACGCCGCCGCCGCGGCCGAGTCACCCGGGACACCCGAAACCGCCGCGACGCCGACCGGCGGCAGAAGAGGGCGGGTCCGGCTGAAGCGCACCGCCCTGATGGCCGTCCCGGCCGTCGCCGCGGGAGCCGTCCTGATGACGCTCACCGCGCAGGGCGTACTCGCCGCCCAGTTCGCCATCTCCGGCATGCCGTTCACCATCACCGCGGACCGGCTCGACGGCAAGGGCTTCGCCCAGTTCGGCGGCCTGGACTCGATGATCCCGGACAGCCCCAACGCGGGCTCCACCGGCGGCCAGGTGCTGGTCGCGGTCTCGGCGATCAAGAGCGCCCAGCTCACCAATCTGTGCCAGAGCGTCGACCTCGGCGGCATCAACCTGGTGATCCACGCCGGCGACGGCGGCACCCCGGTCACCGCCACCGACCTCACCACCGACTCCGATCTGCTGTCCGGCGACGCGGAGTTCACCAACATCGAGATCGGCGGCGACGCCAGTACGTACACCAAGGCCGGGCCGGCCGGGAAGGGCAACCCGGGCGTCTTCGGGCAGCAGGCCGACACGGTGACGCTGACCCACCTGAAGCAGCACAACTACGCGAGCACCGCGGCCGGGTTCAAGCTGCCCAACCTGCGGCTGAGCTTCAGCTCGCAGGGCTGCTGACCGTGGCGGGGCCCGTACCGGAGCCGGCCGGTCCCGATGGTGTCGAAGGCGTCGGCGAGGCGGCGGAGGCGCCACCCGCCCCCGCCCCGGCCACCCCAACAGCTCCGGCTGCACCAGCAGCTGCGGCAGGTTCGGCGGCCCCGGCAGCTCCGGCCGCCGGCCGGGGCCGCCGCGACTGGCGGGGCAAACGCCCGTTCTGGGGCGGACTGCTGGTGCTGTTCGGCGGCGCCGAGATCCTGTTCACCCTGCGGGCCCCGCTGCCCGTCGTCCTGCACATCGGCATGCAGGGCCTGGCCGGCTACCTCGTCCCGGCGGTCATGGTGGTGTGCGGCCTGCTGATCCTGTTCAACCCGACCCAGCGGCTGTTCTACTCCGTCCTCGCCGTGCTCGCCTCGCTGGCCAGCTGGCTCACCTCCAACCTCGGCGGCTTCCTGCTCGGGATGCTGCTCGGGGTGACCGGCTCCTGCCTCACCTTCGGCTGGCTGCCCGACCAGCCGCTGCGCCGGGGCCGTCAGCGCCGGGAGGACCGTCGCGAGCAGCGCCGGGCCGCCCGCACCGACACCGTCGGAGTGTGAGCGCCGGCAGGGACAGCACCCGTACGGCCCCGCCCCCTGGCGATGGGAGAGCGCCAGGGGGCGGGGCTACGGCGTGGGCACCCACCCGGGGTGGGGCCCTCAGCGGGGTCGGGACCCTCAGATGGTGGCGGCGTCGATGACGAAGCGGTACCGGACGTCGCCCGCCAGCACCCGCTGGTAGGCCTCGTTGATCTGGTCCGCACGGATCAGCTCGATCTCCGCGGTGATGCCGTGCTCGCCGCAGAAGTCCAGCATCGCCTGGGTGGCGGGCAGCCCGCCGATCATCGAGCCGGACAGCGAGCGGCGGCCGCCGATCAGCGCGTGCGGGTGGACGATGACCGGCTTCTCCGGTGCGCCGACCTGCACCATCGTGCCGTCGGTGCGCAGCAGGCCGAGGTAGGCGCTGAGGTCGAGGTCGGCGGAGACCGTGTTGACGATCAGGTCGAAGGTGCCCGCCAGCTCGGTGAAGGTGGCCGGGTCGGCGGTGGCCCGGAAGTGGTCGGCGCCGAGCCGCAGCCCGTCCTCGCGCTTGCGCAGCGACTGGCTGAGCACGGTGACCTCGGCGCCCAGGGCGTGGGCGAACTTCACGCCCATGTGGCCGAGCCCGCCGAGGCCGACGACGGCGACCCGCTTGCCCGGGCCGGCACCCCAGTGGATGAGCGGGGAGTAGAGGGTGATGCCGGCGCAGAGCAGCGGCGCGGCGGCGTCCAGCGGCAGGCTGTCGGGGATGCGCAGCGCGTACCCCTCGTCGACCACCAGCTCCCGGGAGTAGCCGCCGTAGGTCGGCAGGCCGTCCTTGCCGGTGCCGTTGTAGGTGAAGACGGCGCCGCCCGGGCCGGTGCAGTACTGCTGGAGGCCGGCCCGGCAGTTGTCGCAGGTGCGGCAGGAGTCGACGAAGCAGCCGACCCCGACCCGGTCGCCGACCCGCCAGCGGGTGACGCCCGGGCCGACCTCGGCGACCACGCCGGCGATCTCGTGGCCCGGCACCATCGGGAAGATCCCGGTGCCCCAGTCCTCGCCGACCTGGTGGATGTCCGAGTGGCAGATGCCGGAGTACTTGATGTCGATCACGATGTCGTGTTCGCCCACGGCCCGGCGGGTGACGGTGGTCTTCTCCAGCGGGGCATCGGGCTGCTGCGCCGCGTAGGCGGCGACGGTGCGGGTGGTGCGGTCGGCGGTGCCGGTCGTCGTGTTCGTCATGCCCTCAAGCCTGCGGCGGCCCGATCGGGCCAGCCAGACCAGAGTTCATCGTAGGAACCCCGGGCGTACGAACCCCGGGCGTAGGAATCGCAGACGTAGGGAGGGCGGACGTAGGACCGCGCAACATACGCACGGCAGTATCACCCTGGCCCGCCCACGGCGGCCGCGCCGCCCGCATACTGCACCCATGGACCAGCGCACCGAACTCAGCGAGTTCCTCCGCTCCCGCCGCGCCCGGCTGCGGCCGGAGGACGTGGGCCTGCCCGACACCACCACCCGGCGGCGGGTCCCCGGCCTGCGCCGGGAGGAGCTGGCCCAGCTCGCGGGCGTCAGCACCGCCTACTACACCCGCCTCGAACAGGGCCACGGCGAGAACGTGTCGACGGCCGTGCTGGACGCCATCGCCCGGGTGCTGCGGCTCAGCCCGGCCGAACGCGACCACCTCGGCCGGCTCACCAAGCCCGCCCGCCGGCGCGCCGGCCGGGCCGCCGCCCGCCCGCAGCGGGTCCGGCCCGCGCTCCAGCAACTCCTGGACGCGATGGAGGGCGTGCCCGCGTACGTCCTCGGCCGGCGGCTGGACATCATCGCCTGGAACCGGCTCGGCACCGCCCTGCTCGGTGACTTCGGCGCGATGCCGCCCGAGCAGCGCAACATCGCCTGGAACGTCTTCCTCGACCCGGCGGCCCGCGAACTGTACGAGGACTGGGAGGGCAAGGCCAGCGACGTGGTCGGCATCCTGCGGCTCGACGCCGGACGCGACCCCGACGATCCCCGGCTGGCCTCGCTGATCGGCGAACTCTCCGTCAAGAGCGCCGACTTCCGACGGCTCTGGGCCGCCCACGGCATCCAGGACAAGGGGCACGGCACCAAGCTGCTGCACCACCCGGTGGTCGGCCGGCTCAGCCTCGAGTACGAGACGCTGCGCCCGGCCGGGGACGGCGACCAGGTGCTCGTCGCCTACCACGCCGAACCCGGCTCCACCTCCGCCGAGTCCCTGCGCCTGCTGGCCAGTTGGGCGGCCACCGAGTTCCTGCCGGAGCCGGGCGGCGGCGAGCGGACGGCGGACGGCCGCGCCGACCAGGCCACCCGGTAGCCGCGCGGACCGGTAGCCGTTCGGGGCGGTCGGGCTACCGGTAGCAGTACGAGTCCGAGGAGGCGTCGCCGCCCGCCAGGTGGGTCTGGTGCACCCGCAGCCCCCGGAAGTCCGCACCGTGCGGGAAGAACCGCCGGTCGACGGTGAGCCCGCCCGCTTCGGTGTCCGCGTCCAGCTTGACGATCCACGGCTCGATGCCGTCCGGGTAGAACTGGTCGTCCCAGGCGCCGTACAGCGAGTTGGTGAGGTAGAGCCGCCGCCCGTCCCGGCTGATCTCGACCATCTGCGGCGCGCCGCTGAGCGGGCGCCCCGGCTCGGCCGGGTGCGGGGTGCGCGCCACCACGCCGCCCAGGCGCACCGAGGCGGCCAGCCGGGGGTGGAACGGGTCCGAGACGTCGTACTGGAACAACTCGCCGGTGCCCCAGGCCGAGACGTACAGCCAGCGGTCGTCCACCGACAGGTTGATGTCGGTGACCAGCGGCGGCACCGCCCCGAACGGCTGCAACGCGGGCGGCAGGTCCTCGGCCTTGGCCGGCTCGGCGGGTATCTCGATCACCTTGCGCGCGGTGAACGCCGGACCCTCCCGGTACCAGAGCCAGACCGAGGAGGAGAGGTCCTCGACGTTGGTCACCACGCCCGCGAAGCCCCACTCGGCCTGCGGATCGTGCGCCGGGCGCAGCTCCAGCACCATCTGGTACTGGTCGCCGAGGTCGATCCGCTGGAGGTGGCGCCCCGAGTCCAGCTCCCAGAAGTGCAGCGCGTGCCCGTACTTGCGGCCCAGCAGCAGCTCCGGCACCACCCCGTCCTCGACCATCCACGGCGTGCCCCACTCGCTGGTCACGCCCACGTTGCTGCCCAGGTGCCACCAGACGTCGTAGGCGAAGTGCTGCGGCCCGCGCTCGGTCTCCCAGGCCCGCAGCACCTCGAAGGTGGTGTGGTCGAGCAGCGCCACCCCGCCCGGCCCGTCCGAACCGTCCCCGCTGCCCAGGCAGGACAGGAACACCCCGTCCGGCCCGCAGTGCAGGGTGTGCGGCCGCGAGTACCCGGCCCGGGCCGCCAGCTCCTCCGGCTGCACGGTCTTCACCAGCCGTGGCCGCACCGGGTCCGGCCGGGTGTCCATGACGTGCAGCCGGGAGGACCGCAGCCCCGGCAGCAGCAGGTACCGCCGCTCCGGGTTCTCGTGGCAGGCGTGCGCCAGCGCACTGGAGCAGGCGTTCCACCCGAAGTGGTGCAACTCGTCGCCGAGCGTGGGCAGTTCGGCGAAGTTCAGGACCCTCCCGTAGCTCGCCGAGGCCGGATCGGTGTCGACCGTGAGCAGCGCGTCGGGCTGCCGCCCCGACCGGTCGAAGCCGGCGACGTACGCCAGTCTCTCCGGTGGTGCGGCGATCGCCTCGGCGGGCGAGCGGTAGAGCGACGGATCGGTGTGGCCGGCCTGCGGGCCCTGGCCGTGCGGCATGAGCGAACTCCTCAACTCGCCTTGCTGGTCCACGATGTGGCGTGCGTCCGGGTAGCGTTCCACAGGTCCACCGGCGCACAGCAGGCGCACGAGGGGCGGTCCAGGGGTGCGGGCCGCGCGGCTAGGCTGGTCGCAGGGGCGGACGCGAGTGGGTGGGGGGAAGAGTGCGAGTGTCCAACAGCATCACCGGGGGCACGTTCCACGGTCTGACGGTCCAGGCGGAGAACGCCCAGCTGACCGTCGCCGCCCAGCCGCCGGTGGTGTCCGGCCTGCCGCCGCTCTCCGCGACGTTCACCGGCCGGGACCGGGACCTCGCCGAGCTCCGGGCGCTCCTGCTGGCGGACGGCGCCGGCACGGTCGCCGTGACCGGGCTCGGCGGCATCGGCAAGACCACCCTGGCCGTGGCCGCCGGCCGGGCGGCCCTGGAGCACGGCTCCTTCTCGCTCGCCCTGTTCGTCAACCTCCGCGGCTACGACGAGACCCCGATGGACGCCGGACAGGCCCTCGACACCCTGCTGCGGGCGCTCGGCGTGCCGGCCGAGCACATCCCGCCGGACCCGGAGGCCCGCGCCGCCCTCTACCGCACCCGGCTGGAGCAGCGCGAACAGCCCGTGCTGATCGTGGCCGACAACGCCTCCCGCGCCGACCAGGTCCGCCTCCTGCGCCCGCCGTCCGACCGCCACCGGCTGCTCGTCACCTCCCGCGAGACCCTGCCCAGTCTGGGCGCCCGCCTGCACCGCCTCGACGTCCTGGAACCCCCGGCGGCCGTCGGCCTGCTCGCCGCCGCCGTCCGGACCGCCCGCCCGGACGACGAGCGGCTGGCCGCCGACCCGGACAGCACCCGGCGGATCGCCGCGCTCTGCGGCCACCTGCCGCTGGCCCTCCGGCTCGCCGCCGCCCAGCTCGTCCTGGACGAGCACCTGCGACCCGCCGAACTCGCCGAGGACCTGGCCGAAACCGCCGACCGGCTCACCCTCCTGCACGACGGCGACACCGGCATCCGCCTCACCCTCGACCGCTCCCACCGCCGCCTCACCCCCGACCAGGCCGAGCTCTTCCGCCTGCTGGCCCTCAACCCCGGCCCCGACGTCTCCACCGAGGCCGTCGCGGCCCTGACCGACCGCCGGCTCCGCGACGTCCGCCGCCGGCTCGCCCAGCTCGCCGGCACCGCGCTCATCGAGCAGAGCCAGGAGGGCGGCCGCTGGTACCTGCACGACCTGGTGCAGGTCTACGCCCTGGAGCAGGCCGAGCAGTACCCGGAGGAGGGCAGCGTGGCCGTCGGGCGCCTGCTGGCCCACTACGCGTTCACCGCCAACGCCGCCAACGCGCGGGTGCGGGGACTGCCCGGGGACCTCGGGCCCCGGGTGTTCCCGGACCGGGCGGACGCCGTGCTCTGGCTGGAGCGCGAGCGGATCAACCTGGTCGCCGTCAGCAAGGTCGCGGCCGCCGCGGGCGTCCATCACGTGGTGCTGTTCCTGGCGCCGGTCCTGACCTCGCACCTGGTCGGCTGGTTCCGGACCGACGACGCGCTCGCCGTGGCGGGCGCGGCGCTGGAGGCGGCCCGGGCCCTCGGCGACCGGGCCGAGGAGGCGAAGGCCTGGAACAACCTCGGCCTGCCCCTGGAGCACGCCCGGCGGTTCGAGGAGGCGGCCGAGGCCCACCGTCAGGCCGGGGCGATCTACCGGGAACTGGGCGACGGCGCGGGGCAGGCGCGGGCGTACGGGAACCTCGGCAACAACCTGCGCAGCCTGCACCGGTTCGAGGAGGCGATCGAGGCCCTGGAGTACGCCCACACCACCAGCCGTGACACGGGCGACCGCCGCGGCGAGGCCCTGCGGTCGGTCAACCTCGGTGGGCTGCTGTGCGAGGTGGGCCGCGTCGACGAAGGCTTCGACCTGCTCCGGCACGGCCGGGACCTCTGCCGCGAGCTCGGTGACCGCTACAGCGAGGCGACGGCGGAGATCAGTCTCGGCGGGGTGCTGTGCGGCCTGTGGCGCTTCGAGGAGGCGATGGCGGCCTACGAGTGCGCCCGGTCCCACTTCCGGGACCTCGGGGACCGCTACGGGGAGGCCAGGGCGACCGGGGGTCTCGGCACCTGCCTCGCCCGGTCGCACCGGTTCGAGGAGGCGCTGGAGCTCCACGAACGCACCTGCGCCACCTTCAGGTCGCTCGGCGACCGCCACGGCGAGGGCGTCTCCCGGGGCGACCTCGGTGCGGTGCTCGAAGCCCTCGACCGGGGCGACGAGGCCGCCGACGCCTATTGGCAGATGGTCGCCGCCATGCGGGACACCGGGGACCACGAGCAGGAGGCCTGGGCATGGGACTCCCTCGGCAACGTCCTGCACGCGCGCGGCCGCTTCGAGGAGGCGGTGCGCGCCTTCGAGAACGCGCTCGCCATCGACCGCGAACGGCGGAACCGGCGGGGCGAGGCCGGACGCCTGAACAACCTCGCCGGGGTCTACGACGACCTGGGCCGGCACCAGGAGGCGATCGACGCCTTCCGGTCCGCCCGGCGGCTGTTCCACGAGTGCCGGGACGACTTCGGCGAAGCCCTCGCCCGGCTCAACCTCGGGAGCGCGCTGAGCAACCAGGGCCGGTACGACGAGGCGGCGCAGCCGCTCCGACTCGCCGTCACCGGGTTCCGGGAACTCGGCGACCGCACCGGCGAGGCCGTGGGGTGGGGGCGGCTGGCCGGCGCGCTGCGCGGGGCCGGCCGGGGCGCGGAGGCGGCGGAGGCCGACGAGCGGGCGCGGGCGCTGCTCGCCGAGGAGCAGCCGGCGGAGCCCTGAGCGCATGGCCCGAGCACGTGGCCCGGGCACGCAGCCTGAGCGTGCCGCCGAAAGCATTGCGGACGTCACATCCCGTCGGCCGACCGCCGACCCGCCGACGGGACGTCGGCCCAGTACAGTCGGCCCATGGAGTTTCGGGAAGACATCCTGGGTGCCCCCTACGAGGCGGCCGAACTGCCCCTGCGTCGCGATGCGGAGGGGGAGGTCAGCGCGACGCTGGTGCGCCGGCTCGTCCCCGGGTCGGAGCGGGCCGTGCTGTACGTCCACGGCTACAACGACTACTTCTTCCAGACCAACCTGGCCGACCACTTCACCGCGCTCGGCTTCTCCTTCTACGCCCTCGACCTGCGCAAGTACGGCCGCTCGCTGCGCCCGCACCAGTCGCCGAACTTCGTCCGGGACCTCGCCGAGTACGACGAGGAGATCGACGAGGCGGTGCGGATCGTCCGGGAGGTGGACGGGCACCGGCAGCTGCTGCTGAACGGGCACTCCACCGGCGGCCTGGTCGGCGCGCTGTGGGCGGGCCGGCGCGCGGGCCGCGGGCTGGTCGACGGGCTCTTCCTGAACAGCCCGTTCCTGTCGATGCCGACCGCGCCTGCGGTGCGGACCGTCGGCGGCCCGGCCGTCACCGCCATCGCGCGGCTCTCGCCGACCCGCGTGCTGCCGTCCTCGCTCAACCCGCACTACACCCACAGCCTGCACAAGGACCACAAGGGCGAGTGGGACTTCGACCTCACCCTCAAGCCCGCCGAGGGCTTCCCGCTGTTCGCGGGATGGCTGGCCGCCATCCACCAGGGCCACCGGCAGGTGCGGCGCGGCCTGGGCATCGACGTGCCGGTGCTGCTGATGGCCTCCACCGCCTCGATCGCCACCACCAAGTGGCACAACGCGCTGCACCACGCCGACGGCGTGCTGCGCGCCGACGACATCGCCGCCCAGGGCCCGCGGCTGGGCCGGCACGTCACCATCGTCCGGATCAAGGGCGGCATGCACGACCTGGTGCTGTCCGGCGAGGCCGCCCGCACCCAGGTGTTCGCCGAGCTGGACCGCTGGCTCGCCGCCTACCTGCCCGTCGACGAGACCGAGGCCGTGGGGGAGCACGCGTGACGGAGCGCCCGGACGGGCCGGACTCGCACGACGAGCACGACGAGCACGACGAGCCGGTCCCGGTCGGACGGCCGACCGACCTCGGCTTCGCCAAGCTCATGCCGGACGTCGACCGCGACGGCGGCTGGCTGCTCACCCTCGACGGCACCCCGCAGTCGTACGTCGACCTCGCCGACCCCACCCACCTGGAGTTCGAGTACACCCGGCGGATCGGCCACCTCGCCGACGCGATCGCCCCCGCCGGGCGGCCGCTGGACGCACTGCACCTCGGCGGCGGTGCCCTCACCGTGCCCCGCTACCTCGCCGCCACCCGCCCCGGCTCGCGCCAGCGGGTGGTCGAGGTGGACGGCCCGCTGCTCGACCTGGTCGCCGAGCACCTGCCCTGGCAGGGCCCCGGCGTGGACATCACCGCCACCGTCGGCGACGCCCGCGCGGCCCTGGCCGAGGTGCCCGCCGGCTCCCAGGACCTGGTGATCGCCGACGTCTTCCACGGCTCGCGCACCCCCGCCCACCTCACCTCGGTGGAGTTCCTGCGCCTGGTGGCCACCGCGCTGCGCCCCGGCGGCTGCTACGCGGCCAACCTCGCCGACGGCCCGCCGCTGGCCTTCGCCCGGGCCCAGGCCGCGACGCTGCGCGCGGTCTTCCCGCACACCTGCCTGATCGCCGAGGCCCCGGTGCTGCGCGGCCGCCGCTACGGCAACATCCTGCTGGCCGGCTCCACGGCGCCGCTGCCGACCGCCGAACTCGGCCGGCTGCTCGCCGGCGACATCTTCCCGGCCCGCCTCACCGACGGCGACGACCTGGCCGACCTGGTCGGCCGCACGCCCCCGGTCACCGACGCGACCGCCACCGACTCCCCACCCCCACCCGCCGGCGCCTTCAGCCTCGGCTGAGCCGGGCCCCGGCGCGTCGCCTCCCGCCCCCGGCGGTCGGCGCGTCGGCCGGATCGTGGGTGTGGGCGGGGTGTGACAATCGGCGGGTTCATGCCGGGAGTACTCAGCACGTCCGAGGGAGTGAGCGATGAGCGGCGGGGAGCGGCCGGAGCTGGGGCAGGTGCCGGAGACGGCGCTGTGGACGTTGTGGCACCGGGCGGTGGAGGCGCGCCGGCCGGACACCGTGCTGGCCGACCCGAAGGCGGTCGAGCTGGTCGGGCGGATCGACTTCCCGTTCGCGGAGCGGTTCGGCGAGCGGGCGGCCGTCGCGCAGCTCCAGGCCCTGCGGGCGTCCTGCTTCGACCGGGAGGTCGCCGACTTCCTGAACCGCCACCCGCGCGGCACCGTGGTGGGCCTGGGCGAGGGCCTGGAGACCCAGGCCTGGCGGGTCGACAACGGCCGCGCCACCTGGCTCTCCGTCGACCTCCCCGAGACCGCCCTGCTGCGCGAGCGGCTGCTGCCGCCGGACCCGCGGCACCGGATCGTCGCCTGCTCGGCCACCGACCCGCGCTGGATGGACGAGGTGGATCCGTCCCGGGGCGTGCTGATCAGCGCCGAGGGGCTGCTGATGTACCTGCGGCCGACAGAGGTGCGGGAGCTGATCGCGGCCTGCGCCGAGCGCTTCCCGGGCGCCACGTTCGTCCTGGACGCGGTGCCGCGCTGGTTCAGCGCCCGGGCCGTCCAGGGCAAGCTCCGGGACCGCCACTACCAGGCGCCGCCGATGCCGTTCGGCATGGACGCGGACGAGCGCGGCAAGCTCGCCACCGCCCACCCCTCGGTGACCGACGTCCGGGAGGTCTACCCGGAGGGCGGCCGGGGCCTGGTCGGGGCGCTGCTGCCGCTGGCCCGTCCGCTGCGGCGGCGGCCGTCCGTGGTCGCCCTCCGCTTTACCGAATCGGGAAGATCCTTTGACCCGACCGGAACCACGGCAGGACGCCGTACGTCGTAACCACGGGTGATCGGCCAGGGGGACTGGCCGGCCCGGCACGTTAGGCTGCACGGGGGAATGCGGCCGCGTGCCGCCATCGGACGACCGCCGGGACCGGCGTGCGGACACCGCCACGGGGCCGCCGCCGGTCCCGTCCTGCCACGGAGGTACTGGCCTTGCACATCGACGCCTGGATCGAGAGCGTCCCACCGGGCGCGGTGTACGCCCTGGTCGGCCTGATCATCGGGCTGGAGTCGCTCGGCATCCCGCTGCCCGGTGAGATCGCGCTGGTCACGGCGTCGCTGATGGCGGTCAAGGGCGTCGTGAGCCCGGTCGGGGTCGCGGCGTGCGCGATCCTCGGCGCGATCATCGGCGACTCGATCGGCTACTCGATCGGGCGCAAGGGGGGCAAGCCGCTCTTCGAGAAGCTCGGACGGAAGTTCCCCAAGCACTTCGGGCCGTCGCACCTGGCCACCGCCGAGCGCTCCTTCCAGAAGTGGGGCATGTGGGCGGTCTTCTTCGGCCGCTTCATCGCCCTGCTGCGCATCTTCGCCGGGCCGCTGGCCGGCGCGCTGAAGATGCCGTACTGGAAGTTCCTGATCGCCAACGTGCTGGGCGGCGTGGTCTGGGCCGGCGGTACGACGCTGCTGGTCTACAAGGTGGGCAAGAGCATCGAGCCGTGGCTGGCCCGGTTCTCCTGGGCCGGCCTGGCCGCGGCGGTGCTGATCGGCGGCCTGTCGGCCTGGGTGATGAAGCGTCGGGCCGCCAAGACCCACGCCAAGATGGAGGCGGAGGAGGCGGCGGCCGCCGCCGCGAAGGCGTCGGTCGCCGACTGACGCACCGGCCGTACGGAGCGTCACCTGCTGTCGGGCCCCCGGAGTAGCATCGGCTGACACCTGCCGATCCCGCACTCTGGAGGGCCCGATGACGCAGCCGACCTGGGACGCCGTGGACGCCTACTTCTCCGAGCAGCTGGTCGGCCACGACCCGGTGCTGGAGGCCGCCGCGGCCGACGCCGACGCGGCCGGGCTGCCGCACATCGCGGTGGCGCCCAACCAGGGCAAGCTGCTGCACCTGCTGGCGCTGACGCAGGGCGCCCGGCGGATCCTGGAGGTCGGCACCCTCGGCGGCTACAGCGCGATCTGGCTGGCCCGCGCGCTGCCCGCGGACGGCACCCTGATCACCCTGGAGATCGACCCGACCCACGCCGCCGTGGCCCGGGGCAACCTGGCGCGGGCCGGGCTGGAGAAGATCGCCGAGGTCCGGCTCGGCCGCGCCGCCGACTCGCTGGCCGCGCTGGCCGAGGAGGGCGTGGAGCCCTTCGACCTGGTGTTCATCGACGCGGACAAGCCGAGCAACCCCGAGTACTTCCGCTGGGCGCTGCGGCTGACCCGCCCCGGCTCGCTGATCGTCGTCGACAACGTGGTGCGCGGCGGCGCCGTCGCGGACGCGCACAGCACCGACCCGGCGATCGTCGCCACCCGCGCCCTGCACGAGCTGATCGCCGCCGAGCCGAGGGTCACCGCGACCTCGGTGCAGACGGTCGGCAGCAAGGGGTACGACGGCTTCACGCTGGCCCGCGTACAGGGCTGAGCACACAGGACGAATGGAGACATCGTGCGGATCGGACTGCTGGGCACCGGCCCCTGGGCGGAGCGGGTGCACGCGCCCGTCCTGGCCGAGCACCCCGGGCTGGAGTTCGCGGGCGTGTGGGGCCGGCGGCCGGAGGCGGCCACCGCGCTGGGCGCGGCGCACGGCGTCCCCGGGTACGCGGAGCTGGACCGGCTGCTCGCCGAGGTGGACGCGGTATCCATCGCGCTGCCTCCGGCGGTGCAGGCCGGCCTCGCGTTGCGCGCCGCCGAGGCGGGCCGCCACCTGCTGCTGGACAAGCCGGTCGCGCTGACCGTGCCGGACGCCCGGGCGGTGGCCGAGGCGGTCCGGGCGCACAAGGTGGCCTCCGTGGTGTTCTTCACCGTCCGGTTCGGCGGTGACCAGCTGCCCTGGATCGAGCAACAGGCGGCGCGCGGCGGCTGGTTCACCGGCCGCTCGGACTGGCTCGGCTCGGTGTTCGCCCCCGGCAGCACCAGCCCGTACGCGGCCTCGCCGTGGCGGCTGGAGAAGGGCGCGCTGTGGGACGTCGGCCCGCACGCGCTGTCCGTGCTGCTGCCGGTGCTGGGCGACGCGACCCGGGTGACGGCGGTGGCCGGCCCGCTGGACACCGTCCACCTGGTGCTGCGGCACGCCGGTGGCGCCTCCAGCACGCTGGCGCTCAGCCTGACCGCGCCGGCCGGGGCCGGCGGCACCGGGATGGAGCTGCGCGGCGAGCACGGGGTGGTCCAGCTGCCGGAGCGCAGCGAGGGCCCGGTCGCCGCCCTGCACCGCGCGCTCGACGCGCTCCTGGCCTCGGCCGCCACCGGCGAACCGCACCCGTGCGGGGCGGACTTCGGGCTGCGGGTGGTGGAGATCCTCGCGGGCGCGGAGCACTCGCTGGCGATCGGCGGGCCGGTCGAGGTCTGAGGAAGGGCGTGTACGAGCGTTCCTGACGCTCCATCAGGTTGGTGTCGTCGATGCACCGGACCTGCATGAACATGGCGATCGGCGAGTGCTACAGATCGGAAACAGGCCCTGGCAAACCCTGGGCGGCGGAGGCGCCGGATCGGCATCCTTCACAGAGGCGGCGCGAACCGTCCACCGCTGCCTCACCACACCTCCAGGAGTTCGCCGATGTCCGAGCAGCCCGGTGGCATGCCCTCCGACCCGTACCGCAACGGGCCCCCGCCGCCCGCCTTCCCGCAGCAGCCGCCCGCCTTCCCCCCGCCGTACGGTCCGCCGCCCGGGTACGGCCCGTCGCCTGCTGCCAAGCCGTCGCGCACCTGGCTGTGGGTGACGCTCGGGGCGGTGGTCGGGGCGCTGGTGGTGGGCGGCGGCGCGTACGCGCTCACCGGGTCCGATGGCACCGGCACCAAGGACCAGGCGGCCAACGCGGCCCCGCCGGCCGGGAGTTCGGGCGGGACGTCGGGCGGTGGCACGGCCGGAACCTCGGGCGGCGGCACGACCGGCGGCACGGGCGGCGGCACGGGCGGGAACGGCGGCGCCCAGGCCCCCGCACCCGCAGGAGCGAACGGCGGTGGGAACACCGGCGGGAACGGCGGTGCGGGCCACCCGATGTCTCGCATCCAACTGCCGTCCAGCTTCCAGGGCATGGCCCGCAACGACAAGTTCCCCGGCATGGCGGACCTTCAGAAGATCATCCGCGACGCCGACCCCAGCGGCAACTCCAACGCCGTCGTCACCGTCTACGCGCGCGGCGAGTTCGGGGAGTCCCACGCCATCGTGGTCGCGGGCTCCGACGACCACCCGTACTCCGAGGCCGAGCGCCGGGAGGGGCTCGCCGGGGCCTTCAAACCCAATCCAATGAGCCCGGCGAAGACGGTCTACGACCCGGTCCAGACCCTTGACCCGGGCCCGAAGGGCGGCACCCTCCAATGCGCGGGGTTCGTCACCAAGCTCGACCAGCCCGACGCCATGGGCAACACCATGTACGGCGGAGTCCAGTGCGTGGCGATCGGCACCAACACGCTGATCCAGTTCGGCGAGAACGACGAACTCTCCGGCATGGACGTCGCCAAGGCCGCCGAAGACCTCCGCAAGTTCCGCGCCCTCGCCGAGGTCCCGCGCTGACCCCGCCCCCGTCACGGAGGAGGCTCAGGCCGGGGGGAGGGCGGGGCGGGCCGGGCCGGCGTCCGGGCCGGTGTCGGTCTCGGGGCGGCGGTCGGTGGGGCGGGCCGGGGGGATGACGGCGGCGCGGAAGTCGCGGGGGCCGGTCCAGAGGGCGGGGACGGCGTCGCTGCGGCGGGCCAGTTCGTACGCCAGGGCCTCGTAGTTGACGCGCCAGCCGTGGAAGTGCCGCCAGCCGTCCTCGACCGGGCGTTCACGGGGGAAGCCGGCGGCGGTGATCATCGCGACGGCGCCGATGTACTCGGTGTAGCTGAGCCGGATCGCGGCGGTCGGGTCCGGGTCGGGGTCGAAGTCGATCCGCAGCGAGCGGGCGATGTCGCGCATCGCGGTGAAGCCGGCCCGGATCACCAGCCGGGCCTCCGGCGGAGCCGAGAACGGGCAGAGCGCCAGGTGGAGGGCGGCGGCGTCCATCACCGCGATCAGGCCGACCACCCAGCTGCGGTTGGGCTGCGGGGAGCGGAAGGAGAGCAGCACCGGGTAGTTGGAGTGGCTCTCGCCGATGTCGGCGGCCAGCCGCTCCCAGTCCCGGTAGAGCTGGGGGAGGGCGGTCTCGGTGTCGACGAGGGACTGCCGGGCGAGCAGTTCCGGGCCCCAGGCGGGCTCGCCGGCCCGGGACTGGAGGAGCGTCACCTCGGTCTCCCGCCGCTGGTAGGCGGCGTAGAGGGTCGGCAGGTAGGCGATCTGGAGGGCGATCACCAGCGGGCCGCTGGCGGCGGCCATGAAGTCGATGACCGACAGGTGCAGCCGCTCGCCACTGGCGAAGCCGAGCGTGAAGAGGCTGGACCCGGCCTCCCGGAAGGACACCGACCAGTCGAGGTCGGAGGTGCCGTGCAGGAGGAGCGTGTAGGCGAACAGCATGCCGCTGAGCCACACCCCGAGCATGCCCAGCAGCACCAGCGGCGCCAGCCAGGTCAGCGCCCGGTCCTGCGCCCGGTAGGTGCCGAAGGGCGCCGCCCAGAGCCGCAGCAGGATCCGCAGCCCCGACCAGAGCCGGTACACCAGCGCCGAGTACAGCCCGCGCGGCACCACCAGGGTGCGCAGGATGCTGCCGATGACGAGCAGGAGCAACAGCACGCCGGCCAGGGTGTGGATCATCCTCATGGCGCCATTCTGACGGACGGCCGACCGTGGGGCCGGAGCGCACGGCACGGGGCGGGGTGGGCCGGGCTGGGGCCGGCGATCCGCGGTATGACCATGATCACACCGGTCCGGGGCTGTCCTATCGGGCTCCCAGCGCCTCTGTCTGTTCGGGGGGTCTGTCCCACGAACGGATCGGAGACCGGACTGTGCGTGCTCACGGAGGTGGCGGGGCCGAGGAGGAGAAGCGAGGAGGCGGGGCCGAGGAGGAGAAGCCCGGACGTCGGCGATGGCGTCCGCGGATCGACTTCCCGCGCAGCGGGCGGCGCGGGGTCCGCCGTTGGTTGCTGTCCTGGCGGCAGCTGCTGCTGGTGGCCACCGGCGGGGTGCTGGTGCTGACGGGCTGGCTGGCCTGGTTCTACGCGACCACCGAGGTCCCGGACGACCTGAACGCCTTCGCCACCCAGCAGAGCAACGTCTACTTCTGGGCGGACGGCACCGAGATGGCGCGGATCGGAGAGACCAACCGGCAGGAGGTGCCGCTCGACCGGGTGCCGCAGTCGGTGCAGTGGGCGGTGCTGGCCGCCGAGAACGAGACCTTCTACTCGGATGCCGGGATCTCCGTCTCGGGCATCGGCCGCGCGGTCTACCAGATGGCCACGGGCGGCGACACCCAGGGCGGCTCGACCATCACCCAGCAGTACGTCAAGAACACTTACCTGAACCAGCGGCAGGACGTCTCCCGCAAGCTCAGCGAGGTCGTCATTGCGGTCAAGCTGGGCCGACGGATGAGCAAGCGGGACGTCCTGGCCGGCTATCTGAACACCAGTTGGTTCGGGCGCGGCAGCTACGGCATCGAGCGCGCGGCGGCGGCGTACTACGGCAAGGACGTCTCGGAGCTCGACCCGAGCGAAGGGGCCTTCCTGGCGGCCCTGTTGAAGGGGGCCGGGCAGTACGACCCGGCGCTCAGCCCGGGCAACCACCGGCGGGCCGAGGAGCGGTGGTCCTGGATCCTGGACCGGATGGTGGAGATCGGCAGGCTCTCCGCCGCGGAGCGCGCCCGGTACACGGTGTTCCCCGAACCCAGGCCCCAGCCGAAGGCGGCGGGGCTGAGCGGCCAGGTCGGGTACCTGGTCGACATGGCCAGGGCCTACGTGGAGAGCCACAGCGACCTCACCCCGGCGCAGCTCGACCTCGGCGGCTACCAGATCCACACCACCTTCGAGAAGCCGAAGGTCGACGCCCTGGCCGCCGCCGTGCAGGACGCCACCAAGGGGATCGACCCGGGCAGCCGCGAGGCCGACCGGTTCCTGAAGGTCGGGGCCGCCTCGGTGGCCCTGGACGGGCGGATCGTCGCGCTCCACGGCGGCCCCGACTACCTGAAGCAGGGCTTCGACAACGCCAACACCTCCACGGTGCCGATCGGTTCGGCCTTCACCCCGCTGGTGTACGCCGCCGGCCTCAGCCAGGGCGTGCAGCGCCAGCGGGGCGGCGGCCGGACCCCGGTGCTGCCCACCACCACGTACAACGGCGACGACGGGGTCAACGTGATGACCCCGGAGGGGCCGTACTGGGGGCGGGACGGGAAGATCGTGAAGACCGCCAACGACGGGAAGCGGAACTGGGGCACGCTCACCCTGCGGAGCGCCGTGGAGCAGTCCGTCAACGGGCCGATGATGCAGCTCGGCATGGACGTCGGCCTCGACCGGGTGCAGCAGACCGCCGCGGACCTGGGCCTGCTCCCGAGCAGCATGGGCGACCTGGCGCCGGCCTTCGGGGTCGGGAACTCCACGCCCAGCGCGATCAGGACCGCGGGCGCCTACGCCGTCTTCGCGGCGGGCGGCAGCCGTACGGACCCGTACTCGGTCCGCCGGATCACCCGGAACGGCGTGCCGCTCCCGCTGCAACTGCCCACCGCCGTCCAGGCGCTGGCTCCCGCGGCCGCGAGGGACGTGGACGCGGCGCTCAAGGGTGCCGTCCGTGGCGGCAGCGCCCAATGGGCGGCGGAGGCCGGCCCGGACCTGGCGGCGAAGCCCGGCACCACGGCGGACCGTACGGCGGGGTGGGCCGTCGGCTACAACGGGCAGTTGGCGACGGCGGTGACGGTGTTCCGGGCGGACCTGAAGGACATGAAGCTGCTCCCGCTGGAGGGGCTGGGCGGGGCCGCCCCGGGCACCCCGGACTCCGCGCTGCCGGAGCGGGTCTGGGCCTCGTACATGAAGGCGGTCGGTGGGGGAGAGACCGGGCGGCGGTAGGCCGGTGCGGGGCCCTGGCATCAGGGCCCCGCAGCCGTTCAGGACTACTTCACCAGGCGCGACCAGTCGGCCGGCTGCCCCGGGTCCAGCTGGCGCAGCCTGTCGAGCACCTTGGGGTCCTGCGCGTCCAGCCAGTCCGCGACCTGGCGGAAGGAGACGCAGCGGACGCCGTCCCGCTTGCAGACGCTCTTCATCACGTCCTCGACGGCCTGCATGTAGATGCCGCCGTTCCAGGTCTCGAAGTGGTTCCCGATGAAGAGCGGGGCCCGGCTGCCGTTGTAGACCCGCTCGAAGCCGCTGAGGTAGCCGTCCCGGGTCTGCTTCTCCCACGCGTCGTACTTGGTGGGGTCGCCCTCGGTGGTGTTCTCGGACTGGTTGGCGAGGAAGTTGAAGTCCATCGAGAGGACCTGGCTCGACTTGCCCGGGTAGGGCAGCAGTTGGAGCGGGAAGTTCCAGATGCCCTCCTTCTTTGTGGGCCAGACCTGGAACTCGCCGGGCGAACTGGCGTCGTACCGGAAGCCGGCCGCCTTCTCGGCCGGGAGCAGGGCCTTCTGGCCCTCCAGGCACGGGGCGCGTCCGCCGACCAGCTGCCTGGTGTAGTCGAAGGGCAGCGGAGGGACGTCCTTGAAGCCGGTGTTGGTCTTCCAGTGGGTGACGAAGGAGACGGCCTGGTCGAGTTCGCTCTTCCACTCCTCGGTGCTCCACTCACCGCCGCCCTTGGCGTGGCAGAAGTGCCCGTTGAAGTGGGTGCCGATCTCGTTCCCGTCCTGCCAGGCCAGGCGCAGCTGCTCCAGGGTGTCCTTGATGTGGCCGTCGGTGGCGAAGTCGATGGAGGCGGCTCCGGCGTCGTGCTGCGGCGGCCGGTAGAGGGTGCGCTTGGACTTGGGCAGGGTGTAGAGGCCGCTCAGGAAGAACGTCATCTGGGCGTTGTTCTCGGCGCCCAGCTTGCGGAAGCGGGAGAACAGGTGGTCGTCGCCCTCCAGCGCGCCGTCCCAGGAGAAGACCACGAACTGCGGCGGCTTCTCCCCGGGCTTCAGCCGCTCGGGGGTGGGCTGCTTGGGCTGTGGCCCGGTGTCGGAGGTGGAGCCGTCGCCGAGCACCCTGACCTGGCCGTCCCAGGTGGGGGTGGGGATGGGGGTCGGTATTGGCGTGGGTGTGCTGGACGGGCTGGTGTCGAGGCTGGGGCTCGACGGCGCCGGGTCGGCGGTGGTCGGTCTGCCCTGCGAGTCGGGACCTCCCGTACCCAGGGCGAGGGCCGAGAAGACCCCCACCGCCAGCAGGACGGTCACGCCGCGAGCAGCCCGCACGGTTCCTCCGCTTCTCTGACTCATAGTCAGGTGGTGTTCGGGAAAAGGGCCCTGGCGTTCGATCGGCAGGGCACTTGATCGATGCCGGTGGAGGCGGGAAAGGTTGCCTCGGTCACGGGAACGAGTGCGAACAACTCGCCTGCTCTGCGATGCACTGAGGGGCCCGACATCCCTGGATGTTCACGGCTGACCGCCGGCCCGATGGGGTGCGGTAGTTTCCTGGGCGTCAGATTCATGGATCTTCAGATCGGGCGGGGACGTGCGGATACGAAGTGCAGCGGCGACGGCGGTTCTTGTGATGGGGGCTTCGTTGCTGGGGGCGCCGGGGGCGGTCGCCGTGGACGACACGGTCGCGCTCACCGCCACCTTCAACGACCCGGCGGGGACCACGGCCCAGCAGGATGCGATTCGTAACCAGCTGATCTCGCTGGTCAACCGGACGCCGGCGGGGGCGGAGATCAACGGCTCGATCTACCTGTTCACCGACGGTGGCGTCAGCAGCGCGCTGGTCGCGGCGAAGAAGCGCGGGGTGAAGGTCAAGCTCATCGTGGACGGGGACGCCGTCCCGGATGTGGATGCGAACGGGAAGGCCACCGGGTCGGAGTACTCGATGCTCGCCGCGGCGACCGGTCTGGGCACGGATCTCACCGCGGATTCGTGGGTGCTGGCCTGCCCGGAGAACCGGGGCTGCATCGGCAACCGCAGCCTCGGCGGAAGCGGCGACACCGGCGCGATCAACCACAACAAGTTCTTCCTGTTCTCCAAGGTCGGCAGCACCGACAACGTGGTGTTCCAGACCTCGGCGAACCTGACCACGAGCCAGCGGCGGAGCCTGTTCAACAACTCCGTGACGATTCCTGACGCGGGCTCCGGCCTCTACGCCGGCTACCGCGCCTACTGGCAGGACCTGCAGACCTACGGCTCCGCCGGGACCGGCCTGGCCACCTACTACAAGACCCAGGACGCCGGCCCCTACAAGACCTACTTCTTCCCCCGTCAGGAGAAGGCCGGCACCACGTACGACAACGACCCCAGCACCGACACCATCGTGTCCCTGCTGAACAACGTGGACTGCGCGGGCGGCGCCACCCAGATCCGGATCGGCATGTACGCCTTCACCCGCGTCCAGGTCGCCGACAAGCTCGTGGCCCTGAAGAACGCCGGCTGCCAGGTCGAACTCCTCCACAACGGGGAGGACGGGAACCTCGGTACCGCCGTCCAGGCCTCGATCGCCGGAAACCTCACCTATGCGGCCCGCTGCGCCGGTACCGCGGTGGACAGCACCGGTACCTCGCGCACCATCGGCATCCACTCCAAGTACATGCTGATCGAGGGCACCTACCTGGGCGGGGCCAACCGCAAGCTGGTCTTCACGGGAAGCCACAACTACACGTTCCCGAACCTCCGGGCCAACGACGAGACCCTCCTGAAGATCGACAATGCGGCCGTCTACGACGCCTTCAAGGCGAACTTCGAGACGATCAAGTCCGGCCCGCATTGCACCGCCTGGTAATCGGGGAGCCGTCGGGCCTGGTCGGCTGCGGCCGACCAGGCCCGAACCCTTAGCCGTGCCGCTTCGAGTCGGGTACGGCTTCGACTGCGCGCCGCCGGGGTTCTGCGCGCAGCTGTCCGGTGGCGGTGGGAAAGGCTGCTTCAGGTCAGGAGGACTGGTGGGCCGGCGAGTCCGGGTGGGGCCGCATCAGCAGCAGGTCCTCGCCCCAGGCGTCCAGCACCGCCGCGTGGCCGGCGGCCCGGGCAGCCGCCTCGACCCGGGCGAAGAGCCGCTGCTGCGCGGCCACCTCGCCGGTCGCGGTGATCCGGGCGACGCTGTCGAGCAGCGCGGCGCTGTCCCAGCCGGGCAGCGGGAACCGGTCCAGCTCCCAGGCGAGGTACTTGTTGTAGGGGCGCGGTCGGCACTCCAGGGCGAAGAGCAGGTCGAGCAGGAATCCCACGCTGGCGGCCGCGTCGAGGTGGCCGGCGAGCGGGTCGCCGTCGCGGTGGTTCTTGACCGAGCGGTAGAGCGAGTTGGCGTAGGCGTCCAGCAGGGCGGCGCCGGACCGGAAGGCCTCCTCGGCGCCGAGCCGTCCCATCGCGGCGACGATCCGGGTGACCTCCCCGTCGCGGCGGTCGACCAGCACCCGGGAGCGGGCGATGGCGTAGCGCTCCCAGTCGGCGGGCCGGCGGAACCGTTCGAGGGTGGTGACGATCAGGTCGAGCCGCGCGGAGCGGTACCCGTCGAGCGCGGCCAGCTCGCTCGCCGCGTCGTCGGCGAGGATGACGTAGAGGTCGTGGTCGGAGCGGCGGGTGGTCATGCCGTCGTGGGCCCGGGAGCCCTTGAGGACGAGCCCGACGACGGCGGGATCAGCCGTGGCCTCGGCGACGAACGCCGCGAAATCGGTTGTCACGCCAGGTCCTTGCGCATCGGCGTGCACATCGTCTCGTACCGCTGGAGCGAGCCGTCCTCGGCCTCCACGTCCCAGGAGTCGAGCTCGCGGCCGAAGGCCCGGTAGCCCAGGCGTTCGTACAGGGCGCGGGCGCGCGGGTTGTTCTCCTCGACGCCGAGTTCGGCGCGGGTCAGGCCCCGGGCGCGAATCCGCTGCTCGGCGGAGCGGATCAGCAGCGTGCCGATCCCGCAGGACTGCAAGGCCGGGTGGACGCCGAGTTGCCAGAGCGTGCCGGCGCCGGGCCTGACCGTGTAGTCGATCCCGCCGACCGCCACCGGGAGCCCGACCGGTGTGCAGACCGCCAGGTAGTCGATCTCGCCCGCCTCGGCGCGGCGGATCTGATGGACGAGCTCGCGCACGTGCTTGGGGGAGCCGGCCCAACCGCAGGACGGCAGGTCCGCGTCGGTGAGGTCGCGGACCGACAGGTGGAGCGTGATCTCGGTCATCGCCGCATCCCTTCGAGTCCGGTAGGCGGCCGTTTGGCCGTTTCTCATTTCAGCAAGCCGGTCCCCGTGGCGTCCAAGGGGTTTCGGGCAGGGGAGGGCCTTCGCTGGCGACCGGGGCCGCTCGTCGCCCGGTTCGGGGCGACGAGCGGCGGAATTCACGGGAGTTGGGTGGTGGTGGGCAGCCGGCGCAGGTGGCCCCGCGCGGCTGTGAGGGTGTAGAAGCGCCGGATCCGGTGCGAGGAGCCGGGTGCGCGCAGGTAGTCATGTTGGTCGGAATCCCAGATTCCCCAGCACTCCAGCAGGAGGAAGTGCGGGCTCCGGGAGTCGATCACGCGGATCTCGTACCTGGTGGTCATCGCGGAACTGTGGTGGGCGGGAGAGGGGTTCTGTTCTTGCGCACCCACGCCTGCGCCCAGGCGTAGGAGTAGAAGCGCAGCGGTTCGGGGGCCGGGGGGAGGGCCTTGACCAGCCGGTCGGTCTTGCGGTCGTGGATGACCCAGACCTGGTAGGAGGTGCCGCTGGGGGAGTCGGCGGGGACGATCCCGTATCGGCTGGTCACCGGCGGGTCACCTGGAGGAAGCCGCCGGCCTTCTCGACCTGGCGGGCGAACTCGTCGTACTCGCCGTCGATCGGCGAGATCGTGGCCTTGCTCGGGACCAGGATCGCACCGGCGTGGTCGTCCGCGATGCGCTGCAAGGCGGTTTGGAGCTTAGGACGGCGCTCCGGGGGCGTTTCGGTGTCGGAGTCGATGACGGTGAGGGAGACGCCCCAGCCGAAGGCAAGGGCGTAGGACTCGCAGGTGTGCATGTCCAGTTCGGGGAACGCGGGGCTGTTCTGGGCGAGGTAGATCACCACCTGGAAGCGTTCGGCGACCTCAACTCGGGGGGTGTGCAGGGTCTGCGGGGGCTGCGGGCTGTTCAATGTCCGCTCCTCTCCGTAGTGGGACGACTACCGGTGGTGTCTACTGTCGGCTATGCTCGGCAGTCGTTCAACTTGTCTGCGGCTCAAGTGGAATTGGATGTGAGCTGTGAACCGCAAGGAACTTGACCCCTCGTCATCTCCTCGGGAGTCCTTCGGGGCGTTGCTTCGCAGCTCACGCGAGGCGCTGAGCTGGACCCAGCAGGATCTGGCCGCAGCCATGGGGTACTCGGACAGCTACATCTCGGCTGTGGAAACAGGCCGCAAGTCCACCAGCCGCGATTTCGTCAGAGCCGCTGACAAGGCGCTCGGGACGGGGCAGACGCTTGAGCTGATGTGGGTCGGGATGAGGAGGAAGGGGTTCCTGGAGGGCTTCCCCGAGCATGCTGCGCAGGAGGCCCGTGCGTTCGAGATCAGGATCTTCGAACCGAACCTCATTCCGGGGCTCTTCCAGACCAAGGCCTACGCTTCCGCGGTCGAAGCGGCAGCAGTCCAGCGAGGTAGCAGCACGTCGGACCAGGCTGAGGAGCGAGTGAAGTTCCTCGTCGCGCGACAGCGGCTTCTCAAGCGGGCCGAGCCGCCGGTCATCCACGCCGTGATAGACGAGAGCGCCATCCGTCGTCCCGTGGGTGGCACCGCGACCATGCGTGCTCAGCTCGATCACTTGGCTGACATGGCGTCCAAGCCTTACGTGGTCTTCCAGGTAGCCCCGTTCGAGCTGGCTGAGCATGCTCCGTTCTGGGCCTTCGTCACTTTGCTGACGTTCGCCGACCGTTCTGTGGTCGGCTACACGGAATCTGCGGATCACGGCTTTGTGGTGCGCGAAGACAGCACTGTCAGGGCATGGGAAAGGGCCTACGATCGGTTGCAGGTGGAAGCGCTGACCAGAGCCGCGTCCCTCGACCTGATTCGCAAGGCCCGAAAGGAACTCTGACCCATGACCCGCCCAAACCTGTCTCGCGCTTCCTGGTTCAAGTCGTCGCACTCCGGTAACGGTGGTTCTTGCGTAGAGGTCGCGCCTGACTTCCCCGGCGTCGTTCCCGTCCGCGACTCGAAGGACCCGGAAGGGCCTGCTCTCGTCTTCCCGATGGACGCGTGGCGCTCCTTCGTCGCCGCGACCGCTGCCGGTGAGTTCGGCGACATCTGATCCACGATTCCCTCCCACGACCCCTGGACTGCGTAGTCCAGGGGCCGCGGAATATTCGTTGGCGGGCGCGATCGCCGCGCAGTGATGATCACGCCATGCATGTCTTCCTGGAAACCGAACGCCTGGTGCTGCGCCCGTTCGCTGACACCGCCGCCGATGTCGACGGCCTCTTCGCGCTGGACAACGACCCCGAGGTCATGCGCTTCATCAACGGCGGCAAACCGACGACCCGCGAATCCATCCAGGCGCGCACCCTGCCCCGTCTCCTGCACGACCACCCCTGCCTCGCCACCCGTGGCTACTGGGCCGCCGAGGAGAAGCCCACCGGCACCTTCCTGGGCTGGTTCGAGTTCCGCCCCCTCGACGACCACAGCCCGCTCGTGGTCGAACTCGGCTACCGCCTGAACCGGGCCGCCTGGGGCAAGGGCTACGCCACCGAAGGCTCCCGGGCCCTCATCGACAAGGGCTTCACCGACCTCGGCGTGGAGCGGGTCACCGCGAACACGATGGCGGTGAACACCCGCTCCCGGCGGGTGATGGAGAAGGCCGGCCTCTCCTTCCTCCGCAACTTCACCGGGGACTGGCCGGAGGCGATCCCCGGATCCGAGCACGGCGAGGTCGAGTACGACCTCGTCCGGGCCGACTGGGAACAGCGCCGGTAGCCCATCCGGACCCCACTATTCGGACCCCCGAGCCCCACGGCTCGGGGGTCCGTTGCGTGCGGCGGCATTGACAGGGGGCATCGCTCAGCTGAATGCTAAGCAAGCGCTTAGTCAATGATCGCTGTGAGGAGCCGCCCGATGCCCGAGACCCCCGCCGATCCGCCCGGCCTGGATCTGGCCCGCCTCCGCGCTCACCTGGAGCGCGAGCTGCCCGGCGCAGTCCAGGGCCCGCTCAAGGCGGACCTCATCGAGGGGGGTCGCTCCAACCTCACGTACGTCCTCACCGACGGTGACAATCGCTGGGTCCTGCGCCGCCCGCCGCTCGGGCACGTCCTGGCCACCGCCCACGACATGGGCCGCGAGTACCGCGTCATGACCGCGCTGCGGGAGACCGACGTCCCCGTCCCGCGCACCCTGCTGCTCGACCCCGACACGGACGTCCTCGGCGCGCCCTGGTACCTCATGGAACTCGTGCCCGGCACCGCGCACCGGGACGCCGCCACCCTCGCCGCCCTCGGCGAGCACCGCGTCCACGCGCTCGGTCGACGGCTGGTCGAAACCCTCGCCGCGCTGCACCGGATCGACCCGTCCGCCGTCGGCCTCGCCGACTTCGGCCACCCGGACGGCTACCTGGAGCGCCAGCTGCGCCGCTGGTCCAAGCAGCTCGCCGCCTCGCGCAGCCGCGACCTGCCCGAGCTCGACCGGCTGCACGAACTGCTCGTCGACCGGCTGCCCGCTTCCCCCGCGCCCGCCCTGGTGCACGGCGACTACCGGCTGGACAACGTCCTCGTCGACGACACCGACGCGATCACCGCCGTACTGGACTGGGAGATGTCCACCCTCGGTGACCCGCTGACCGACATCGGCCTGCTGGTGATGTACACCGAACTCGCGGGCGGCGGTGGCGGCATCATCCCCTCCGCGATGACCGCCCCCGGCTTCCCGTCCAGCGGCGAAATCGTCGCGTACTACGCCGAGTTGACCGGCCGACAGGCGGCCGACCTGGACTGGTACGTCGCCTTCGCCTCGTTCAAGCTCGCCGCCGTCGCCGAGGGCATCTACTTCCGCTACCAGCAGGGCCGCACCCTCGGCGCGGGTTTCGAGCGCGCCGGTGAGATGGCACCGGTCCTCGCCCGGCACGGCCTGAGCACCCTCAAGGAGAGCTGAGATGGACTTCGCCTACGACGCCCGCACCGACGAACTCCGTGAGCAGTTGCTCGCGTTCATGGACGAACACGTCCACCCCGCCGAGCCCGTCCTGGAGGCCCAGCTCGCCGACCCGGCGCGCGCGGCCTGGAGCGTCCCGCCCGTCGTCGCCGAACTCCAGGCCGAGGCCCGCAAGCAGGGTCTCTGGAACCTCTTCATCCCCGGCGAGTACGGCGCCGGCCTGACCAACCTCCAGTACGCCCCGCTCGCCGAAATCACCGGCCGCAGCCCGCAGTTGGCCCCGCCCGCGCTCAACTGCGCGGCCCCCGACACCGGGAACATGGAACTGCTCGCCCAGTTCGGCACCGCCGAGCAGCGCGAGCGCTGGCTGCGGCCGCTCCTCGATGCCGAGATCCGCTCCGCCTTCGCCATGACCGAGCCCGAGGTGGCCTCCTCGGACGCCACCAACATCGCCACCCGGATCGAGCGCGACGGTGACGAGTACGTCGTCAACGGCCGCAAGTGGTACATCACCGGGGCCATGAACCCGCAGTGTCGGATCCTCATCGTGATGGGCAAGACAGACCCCACCGCCGAGCCGCACCGCCAGCAGAGCATGGTGCTCGTCCCGCGCGACACGCCCGGCGTCACCGTCAAGCGCGGCATGAAGGTCTTCGGCTACGACGACGCCGACCACGGCGGTCACGCCGAGGTGCTGTTCGAGGACGTCCGCGTGCCCGTCGGCAACCTGATCGGCGAGCAGGGCGCCGGCTTCGCCATCGCCCAGGCGCGGCTCGGCCCCGGCCGGATCCACCACTGCATGCGGGCCATCGGCATCGCCGAGCGCGCCCTGGAGCTGATGTGCCGCCGCGCGAACGCCCGGGTCGCCTTCGGCCGGCCGCTCGCCGAACAGGGTGTCGTGCAGGACTGGATCGCCGAATCCCGGGTCCGGATCGAGCAGTTGCGACTGCTGGTGCTGAAGACCGCCTGGCTGATGGACACCGTCGGCAACCGGGGCGCGCACACCGAGATCCAGGCCATCAAGATCGCCACCCCGCGCACCGTCGAGTGGATCCTCGACAAGGCCGTCCAGGCGCACGGCGCGGCGGGCGTCAGCCAGGACACCCCGCTCGCCCAGCTCTGGGCGGGCAACCGCACCCTGCGGCTGGCCGACGGACCGGACGAGGTGCACAAGCGCTCGCTCGCCCGAAGGGAGCTCCGGCGCCACGCCTGAGTTCCGGGCTGCCACGCCTGAGCTCCGGCCGCCACACGTGAGCTCCGACGCCACGCCTGAGCTGCGGTGCTGCCCCTAAGGGAGTCATGCCCCAGCACTCAGGGGTGAGTTCGATCCCCAGGATGACGGCCCCGGACCGTTCCCGCCCGTACCGTCCTCGTACACACCGCAACCGGTACGAGGAGGCAACAGCGATGGGCAGGCGAGGACGGGCCGTGGCAGCGGTCCTGCTGGCGACGACGGCGGTGCTGGGCGTGGTCGGAGCGCCCGGGGCGGTGGCGGCAACGGCGGACGGCGGGCAGAAGGAGCGGCAGGCCCGGGCCTGGCTGCCGCAGCCGACCGGGCCGTACCCGGTCGGCACCACCGCCGTCCACCTCACCGACGAGAGCCGGCCGGACCCGTGGCAGCCCGGGAAACCGCGCGAGCTGATGATCAGCTTCTGGTACCCGACCGCTCGCCCGGCCGCCGGCGCCGACCGCGCCGGCTACATGGCGCCCGCCGCCGCCGCGCACTTCGGCGGCGCCGAGAGCGCCGGCCACCTGAACTACGGCTTCGAGCCCGGCCGCACCGCCTGGTCGGACATCCGCACCCACGCCCGCCAGGACGCGCCCGCGCTGCCCGGCGGCAAGCGCCCGGTGGTGCTGTACTCGCCCGGGCTCGGCGACCCGCGCACCTGGGGCACGGCGCTGGTCGAGGACCTCGTCTCCCGCGGCTACGTCGTGATCACCGTGGACCACACCTACGAGGCCTCCGAAGTCGCCTTCCCCGAGGGCGAACTGGCCACCTCCGTGTTCCCCGGGATGCTCGGGCAGCCCGGCCTGGACATCGGTGCGGTGCTCCGCAAGTCCCTCAGCACCCGGGTGGACGACACCCGCTTCGTCCTGGACCGGCTGGGCGGGCTGCGCTCCGACGCAGGCCTGCCGGCCGGGCTCGTGGCCTCGCTGGACCTCGACCGGATCGGCATGGTCGGCCACTCGGCGGGCGGGTTCACCGCCCTCCAGACCATGCACGACGACCCGCGGATCGTCGCCGGCGTCAACCTGGACGGCCAGATGCACTTCCCCGGGCCGGACGGCCACACCGGGGTGTTCCTGCCCAGCGTCGCCGCGGACGGCCTGGACCGGCCGTTCCTGCTGATGGGCACCAACAGCGAGGACTCCGGGGACTACCACCACCAGCCGGGCTGGGACGCCCTGTGGCGCCACAGCACCGGCTGGCACGCGGACGTCACGCTCACCGGCTCCCGGCACGGCTCCTACACCGACGCCCAGTCGCTGCTCCCGCAGCTCGCCCGGCAGGGCGCGATCACCCCGGAGAACCTGCGCGGCGACGTCGGCGACATCCGCCCCGAGCGAGCCGTGGACGCCACCCGCTCGTACGTCGCCTCCTTCTTCGACCGCTGGCTGCGCGGACACGACGACCACCTGCTGGACGGGCCCTCGGCGCGCTTCCCGGAGATGGAGTACGCGAAGTAGCTACGACCCCAGCACGACGATCCGCCCGGTGCTGCGCCCGTCGGCGACCAGCTGGACGGCCTCGGCGGCGCCGGCCAGCGGCACCCGGGCGCTCACCAGCGGGCGGACCACGCCCTGCTCGGCGAGCTTGGTCAGCTCGTCGTGGGCGGCGCGGACGGCGCGCGGGTCGTGGGTGTTGTAGAGGCCCCAGTGCAGGCCGAGGATGGCGTAGTTCTTCACCAGCGCGTGGTTGAGCGCCGGGGCCGGGATCGAGCCGGCCGCGAAGCCGACCACCACGATCCGACCCTCGAAGGCCACGCACCGGGTGGAGCCGGTGTAGGCGTCGCCGCCGACCGGGTCGAAGACGACGTCCGCGCCGCGCCCGCCGGTGGCCTGCTTGACGGCGGCGACGAAGTCTTCGGCCGTCCGGTCCACCACCAGGTCGGCGCCGAGCGCCCGGGCCGCCTCCACCTTGGCCGGACCGCCGACCACCGCGATCACCCGGGCCCCGGCGGCGCGGCCGAGCTGGACGGCCGCGCTGCCGACCCCGCCCGCCGCCGCGTGCACCAGCAGCGTCTCGTCGGCCCGCAGCCGGGCCCGGCGGTGCAGGGCGAACCAGGCCGTCTGGTAGCCGATGTGCAGCGCGGCGGCCTCGGCGTCGTCCAGCGCCTCGGGCGCCGGGAACGCGGCGGCGGCGTCCAGCAGCGCGTACTCGGCGAAGGCACCGTGCGGCAGCACCGGGTTGCCGATCAGCCGCTCGCCCTGCCGGGCGCCGTCCGCGACCTCACCGCACACCTCCACGCCGGGCGTGAACGGCAGCGGCGGGCGGACCTGGTACTGGCCGCGCACCATTAGCGCGTCCGGGAAGTTGACGGCGGCGGCCCGCACCCGGACCAGCAGCTGCCCAGGCCCCGGCACCGGCCGGGCCACCTCCTCGGCCAGCCGCATCGCGGCACCCGGCTCGCCGAGCTCGTGCACCTGCCAGGCCCTCACAGCGCATCGCTCCCTTCCAGCCCCTGCTGGAGCCGGTTCATGGCGGACAGCCAGCGGTCCGGGTCGACGGCCCGGGCGGTGTAGTACTCGGCGACCTCAGGGTGCGGCAGGATCAGGAAGCGCTCCTCGCGCAGCCCGGCCAGCGTCGCCACGGCGACGTCCTCGGCGTCCAGCGCGGTCGGGGCCAGCAGCGCCTCGCCGACCGCGCCGGTGGCGGCGAGCATGTCCGTGCGCACGCCCTGCGGGCAGAGCGCGTGCACCCGGACGCCGCGGTGGCGGTAGGTGGCGGAGAGCCATTCGGCGAAGGCGAGCGCACCGTGCTTGCTGACCGCGTACGGGGCCGAGCCGAGCATGGTGAGCAGCCCGGCGGCGGAGACGGTGGCGAGGAAGCGGCCCTGGCCGCGCTCCAGCCAGCGGGGGAGCAGCAACTCGGCCGCCCGGACGTGGGCCAACACGTTGACCTCCCAGGCGGCGGCCCAGGCGGCGGGCGGTGCGTCGGCGCCGCCGACCGGGGCGACGCCCGCGTTGGCGCACCACACGTCGATCTCGCCGAGCGCCGTGCGGGCCTGCCCGACCAGCGCCGTCAGGCCCTCGGTGGTGGCGGCGTCCCCGGGCAGGGCGGTGCCGCCGCACTCCTTCGCGACGGCGTGGGCGGCCTCGGCGTCCAGGTCGTTGACGACCACCCGGGCGCCGGCCCCGGCGAAGGCCCGGGCCAGCGCGGCGCCGATGCCCCGGCCGGCGCCGGTGACCACCACGCCCCGGCCGGCGAAGTCGGCCGGTTCCTCGGCGGAGCCGGCCGGCTGCCCGGCGGTCACATCCCACCGCCGAGGGTGACCCCGCCGTCGACGACCAGGGTCTGGCCGGTGATCCAGGCGGCGTCCGGGGAGAGCAGGAAGGCGACCGCGCCCGCGACGTCCTCGGGGACGCCGAGCCGGCCGAGCGGGTAGGCGGCGGCGACCTGCTCCTCCCGGCCCTCGTACAGCGCCTCGGCGAACTTCGTCTTGACCACGGCGGGGGCGACGGCGTTGACCCGGATGCCCTGCGGGCCGAGTTCGGCGGCGAGTTCGGTGGTCAGCCGGATCAGCGCGGCCTTGCTGACGCCGTACATGCCGATCCCGAGCGAGGAGCGGATGCCCGCGATGGAGGCCACGTTGACGACCGAGCCGCCGTGCTCGCCCATCCAGGCGGCGTGCGCGCGGCGGGTCCAGGCGAGCGGGGCCAGCACGTTGACGGCGAGGATCTTGGCGGCGGCGGCCTCGTCGGTGTCGAGGACCGGCCCGTACACCGGGTTGATGCCGGTGTTGTTGACCAGGTGGTCCAGCCGGCCGAAGGCCTCCAGGGTGCGGGCGACGGCCTCCTCCTGGTGGGCCGGGTCGTCGGCCTTCCCGGCGACGGCGATGGCGTTGTCCGGCCCGCCCAGGTCGCGGACGGCCTCGGCGAGCGGCTCGGGGTTGCGGGCGGTGAGGCAGACCTTGGCGCCGCGGGCGACGAGTTCGCGCGCGATCCCGAGGCCGATGCCCCGGCTCGATCCGGTGACGACGGCCACCCGGCCCTTGAAGGAGTGCACCACGGAGGGTCCTGCCTTTCGCGCGGTTCGTTCGGTGAGGTTCATGGGGGTTGCTTCGCTGCGGTCTTCGCTACGGTCTTCGCTGCCGTCGGGCTGCTGACTAAGCGCTTGCTCAGCATGGTGTCGGTGCGGGAGCCTGTCAACAGGCCGCCGCGCCGTCGGCGGGAATGCCTGTACGAGTTCTCTGGGAGGATGGCGCCATGACCAGCACGCCCATCGCCGACCTCTGGCCCACCCTGTCCGGCGGTGCCGACACCCGCCCGGAGGCGGCGTACCGGCTGCTCCAGGCGGCCGTCGAGTCGTTCGCGGAGCGCGGCTTCCACGCCACCACCACCCGGGACATCGCGACCGCCGCCGGGATGAGCCCGGCCGCGCTGTACATCCACTACCAGTCGAAGGCCGCGCTGCTGGCCGAGATCAGCCAGGCCGGGCACGCGGCCACGCTGACCCTGGTCCGGGCGGCGGCGGGCGGCCCGGAGGAGCCGGCGGAGCGGATGCGGCGGCTGGTCGAGGAGTTCACGGCCTGGCACGCCCGGGCCCGGATGGTCGGCCGGGTGGTCAACTACGAGCTGCACGCGCTGCCCGAGGACGCCTACGCGGTGGTCGCGGCACTGCGGCTGGACATCGAGCGCGAGGTGAGCGCGCTGATCGAGGCGGGGGTGGCGGCCGGCGTCTTCCAGGTGTCCGAGGTCCGGACGGCGGCCCGCGCGGTGACCTCGCTGGGGATCGACGTCTCCCGCTGGTACACCGAGCGCAGCAGCGAGACGCCGGAGGAGCTCGGGCGGCGGTACGGGGAACTGGTGCTGCGGATGCTGGGCGCCCGGGTCTGAGCCCTCGGGTTGTTCGTGGGCGGCCCTTGACCTGCCGTCGGAGCGGGCGCAGACTCGTATACGAAGTACGTGTGCCTCGTAAAGCGCGTACAGCGAGTACCGCGAGTAATTGCGAGTACTGCGAGTACTGCGAGTACAACGCCCAGAGCCCGCCACGATCGGTCGTGGCGGGCTCTGGACGCTGTCGGGCGCGGTGGTCGGGGGTCGGGGGCCGGGGGTCAGCCGACGGACAGGCAGAACTGGACGAGCCCGGCGTCGACGTCGAGGATGATCTTCTCCATCTCCGTCCACGGCGGCTGGAACTCGGTGCCCCACTCGACGGTGAAGCCGAGCACCTTGCCCAGGGCGGGGTTGGCGTAGTGCCGCGCGAACACGTAGTCGTCGCTGGTCCCGCTGGTCGGGTACAGGTGGAACCCGGACAGCGGCTTGTACACCGAGCCGCGCACCCCGTTGACGCCCTGGCAGAAGCGCTCGGCGAGCAGGACGGCGGTGTCCTCGTCCGTCTTCTCGATGAACTCGCCGTACGCGTCGTCGGCCGGGAGGCCGCGCGCGCCGTTGAAGGCGGCGTTCAGGAACGTCATGGTGTTGTCGTCGCTCTGGTTGTCGTCGTCACCCCAGTTGTAGAGCATGTCCTCGGAGTAGCTGTGCACGTCGACGAACCACCGGGTCTCCCGGTACTCGTCCAGCAGCCAGCGCACGTTGCGGGTCTCGGGCTCGGAGAAGGCCGCCGGCCCGGCGTAGACGTAGCGGTCGCACGGATCGGTGGACACCCGGGGCTTGGCGGTCGGCGCGAACGCGGTGGTGAAGTCGAAGAGGAAGTCGTAGTTGCGGTTGATGTCGACGCCGATGCAGTCCGGGTTGGCGCTGCCGCCGGTGTACGCGCGGTTGCGGTTCTTGCGCCACATCGCGTCGACGCTCTGGCTGAACAGCCGGCCGTCGGGGTTGACCAGCGGGAAGAGCACCAGGTCCAGCCGGTGCAGCAGGCTGTGCACCTGGTCGGCGGTGAAGGTGCTGCCGCCGTAGCCGAGGCCGGTGCCGTCGCGGTAGGCCTCCAGTAGGTCGGCGGCGAGGTGGATGAGGATCTCGCAGCTGCCCCACTCGCGGGCGTGCACGCCGCCGATCATGATCACGCAGTCCTTGGGGACCGCGGACGGCACGCCGATCTTCAGGGCGTGGCAGGCCCGGCCCTCGGCCGAGGCTTCGGGCAGGGTGACGAGCTGGGAGGTGGTGGGGAAGGCGGTGGCCAGGCTGGTGACGGCCGACTCGACCTCGTTGATGTTCAGGTACATGACGGTCCTCCCGGGTCAGGCGCGGAGCTTCTCGGCCAGGCCGTGCGGCACCGCGTCGGCCGGGGCGAACCGGTCGCCCTCGCCGACCTGGGCCTGCGCGGCGCGCCCGGCCTCGCTGGCGTTCGCGATCCGGGTGACCGTCGCGCCGTTGCGTTCGAGGACCGGGATCGTGCTCTCCGGGACGTAGGCGTCGATGCCGACGCTGCCGTCCTCGGCGCGGTGCGCCCGGCCGCTGACGTCGGCGCGGACCTCGCGCAGCAGCGCGCGCAGGGTGTCGGCGTCCTTGGCGAAGACCCGGACCCGGTGGATGTCGGGGGTGACTGCGGACATGGGGACCTCTTCCCGGCGCCGCCGACGCGCGCCGCAGCCGGATTCGCCGGGTGATGGAGGGGTCCTCGGCGGTCGGGGCTCTCGGCCGGCGCGGTCGGGCGGCGCCGTGCTGATACAGGGATATGTCCGACGTGTACCTCGTATCCCTCAGGATGCGCCGCCGTTGTAAAAGGCGTCAAGCGGCACCTCGGGCATCCCGTCCAGCAGGCTGTCCAGGCCGGAGAGCAGCTCGCCCTCGTCGTCGAAGTCGGCGAACCGGGGGACCAGCGCGCGCAGGCGCGGGTATTCGGCGGCGGGCAGCCGGTGCAGGCCCAGCCGCAGGACCGGCTCCGGCTCGTCCGCGTTGTCGACCAGCTGGCGCTTGTCCACCAGCAGGCAGCCGAGGTTCCAGGCGACGAAGGCGCGGTAGACCGTGAGCGCGGCCGCGTCGTCGAAGCCGGCCCGCCCGAGCACCGCGAGGATGTGTTCGGTGAGGTCCAGCACCGGCGCGGGGCGGCGGGCCACCGGCACGGTCAGTGGCCGGGTCGCCACCAGCGGCAGGATCTCCGGGTGGGCGTGCGCCACGGTGGCGAACGCCTGGGCGATGCGGCGCAGTTCGGTGCGCCAGGCGGGCTCACCGGGACGGCTGCCGCGCAGTGGCGCGGCGCGGCCGGCGGTGGTCCGCAGTCGCGCGTTGACCTCCGTGAAGAAGGCCTCGATCAGCCCGTCGAGCAGGGCCTCCTTGCCCGGGGTGTACCGGTAGAGGGCCATCGACTCCACGCCCAGTTCGGCTGCCAGTCGCCGCATGGTCAGCGCGGTCAGGCCCTCGCGGTCGACCAGCGCCACGGCGGCGTCGAGCACCAGTGGGCGACTCAGGCGTCCCCGCTTCTCGGGGCCGTCCTGCTCAACCATGTCCGCACTCCTCCGTCTTCGGAGCCAGCATCGTCGGGCCGCGCCTGAGCCGGTCAGGCGGATACAGGACCAGGATACAAGGTAAGTCCCGGTTGATTTCGGGCATTGCGGGTGGGTGGGGGTCCGGCGGGGGTGGTTCCGGGGGCGGCCGGTTGACCGCAGGGGGTGGCCGGCCGATCGGAGGGGGCGGGGTCGGGCGGCCTTCACAGGGCGCCCAGGAGCAGTCGGACGGCCAGCCCGCCGACCACCACCGCCGAGCCGACGGCGGTGAGCAGACGGCCCCGGGGGCCGGTCAGGGCCCGGCCCAGCAGGGCGCCGCCGGAGGCGATCAGCAGCTGCCAGCTCGCCGAGGCGGCGAAGGCGGCGAGCGTGAACACCGCCCGGGCCGGGGCGTCGGGCGCCGTGCCCGTGCGGCCGTCGCCGAGGACGAGCGCGGCGAAGTAGAGCACGGTGAGCGGATTCATCAGCGTGATGCCGAGCAGGGTGAGGTAGGCCCGGGCCGGGCCGGGGCCGACCCCCGGGGGTGTGGCCCCGGCGACCGGGTCGGCGGGCCTGTGGGCGTGGTGCGCGCGGATCGCGGTGCCGGCGGTGCGGGCGGCCAGGGCCAGCAGTACCAGGGCGGAGGCGATCCGCAGCGGCCGGTCGACCGGCTGGACCAGCGGGGCCAGGCCGGCGCCGCCGACGGCCGCCAGCAGCGCGTACACGCCGTCGGCGGTGGCCACCCCGAGTGCGGCGCACGCGCCGGTGCGCAGCGAGGTCCGCGCGGTGAGCGCCGCCAGGTACGCCGCGACGGCCCCCACCGGGACGGCGACGCCGTACCCGGCCAGCAGGCCCGCGACGAGCGCGGCCGTCACGCGTGGGCGCGGTCGCGCCTCAGGGGGCGGCCGGGCTGCTGCTGGACCCGGGCCGGACGGGCGGCGGCGGGTGCGGGCAGCGGGCGGGCGCAGGCGGTGGTCATGCGGCGATCGTGGTGGCCGGGGCGTTCGGGCCGCAACCGGTTTTCGCTCGACATCCGGTGGCGGGCGCGTCGATGTGTCGTCATGTCGGTGTGGTGCACGTGCGATCGGCCGCACGCTCCCGCGGACATCCGCCGACGCCCCGCCTGGTTCCTTCCGCGCAGGTCAGGCGTACGATGTCGCCGGAACACCGCAGCAGGGGAGACGGGGGAGCGGGTCATGGGTGACATCGGGGGTTGGATCTGGTGGGTGCTGCCCGCAGTGCTGTACGGCGGCGGGTGGATCGCCAATGACGCCCGCCGGGCGCTCAAGGTGCGGCACGAGCGCAAGATCGAACTGATCGAGGCGACGGAGCGGCAGCGGACCGCCCTGGAGGCGGCCAAGCGCCCGCCGGAGCCGGTCTGCGGCTGCACGCACCACCTGGCCAAGCACGACCGGCAGGGCCGCTGCCACGAGGTGGTCGAGGCGCCGACCGCGTGGGACGCCGACCGTCGGCCGCTCCAGTACGAGCCGCGCCAGTGCAACTGCCAGCAGTACGTGGGGCCGGAGCCGCTGGGCACGGTGTTCGCGCAGGAGCTGGTCGACCCGCGCTGACCGGCGCTGACCGGCGCTGCCGCAGGCGGTCCCGGTGTTCCCTTGACTCCGTCGTGGGCGCGGAGGACGCTGTCCGTGTACGACATAAACGTGCACCGTATCCGGACTGTGTCAGCCGCGCGACCCACCGTCGTGAGCTCCTGAACACCGACCCGACCGCTGGAGCGATCATGTCGAGCAGCCACTACGTGGCGCTGCCGGACAGTACCCGCGTTCCGCTTGGCGGGGCGCGGGTCATCGGACCGGCCGACCCACGCAGACCCCTCACCGTCACCGTCTACCTGCGCCGCGACCCCGACGCGCCGCCCAAACCGGACGTGTACGAGCTCGCGCTCGTACCGCCGACCCGCCGCACCGTCCCGAGCGATGACGAGTACGCCGCGTCCCACCGGTGGCGCGACACCGATCTCAAGGCACTCGAAGCCTTCGCCGCCGACCACGGCCTCACCGTCTCCAACGAGAACCCGCTGGCCCGCAGCGTCCAGCTGACCGGCGCCACCGAGGACGTCGCCGAGGCCTTCCGGGTCACCCTGGCCCGCTACCAGTACAAGGCCGACGACCGGACCGTTCGGGTCTACCGCGGCCGCGAGGGCCCGATCTACGTCCCGACCGAGCTGAGCGGCGTCGTCACCGGCGTGTACGGCCTCGACAACCGGCCGGTCGGCACCAGCCGGCTGCGCCGCCCCGCCCTGGCCGTGGACGGAGCCTCGACGGCCCTCGCCGCATCGCTGCTGCGGCCCGGCGCCTTCCTCCCGAACCAGCTCGAAGCGCCCTACGCCTACCCCGCCGGCACCGACGGCGAGGGGCAGTGCATTGCTGTCCTCGCCTTCAACGGCGAGATGCCGCCCGGCGTCCCGTCCGGCGGCTACTCGCTCGACGCGCTGCGGCACTACTTCGTCGACATCCTGCACCTGCCGATGCCGGACATCTCCAACGTGGTGATCCCAGGCGTCGGCAGCACCGGCAACGACCCCGGGCAGGACGCCGAGGAGTCGCCCGACAGCACCGGAGAGATCATGCTCGACCTCGCGGTCGTCGGCGCGCTGGCACCCAAGGCGAAGATCGTCGTCTACTTCACCAAGTTCAGCGAACAGGGCTGGGTCGACGTGATGACGCGGGTCGTCAACGACACCGTCAACAAGCCCTCGGTGATCTCCATCAGCTACGGCAACCCCGAGCACGACTCCATCAGCCGGTGGAGCGACGGGGCGGTCGCCCGGGTCGACGCGGCCTTCGCCGCCGCCGCGGAGCGGAACATCACCATCTGCTGCGCCTCGGGCGACGACGGCTCGCGCGACCAGGGCATCGACGAGCTCGCCAGCGCCGACTTCCCCGCCTCCAGCCCGCACGTGCTCGGGGTCGGCGGCACCCGCCTGGTGGTCAAGCAGGGGCAGGTCCTGCGCGAGACCGTCTGGAACACCGAGCCCGGTCGCCAGACCGGTGGCGGCATCAGCAAGCTGTTCCCGGTGCCGGCCTTCCAGGCGGGCACCGCCATCCCACCGTCGGTCAACCCGCCGCACGCCCACGGCCGCGGGGTGCCGGACGTGTCCGCGCTGGCCGATCCGAACACCGGCGTGGTCATCCCGAGCGTGGACGGCGTCAACTTCCCGCAGATCGGTGGCACCAGCGCCGCCGCGCCGATGTGGTCGGCCCTGATCGCGAGGGTCAACCAGGGCCTCGGCGCCCGGGTCGGCTTCCTCAACCCGCTGCTGTACGCGCGCCTCGGGCAGGGCGTCCTGCGTGACGTCACGGTGGGCAGCAACGGCGCCTACTTCTCCGGGGTGGGCTGGGACGCCTGCACCGGCCTCGGCAGCCCCGGCGGTCAGCAACTGCTGGACGGCCTGCGGGCCTTGTGACGCCGCTTCCGGGGTGTCCCGGGTGGGCACCCGTCCCCGCGGACGGGTGCCCACCCGTGCCTCGGCAGGATCAGCCGTTGGCCAGCGCCTGGAGCCGGTCGGCGGCGCCGTTGAAGAGGTCCTGGTCACCGGGGAAGGTGCCGGAGTCGGCGTACTGCCAGAAGGTCTGGTAGCCCCAGCCGTTGGGCAGGGTGCCGACGCTGGAGGAGTAACGGGCGATCCAGAGCGGGTTGGTGGCCCCGAAGCCGCCGTAGTTGCCGGTGCACTGGGTCCACCAGTTGGTGGTGGTGTAGATGGTGGGGTAGCGGCCGGTGCGGGAGCGGACGGTGTCGCTGAAGGAGCGGATCCAGCTCACCATGCCGCTCTGGCTCAGGCCGTAGCAGGTCGCGCCGTACGGGTTGTACTCGATGTCGAGGGCCGGGGGCAGGGTGCGGCCGTCGGCGGACCAGCCGCCGCCGTGGTCGACGAACCAGTTGGCCTGGGTCGCGCCGGAGGAGCTGTTCGGCAGCGCGAAGTGGTAGGCGCCGCGGATCAGCCCGGCGTTGTAGCTGCCGTTGTACTGCTGCGCGAAGTACGGGTTGCGGTAGGTGGTGCCCTCGCTGGCCTTGACGTAGGCGAAGCGCGCGCCGTTGGCGGCCGCGGCGCCCCAGTTGACGTTGCCCTGGTAGCTGGCGACATCCAGGCCGGGGGTCTGCGTGACGGCGAGGGCGGCGACGCCGGCGGTGCTGGAGCGCCCCTCGTGGGCCGCGACGGTGGAGCCCGCGAAGTCGCGGTCGGGGTGGAAGGCGGCCCGGCCCTCGACGGTGGGGGCGGCCCCGGGTGCGGTCTCGGGTGCGGCCCCGGGCGCGGCGCCTGGTGTGGCCGTCGGAGAGGGCGCGGGTGCGGGCTCGGCGGCGTACGCCGGGGCGGCGACGCCGACGCCCAGGGCGGCGGCGGTGGCGAGCGCGGTCAGGAAGGGCAGTCGGCGCGCGGTGGATCTGGTGGTACCGGTGGGGCTGGCGGAGCGGGAAGTGCGGCGCATGAACACTCCTCTGGTCCGGTGCTGATGGCCCAAGGGGCCCGGTACGGCCGGGGGTTGACCCGGCCGGGGAGCAGAGTAGCCAGGTACCCGCCAGTGCCGCCAGGTATCCCAGGCCACATGCTGAACCACCGTCACGTGTGGCCGGCCGCCATCGCGCGGCCCGGAGACCGCCCGGTCGGCCTTCCGGCCTGGTGGCGCCCGTCGGTCCCGGCCTTCGGGGGTGTCCGAACGCTGTGGCACGATGCCGATGGGCCGGTCACCGGCGACGGCCCGCACGACGCCGCAGGCACCGAGCGGCGCCGGCGCCACCGCACGAAGGAGAGGGCCCGCCATGTCCGAGACCACCCCCAGCCCCGTCCGGTCCGACGCGAGGACGCCCGGGGAGCCCGCCTTCCGCCGCGCCACCCCGGCCGACGTGCCGGCCCTGGTCGAGCTGGTCGAGTCCGCGTACCGGGGCGATGCCAGCCGGGTCGGCTGGACCACCGAGGCCGACCTGCTCGACGGGCAGCGCACCGACGCCGAGGGCGTGGGTGCGGCGATCGGCCACCCCGACGGGGTGGTCCTGGTGGTGGAACAGGGCGGTGAGCTGCTCGCCTGCTGCCAGCTTGAGCACCGGGGCGACCGCGCGTACTTCGGCATGTTCTCGGTGCGCCCCGGCCTCCAGGGCGGCGGGCTCGGCCGGGCGGTGCTGGCCGAGGCCGAGCGGGTCGCCGGCGAGGAGTGGGGCGTCGGCGAGCTGGAGATGACCGTGATCGAGCAGCGCGCCGACCTGATCGCCTGGTACGAGCGGCGCGGCTTCCGCCGGACCGGCGTCTACACCCCCTTCCCGTACGGGGACGAGCGCTTCGGCATCCCGCTGCGGCCGGACCTGCGGTTCGAGACGCTGACGAAGGGGCTGCGGAGCGCCTGAGGCGGGGCGTCGAGGGAGTGGGCGTCGAGGGAGTGGGCGCGGCGGTGCTCGGGGTTCGCTCCACGGTCGCTTGACATGGCTCGGTGGAGGTGATGCACCGTCAAGTCGTTGACCAGGAGCGATGCGGAGATGTCATACCGAGTTCACGATTGGTCTAGGCCAATGTGAGAGGCTGGGGACGAACGGCCACGTTCCGTCCCATGCCCAGGGGGGCCATTTCCGCATGCCCGTACTCCATGGCACCGCCATGCCCGCACCCGACACCGGTCCGCACCGGACGCCCGCGGACCCCGACCTCCGCCTGCCCAGCCCGCCCGACGACGAGGAGCTGTACTGGTACTTCGGCCCGCAGCGCCGCTGGGTGCTGCTCTGCGCCACCCTCTCCTACGCCGGGGCCACCGCCACCCTCGGCCTGTTCGCGCTCAGCCGGCCACTGCTCTGGCCGTTCCTGGTGCTCACCGTACTCAACGCCGCCACCTGGCTGCTCTCCCTCACCGACGGCCAACGCGCCCGCCGGTACACGCGCGACTCGCACGACCTGCTGGTCCGCGCCTGGCAGCCCGCCCGCCACCCGAGCGTCGACCTGCTGCTGCCCACTGCCGGTGAACCCCTCGCCGTCCTGGACAACGCCTACCGGCACACCGCCGCCGTCCGGTGGCCCGGCGAACTGACCGTCCTCGTCCTCGACGACGCCGCCCGCCCCGAGGTCCGCGAACTCGCCCGCTCCTACGGCTTCCAGTACCGCTCCCGCCCCGACCGCGGCCGGTTCAAGAAGGCCGGCAACCTCAACCACGGCCTGGCCGAGGGCACCGGCGAGATCGTCGCCGTTCTCGACGCCGACTTCTGCCCCCGCCCCGACTTCCTGCACCACCTGGTGCCCTACCTCGACACCCCCGAGGTCGGCATCGTGCAGAGCCCGCAGTGCTTCGACACGGACGCCGACATGTCCTGGCTCGAACGCGCCGCCGGCGCCACCCAGGAGATCTTCTACCGCTGGATCCAGCCCTCCCGGGACGCCCAGGACGGCACCGTCTGCTGCGGCACCAACGCCCTCTACCGGCGCGCCGCCCTGATGCGGGTCGGCGGCTTCGCCGAGATCGACCACAGCGAGGACCTCTACACCGGACTCTCGCTCGCCCGCGCCGGGTGGACCACCCGGTACGTGCCCGCCCTGGTCGCCAAGGGCATGTCGCCCACCGGCCTGCCCGCCTTCATCAGCCAGCAGTACCGCTGGTGCCTCGGCTCCCTCGCGCTGGTCCGCGACCCGGGCTTCCGCCGGGGCCCGCTCCCGCGGTCGGCCCGGCTCTGCTTCTGGAACGGCATCCTCGGCTACGTCACCAGCGCGGTGAACGTCTTCGCCGTCCCGCTGCCCGCCCTGATCATGCTGTTCTTCGCGCCCGACGAGATCGAACCCTGGCAGGTGCTGCCCTTCCTGCCGCCGATCTGGGTCGCGCTGGTGCTGCTGCCCGCGATGTCCCGCACCCGCTGGCGCTTCGAGGTCACCCGGGTCCAGCTCCTCGGCGGGCTCTGCCACGTGGTCGCCATCGCGCACGCGCTGCGCCGCCGCAGCGCCGACTGGGTGCCCACCGGCGCCGTGTCCGGCGGCAGCACGCTCGCCCGGACCGTCGCCCGGATCGGCGTCGGCTGGCTCGGCCTCGTCGTCCTGAGCGGGACGGCCGGGCTGGTCCGCGCCGCCGCGACGTACGGCTGGCGGCCGTACTGGGCGCTCACCGCGCTGCTCGGACTCACCGCGTACACCATGATCCCGCTGATCCGGGCCCTCTGGCCGCTGGTGCGCGGCGGCAACGGAGCCGCCGTCCAGGACGTCCCCGCACCGGCGCGGCGCTCCGGCGCCGACCTCGGATTCGGCCGTGCGGAGGCCGTCGCCGTCACCGCGGTGCTGCTGCTCTGCGGGCTGCTGGCGTCCGGCTGGGCCGATCCGCTGCTGTTCTGACGGTCCGTCAATTACCGCCTCCTGCTTCCTGCTTTCTGATTCCCGCTTTCTGCTTCCTGCTCGCTGAACATTCCTTGCGCGTCGCCCCACCGGCGCGGACCCGCCGCCCGGCCGCCCCATCGGCCCGGCGGCCCCGACCACCGCTGCCAGCCCCTGCAAGGAGCACCGCCGTGCCAACGGCCGAACCGCCGCCGTCGTTCAATGCCTCCGCCCACCTGCTGCCCGAGGTCGTCCGGCTCGACCGGGCCGATCAGCCTGCTGCGCCCGCGCGGCGCACCGCCGTCGAGGCCGTCGCGCCCCCGGAGCGCGAACCCCGCCGACGCACCGCCTTCCGCCCCGACATCGAGGGCCTGCGTGGCGTCGCGGTCCTGTCCGTCCTCGCCTACCACGCCGCCCTGCCCGGCCTCACCGGCGGCTACGTCGGCGTCGACGTCTTCTTCGTCATCTCCGGCTTCCTCATCACCGGCCTGCTGCTCGGCCGCCCGCTCGGCCTGCGGGACTTCGCCGCCCGCCGTGCCCGCCGCATCCTGCCCGCCGCCGCCACCGTCCTGGTCGCCACCGCCGCCGCCGGCGGCGCCCTGCTCGACCCGTTGCGCGGCACCGACCTCGCCCGCGACCTGATCGCCGCCGCCGGGCAGTTCGCCAACTGGCGGTTCGTCGGCCAGCAGACCGACTACCTCGCCGCCGAACGCGACCCCAGCCCGCTCCAGCACTTCTGGTCGCTCGGCGTGGAGAACCAGTTCTACCTGCTCTGGGGCGTCCTGCTGCTCGGTCTCGCCCGCTACCTGCACGGCCGCCGCCGCACCGTCGCGATCACCCTCGCCACCCTCGGCATCGGCGCGGTCTCGCTGGTGCTCTGCATCCGCTGGACGGCGACCTCGGCGCCGCTCGCCTACTTCTCCACCGCCGGCCGGCTGTGGGAGTTCGCGGCCGGCGCGTGCGCCGCGCTGCTCGCCGGCACCCTCGCGCGCCGCTCGGCGGCTGACGGGGTGGCGTCCGGCGGGACGGCTCGGATGGCGACCGGGGCGCTGCGGGTGGTCGGCTGGCTCGGCCTCGGGGCCGTGCTCGTGCCGCTCGCCTGGTACGACCGCACCACCCCGTTCCCCGGCACCGCCGCGCTGCTGCCCGTTCTCGGCACCGCCGCCGTCCTGCTCGCCGGACCGGCCCACCGCTCCCTCGGCGCCGCCGACGCCGGACGCCTGCTCGCCACCCGCCCGCTGCGCGCCGCCGGCCGGCTCTCGTACGCCTGGTACCTCTGGCACTGGCCGGTGCTCACCATCGCCCAGGCCCGGTACGGCACCCTGCCCTGGACCACCCTGCTCGCCCTGACCGCCGCCAGCGCGCTGCCCGCCTGGCTCACCCTGCGGCTGGTCGAAACGCCACTGCGGTACGGCAGCAGTCCGGCACCCCGGCGCGGACTCGCGGTCGGCGCCAGCGCCCTGGTCATCCCGCTGATCGCCGCGCTCACCCTCGGCGGCGGCACCGTCCGCGCCCTCGGCAGCGCCGACGCGCCCGTCGCCGCCCCGGCCGGTGCCGTGGACGGCCCCGCGCTGCTCGCCCCCGGCACCCGGCTGCTCGGCCTGACCCCGTCGCTCGCCCGGGCCCGGGAGGACTTCCCGCCCGGCAAGGGCTGCGAGATCCCGCTCAACGCCGACACCAGCCCGCGCTGCCTGTTCGGTGCCGAGGACAGCCCCGACCGGATCGTCCTGCTCGGCGACTCGCACGCCGGCCAGTGGATCTCCGCCGCCCTCGCCATGGCCCAGCAGCGGCACTGGGCGCTGGAGGTCCTGGTCAAGCCCGGCTGCCCGCTCGCCACCCTCACGGTGCGCAACAACGTCCTCGGCCGCACCTTCGAGGAGTGCGACCGCTGGCGCGAGAACACCCTCACCCGGCTCGCCACCGGCCCCAAGCCGCGCCTCGTCCTGATGGCCGGCCTCAACCGCTACGGCAGCCAGCAGGAACGCACCCAGGGCTGGAGCCGCACCCTCGACCGCCTCGCCGCCGTCGGCGCCCCGCTCGCCTACCTCGGCGACACCCCGATGCCCGGCCAGGACATCCCGACCTGCCTCGCCGCCTCCGACGGGCGCTCCGACGCCTGCTTCTTCCCCCGCGACACCGCCTTCGAGCCCGACCCGCTCCTCACCGGCGGCCTCGCGGCCCGCTACGGCGTCCGCACCCTCGACCTCGGGCCGCTGCTCTGCCCGGGGACCGGGCCGGACTGCCCGGCGGTGCTGGAGGGCGTCGTGCTCTACCGCGACACCGGGCACATCACCGACACGCTGGCCCGCGTCCTGGCGGGGCGGCTGGACCGGGGGCTGTTCGGCGGCGGCGGCCTCGGGGCGGGGTTCCCCGGTGCTGGCGTCCCTGGCGTCGGCGTCTCCGGCGCTGGCCTCCCCGGCGCTGGCTGACGGCCTGTGTGGCGCGAGCTCGGTCGCCGCTCGCGCCGCATCTACCGCCTCACCGGCACGTTGGCCCGTGTCCTGGCGGCCCGGCTGGATGGGGGCTGCTCGGTAGCGGCTTCCCCGGCACGGGCTGAGGGCCTGTGCCCGGGAAGCCCGGTCGTCACTCCTCGATGCGTGGGCGGCGACCGGGCACGCGCGGTCGGGCGCGCTCCGAGACCGGGGCGCCCGGCCGGCCCGGCCTGCCTGCCCGCCTGCCTGCCTGCCCGCGCGGCACGCGGGCCACCACGCCCGCCCGGCTGCCGTCTGCGGGATCGCTGACGCCGTCCGCCGGGTCACCGACCTTCAGCATCGCCGACCGGGTCGGACCACCCTGACCGGGTGGAACCGTCCCCGCCCCCGTCCTTCGGAGTGCGGCGGCGGGGACGTGCCCTCAGCCGTAGATGCTGTGGCAGAGCCGGGACTGTTCCGAGTTGGCCGGCCAGCGGCCGAGGCGTTCGGCCTGGTCGCAGAGGGCGCCCGGGCCGACGCTCGGGGCGGGTGGGTGACCGCCCTGGGCCGTCGGGGTGGGGCCGGGGGCCGCCGGGGCCGGGGCGCCGTGGGACGGGGCCGGGTGCGGGGCGTGGCCGGGCCTGGGGTGCGGGGTCGCCGCGTGCGGTGCGCCGGAGGGTTCCGCCCCCGCCGGGTCCTCGGGGGCCGCGTTCTCGGTGGCTGTGCCTGCGGCGGTTGTGCCTCCGCTGGTCGGGCTCCCGGCGGTCGGTGACGCGGTCCGGTCCCCGCCGGCCGGTCCGCCGGTGTACGGGGTGGGGGCCGGTAGCGGGGAGGGCGCGGGCGTGACGGCGGCCGGGTCCGCCGCCGGGGCGGACGCGGAGGGCGAGGACTGCGGCAGGGTCACCACGTCCAGCTCGTCACCCGTCCCCGGCCCGCACATCGCCAGGACGGAGGCCAGCACGGCGACCGTCCCGACCGCCGTGGCCGCCCACACCCGGCGCGAGCGGCGCGGTGGCGGTGGGGGAGGCGGAGGCGGCGGAGCGGCGGCGAACGCCGGGACGGGCGGAGGTACGGGGGGCGGCTGCCACGCGTTCGGCGGCCACTGCCACTGCCCTCCGGGGGGCTGCCCAGTCATGTCCTCGTCCTCCTGCCACACTCACCACCCCCCGCCGTACCTTCCTCGTGCTCAACGAGCGGGCCGACGCCGGGACATGACCCGGAAGAGGGTTCTGGACGGGCGCCGATTGCCGCGCCCCCACATGCTTGGGGGCATGGAGACCAACAGCACGTCCAGCGCGCCCGGGCCCCTGGTCGAGGTGGCCGAGTTCCGGACCGACAGCCGTTACCGGCTGGTCCACTTCGAGGGCCACGGCTGGGAGCCCCTCGCCCCAGAGGAGTTCGAGCCCCGGATCCACCAGCTCTTCCCGGACCTCGACCCCCGCGACCCGGCCCGGGTGCACTGGGCGGACCGTCCCTGGGAATGGCCCGCCTGGCATCCTGGTGAGGCTTGAGCCGCTGTTGGCTAGGCTGTCCGGGTGAGTGTGGATCACTTCTGGCGCCGTGTGCCCGGTCCGGCTGCGGACACCTGCCCGCCGACCGAACTCGGCGCGCTCGTGCCCGGGCGGCAGGACGTCCGGTACGACCAGTTGGCGGCCGCCGGGCTGGTGCTCGGCGTGCGCAGCACCGCGCGGCTGATGGAGCTAGCGCTCACCGAGAACGGCCTGCACCCCGACCCGGCCGCGCGGCTGCCCGTCTACGGCGGCGAACGGCGCGAGCCGGGTGTCGGGGCGCCACCCGGTCCGTTCGTGCTGCGCCCCGAGCAGGTCGCGGCGGCCGCCGCGTTCCTGCGGGACTCGGCGCTCGGCGAACTCGTCCGCCAGCAGCACCCCCTGCTGGCCCGGACCGCCGCCCACCTCGGCTACCCGACCCCGTGGTCGGAGGACTGGGCGGCCCGGGTGGTCGCCGACCTCCGGGAGCTGCGGGACTTCTTCGCGGGCGCGGCCACGGCCGGGGACGCGGTGCTCGTCATGGAGTCGGCGTGAACGGGGCGTCGACGGCGGCGGAGCAGCCGGCCGGCGTTGACCGGCCGAACAGTCTTGACCGGCCGAGCGGCGTTGACCGGCCGAACAGTCTTGACCGGCCGAACGGCGTTGACCGGCCGAACGGTCTTGCGGGCACCGCCGGTTACGGCGCGGCGGCGGAGGAGCTCGCCGTCCAGTACGAGAGCGTGACCTTCGCCGAGGTCCACCGGGAACTGTTGCACCTCTACCCCGCGCCGCCCGCCGCCGTGCTCGACGTGGGCGCCGGCACCGGGCGGGACGCGGCCGCCCTCGCCGCCCTCGGGCACCCGGTCGTCGCCGCCGAGCCGACGCCCGAACTCCGGCAGGTCGGTGAGCGGTTGCACGCCGGGGTGGCGGTCCGCTGGGTGTCCGACGGGCTGCCCGGGCTGCCGCTGCTGAGCGGCTCGGGCGAGCGGTTCGACCTCGTCCTGCTGACCGCCGTGTGGATGCACCTCGCGGCCGAGGAGCGCCCGGTGGCGATGGACACCCTCGCCGGGCTCCTCGCCCCGGGCGGCCGCCTCGCCCTCACCGTCCGGCACGGGCCCGTCCCGCCGGGCCGCCGGATGTTCGACGTCCCGCCCGAGGAGACCGTCGCCCTCGCCGCCGCCCGGGGGCTGCGCCTGCTCCACCGCAGCGGACGCTCCGACCTGCACGGGCGGGCCGGGGTCAGCTGGACGGCGCTGGTGTTCGAGCTGGGCTGAGCACGGTTCGCCGTCGTGGCAGGGCGCGCGTCGGTCACCCGAGGAGTCTGCCGCGACCGGGCGCGCGTCGCTCACCCGCCGAGGAAGTCGACCCGGTCGATCAGGCCGTCACGCACGCGGTAGGCGACCAGGACCCGGAGCGGCTCGGCGGCCACGCCCTCGGCGGTCTCGTGGTCGACCACCCAGTCGCCCTGGGTGAGCCGGCCGGTGATCCGGGCCTGGCAGCGGCCTTCGGCGAAGAGCGGGGCGTAGGCCGCGCGCAACGCGTCGCGGCCCTCCAGCCGGCTGCCGTCCCGGCGGTTCACCACGACCTCGGGGGCGTAGGTGGCGAGGAAGGCCGCCAGGTCGTGGCCGTTGTAGGCGGCGAGTTGACGATCCACGGTGACCCGCGGGTCCGTCACCGGCTGCTCGGGCCACTCCGGCCAGTCCGCCGTGACCTGCGTCCGCTCCTGCCACTGCCGGACCCCCGGGCCCGCCGGGTCGCGGCGGCGGCAGAACTCCTCCAGCCAGGCGCACTTGGCGAGCATCGCCGCCCGCCGCTCCGGCCACGGCGGGACGGGGCCCCCGTACGCGCGGAAGAGCTCGCCGAGGGCGCCGACGTGCTCGGGGTGGTGCATGCGGACGATCCACTCGCACCAGGCGAGGTCCTCCACCGGGTCGCCGTCATGGGCGAACTCCCAGTCCAGCAGGGCGGTGACCTCGAAGGTGGCCGGATCGAGGAGGAGGTTGTTGGGCCCGAAGTCCCCGTGCACGAGCACCGGTCCGGCCCCGCTCGCGTCGAGGGCCCGGACGTCGTGGACGGCCTGGACGGCCTGGACGGCCTGGAGCCGGCGCAGCACCCGCCCGCACGCGGCGAGGACCTCCGCCCCGTGCCCGGCCTCCAGCAACTCCTGCGCGGGCACCCCCGGCAGGTGCCCGAGCGTGAGCGCACCCGCTTCGGCGGCCAGCACCGGCGGCACCGGCAGCGCGCCCTGAAGGTGCGTCAGCATCCCCTGTTCGCAGGCCAACCGGGCCTCGCCGTCCGGCCCGTCGTACCGCTTCACCACGACCTTGCCGTCGCCCGTCGTGTGGTTCGTGTAGCCGTGCCGCAACCGTCGCATCCCCTGATCATCCACGACGCCGCCGATGCTCCTCCACCGGTTTCCCGTCCGTCCCGTCCGCATCGCTTGCTCGAGCGGTTCGACTGGGGTCGTGTCGGCGGATCATGACGACGTAGGCTGCAGCGCATGCACAGCACGCTGACCGAGCACGCCCGGTGTCTCTACGGGGATGAGTACCGTCCGACACCGGCGTGCGGTGAGGAGCATCGCGAGCACTACTTCGTCGAAGAGCTGACGTTCGCTGATGCGGACGCGATTCTCTCGATGCTGCGGGAGCTCAGCCCGAACCTGGTCGACGGGCGGCTCCCGGTGTGGATTCGCAACCTCGCCTATCGGCTCGTGCTCTTGCAGAGGCCGGACGAGCCGGCTCTTCTGCGGGAAGCCGCGCAGAACCTGTGGCTGCGCGGTCCGGACTGGGACGACATCGCGGAGGACCTCACGCGGCAAGCCGAAGCGCTGGAAGCCTGCTGACGTCAGCTTGTCAGGGCTTGAGCCGCAGGCGGATCGAGGCCATGGTGACGGTGCCCGCGAAGACGTAGGCGCGCTTGTCGTCGCGAGTGGCCACGGGTGTCGATGCCGCTCGTAGACGGTTTTCCAGCTCCCGAAGCGCTAGGTGTTCTGTCCCGTGAGGTTGGGGATGCGGCTGGCGGGTGGTTTGCCTGCGAGTGCGGTGTGTCCGCGGTGGTGATTGTAGGTGTGGAGCC